>CAIZES010000080.1 GCA_903932045.1 uncultured Silvanigrella sp. | reverse complement strand
TTGCCGAAACCGTTGCCGAAACCGTTGCCGAAACTGTTGCCGAAACTGTTGCTGACGTGGTTGCCGAAACTGTTGCTGACGTGGTTGCCGAACTGACGCTGCCGGCTTCGCTATGACGTTGCGATGCACTGTTTTTTTCTACGGGTGCAAGCACCAAAACATCGCCGTTGCCAATAAGTCTTTTGTTTCCAAAAGCATCAATATTCATAAGCTCAAGCAAAGTATCAATGACACCGCCGTGTGCCGACCACAAATGAATTTTGGTTGGAGTTTTTTGCCACTCAGAACCTTCCTGTGCATAAACGTTTTTTGCCGCAGCTGCTTTCGGTTCTTTGTTTGCTGCTAAAAGAGCCTGTTCCCAAATTTCGTTCACATTGCGCACCATAGGAGCCAGGCGTTCAGCCAACATGCCACGCGATTCGCCACGCTCGCCAGGATACTTTGCTGTGTAGGGATTGCCCTCGTAGCTTCTAAAAAAGTTTTGCAAAATTCCGGGAAATGCGGCTTCAAATTCGTCAACAGTGTGGTCTTGAAGGCTTCCCACGCTGAATTCTCGAAGGCGAATTTCGTTTGCAAAAGGAATCACAATTCCCATGCGGTTTTTCACAATGGCTTGCACAATATCGGCGGTTTCGCGCGCACGTGGCAAATCGGACGTAAGACACTGACCCAAATGTGATCCTGCTCGCACAAGTGGCTCAAGCAAATTTCCTACAATTTCGCCTGCACGCCGTGCTTGGTCTCGACCCAAGGTATTCAAGGGCGTATCAGACTGTCCTTGAAACCGGCGAGATGCGTTGTAGTCGGTTTGGCCATGGCGAAACAAAATAAGCAGTGGAAAAACGGGACGAATCATTGAGAAATCCTCGCTAGTGCCTGTACAATGGCGCATCAAAGAAACCCTTGGGTTGGTCCGCCGCTCGGTTTTAACAAAACTGCGGAATTCCTTGGGTTGGTTGGTTTCGGTATTGGGAGTTTGTGCATGACGGTTATTCAGTTTCGAAAGCGCCCCCCAGTGGGTTCGGGTACCACAACATCTTCATCAGGTTCATCGCCTTTTGGCACGGCAGCCGCAAATGGCGAAGGTGCTTTTGTTGCGCCACCACCGGGTGTGTGCGCGGTGGGAATCGATTTGGGAACCACAAACTCCGTTGTGTCTGTTTATACACCGGGCGAGCCCGAACCCGAAACTTTGTTGTACGACGATTTGCAGCTTGTGCCTTCGCTTTTGTATTTTGACGAGCACTTGGGCCACGAAGTTGTTGGCGCAAAGGCGGCAAAGGTGTTGTCGGAAAAGCCAGCCACCGTAATTCGTGGAACAAAACGCAGCATGGGCAGCATTGCTCCAAGCTTTTTTTCCAATGAACAGGCGTACAGCCCCGAAGACGCCGCCACGTATGTGCTTAAACATTTGGCATCGCATCCGGTTTTGGTGCAACAAAAAGAATTGCATGGTGGCATTTGGGCCGTGATTACTGTTCCCGCTCACTTTGATGATGCTGCGCGTCGGGCCACAATTCAGGCTGCAGCGCGTGCGGGGATTTATGTGTTGCGTATTGTGAATGAGCCCACTGCTGCTGCGCTTGCTTACAGTATGCTGCCCGATGTGCGTCACACAGACCACGAAACTGTGGGTGTTTTCGATTTTGGTGGTGGCACATTTGATGTGAGTCTTGTTGAGCGTCAGGGCCTTGTTTTTAACGTTCTTTCCAGCGAGGGCGACATCTTTTTGGGTGGCGACGACATTGATATTGCTCTTGCCGATAAGCTTTTGCAAAAAGTTGAGCCTGTATTCACTGCAAAACGCACGCGTCACGACTCTCCGCTTTTCAAAAAGCTTGTGACCATTGCAGAAGATGCAAAAATTGCTTTGGAGGGTCGTGGTTCGTTTTCTATTTCCAAAAGCGATTTGGATGGCAACGGTGGTGGTGTTTCGCTAAATACTACAGTTTTGCGTGATGAGCTTGAGTCCGTTGCAGAGCCGTTTGTGGGGCGCACGCTTGAACTTACCGAACGAGCCATGCACGCGGCAAAGCGCAGGGCGCATCAGGTTTCGCGTATTTTGTTGGTGGGAGGATCCACTCGTCTTTCCATTGTGCGCAAAATGCTTGAAAGCTACTTTCCGCAGAGTCAAATTGATGCGCGTTTGGAGCCAGATTTAGCTGTCAGCTGGGGTGCTGCCGTGCAGGCTGCCATTATTTTGGGAATTGAGCCTGACACCATTCTTGTTGATGTGTGTAGCCACTCTTTGGGTATTGGTGTTGCCGATGATCCGAATACCATCAACCAAAACTACAAAAAAGTTGCTCGAAAGTTTGGCGTACTGCATCCCGCTTCCGATGTCGATCTCGAGCAAATTTTGGGTGAACGCATTCACGACTTTAATACGGAGCTTCAAAATACCCTAAGAGTTGCGCCCATTATTCATCGCAATTCGCCTTTGCCTGCGCGTCGCAGCGAGTTCTTTAATACGTTGTATCAAAATCAAATTGCGGTGCAGGTGGTAGTGGTGCAGGGTGAGCAACAAACTGTTGGCGAGAACAGGCTCATTGGTTCGTTTTTGTTTGAGTTGGAGCAACCTTGTCCAAAGGGAGCGCGCTGCGAAATTCAGCTCACATACGATGCCAATGGCATGGTTCATGTGCTGGCAAAACAGTTGGAAACCTCAAACGAGGCTGAAGCTCAGTTCGACAGCCGCACTGGCGAAGTCATTGGCTGGCGCAAACTTGGGGCCCAATCATTGGACGAATCTTTTCATGGTGCACTTTCTGGCACTGGTTCTTTTTCGAATTCTTTGGGTGGCAGTGATTCAAATGGTGCGGAAATCAATTTTGATCGCCCCGATGCTATCCCTGTTTTGAACACACTTATTGCACGAGCGCGACGCTTTTTAACAAAGTCTTTGGATGACACGCCCAACCGCGAATTGGTGGCTTCACTATTGGATTCGTACGAAAAATTATTGGCCGAGGCAAAGTTGGGAGCTGCAAACGATATTGAAATCGATTTTGTGGAGGCTCGACTCATTTCAACGCTCGACAGCGCAGATCACCGGGCAGAACTCAATGCCGATCACGGCGCAGAAAACAAGGCAGAGCCTCATGAATAATAATAAACAAGATGTTCAGGCGGCGGAGGCAGCGGAGGCAGCGGAGGCAGCGGAGGCAGCGGAGGTAGCGGAGGCAGCGGAGGTAGCGGAGGCAGCGGAGGTAGCGGAGGTAGCGGAGGTAGCGGAGGTAGCGGAGGTAGCGGAGGCAGCGGAGGTAGCGGAGGTAGCGGAGGCAGCGGAGGTAGCGGAGGCAGTTGGGGCTGTGCAGGCACTTCAGCTCCTGACTCAAGAACTTGTGAAGGCGTGGCCTCGTCTTGCGGAGATTCTTTCACAGGCAAAAGTTTTTCCTGGTTTTCAAAAGTTTTTGGATGGTTATCGTGGACACTCTGTTGCAGACAAATTGAATTCAAAAAAGGCCGATGAAAAGCGAAATGCTCAAGCTGCAGTGGGTGAGGCCTTAGCGGTATTTTTTGGAGATGTTTTTCGGCAGTCTGGTTTTTTGGATGCTTCTAAAAATCTGTCGACATTGCAGATTCAGGATGCATTGCGTGTTTTTGAAGAGCAAATTAACCTTGGTTTGTACCACTGGTTTGGCCATAACGATCGCAATTTTCAATTTCGAACAGTTGTTCATTTTTGTGACCTCGATGGCGTAGGGTGTCCGCTTTTTGAAGCAAATGGCGAAGAGTGGTTTGTTTCTTTCAGTGAACACGGTATGCGTTTTGGTCTGGAAACTGACGCGCATATACCTCGCACAGCGCCTGCATATATGGCTTACGGATTAGAAGAGTTTTCGGCAAGTCAAATTCAGAATAGAGTTTCCAAAGTTCGTCGTCCTTTATTTGCTCGCATTCGTACCTTGCAACGCGAGGTTTGTTTATTGGAAGAAGAGTGGGAGCATCGCAATGCTATTGTGGCGGTTGAATACGGAAAAATGCACGAGAAAGTGAGGAGAAACCCTGACGCAGAAGCTCAAAACGAGCTTGCGAAGATGTTCGAACGACTCGGTGTTTTTCGCAACGAAATGGCATCATGGATGCTCAAAACTTTTATAGCGCTAGAGCGTTGGCTTACCGATGTCATTCCCGTGCTTAAATATGAACCCGATATTTTGGCTGAATTAGATGCTTTGGATGCGGTTGTGCTTTCGGGATTGCAAAAAATATTTTTGCCATCCTCTGTGAGTCGTCATCTTTACAGTGATCACATTGTTGAACTTTTTTTGGCATGGGGCGAGGCTCGACTGTTGCGTCATCCCGATGATTTGTCGTGTCAGTTGCTCTGCGATTCAGCGCGTTTGTTTTTAGGAATAACTGCGCATGGAATTTCTTCGGCCGAATTTTTGCAAAAAAAGAACTTTGAGTGGGTGATGTCTTTCGATCCCACAAGTGCCCTAAAAACTTTTTCGCGCAAGCTTGCCGCCGACGAACATAAAGTGTTTACCTCACTTGCTACTATTGCTATAGCACAAAAATTGTGGCCGTCTCCTTTGAATAACTACTGGATGATGTGTCTCGCAAGTTTGGCAGAAATGCCGCAAACATTTCCCGATAAGCAAATGCCTTATCCTGTGCGTCCTCTTCCACAAAATATCAATATTCATATGGCGGCAATTTTGGGTCGTGCACATGGGTTTGTTCAGGAGGCTAATGTTGACGCTGAGGTTTATAAGGAACGCGAATTTTTGTCCAATTTTTTTGCAGCAGGAGGTGCGGAATGAACTCAATGGACGCAAAGAATTCTCTGAATGAGACTCACTATTGGCATCCTCGACGTCGTGCTTCTGGTGAAATTAAGCTTTTGCGCCTTGAACTTGTTGTTCGCGGGCAAACCCCTTGTGATGGAATTGGTGTGGAATGGAGTCTAGCGCAACCCACAGAGAATCTTTCCCCTGAAAGTGCTGCTGCAGCGCTTGGTGTGGAAATTTGGTGTACGCAAAGTGGCGTTAAGAATCGTTATCGGACTTTGCAATTGCGCTATCCTCCCGAACAGTTTTCGGAACGTCACTTGGAGTGGCGTCCTGCTGCCGAGCTTTTGAGCAGTCCTCGTGCGCGATTGAATTGGTATTGGCAAAGTGGCTTGATTCCTCATCCTAGCAGTAAAATTCCCGGAACCGGAACCGGAACCGGAACCGACGCAGTGGGCGCGGCTGAGGGGTTGGCTATGGGCGTGTTGTGGGATTCTCGCGCTGTTGAGCCCATTCTTGATTCGCAAACCGCTATTCAACGTTTTGCTAATATTTCGCGGAATTTTAAAACTGATGTCTGAGCGAGCAAGTGCGTGTGTCTATGTGTCTGTGAAATTGCATTATTGCGTGAGTGTGTGCGTGAGTGTGTGCGTGAGTGTGTGAGAGGAAACAGAGAATGAAAAGAACACGTTTTTTGCCTCAGAAGTCGATAATTGGAATGATTCATGTGGATGCTCTTCCCGGAACAGCTCTGTACGCAGGCAATATGGCCGCGATTATTTCAAAAGCAAAAGAAGAAGCAAAGATATTTTCAGACTCCGGCATGGATGCTATTGCAATTGAAAATATGCACGATACTCCTTATTTAAATAAGAAAGTTGGATTAGAAATTGTAGCGTCCATGGCGGTTGTTGCTAATGAAGTTAAAAGCGCCTGAATGGTTCGAGCGGTAATTATGTTGCATCTTTGTCGCATCTTTCTGGGGAAGAACTCGAAAAACTTTTTGATCTCTTGCTCGAGACAACTGATGTTGAAAAAATTAAAGTGTGGTTTGCTGCGCACGAAAAATCTCGCAATACGCAGTCTGGGCAGTGAGACTAAGACTGGGGCCAAGACCGAGACTGAGATGGAGACAAAAATGCATCCTCTGCAAGCGCCAAAACTGAAGATGCCCAAGGGTATTTCGGATTTTCGCAAACTTCGCGAAGGTGGCTATTGCTATGCCGACAAATCAAATTTTGTGGCCGAAATACCAGCAGCTGCGGAAATTGTTCTTATTCCGTGCCCACGTCGTTTTGGTAAAACACTCAACATGACTACGCTCAAGGACTATAGTGTTCCTGCAAGGTTTGTGCGCACAAATCTCACGCTTTCTGCAAGCACAACAGCGATTGAAATTCTCGATGGGGTGAATGTTGTTGCAAAGCACCCAAGAAGTTACAGAAAGCATTAAACCTTTACCAATATCTTTCACATCAAAGATGTTCTTGCACAAAAACGTGATGCCACAAGGAGCTCGGGGCAATACAGGCTTCTTTCTGCGGTAGCGTCATCGGACAGGTTTTTGGAATTGCTTTCGTTGCGTGGTCAGAACATGGGAGGCGCTTAAGTTTACGGTATTTGGGTCGGGGTTATGGAAAATGGAGGAGTCGAAGAAGCACGATAAGCAGAGAAAAACTCAAGAATCGACGCTTAAAAAGAGCGACTCGAACGGTGCATATAACAATTTTTTTGGATTCGTTTCGATTTCTGAATGGGACTGCTGGGCTTTGAGATGAATGGTGGGCGATACTGGATTCGAACCAGTGACCACTAGCATGTCAAGCTAGTGCTCTAACCAACTGAGCTAACCGCCCGAGAGGTGGAACCATTAGTTCACCCATTCGGGCTTGTCAATTGCTTCAAAACGTTTTTCAATTTTTGAAATCTTTTGGATTTTTTGCCATTCTTTTTTCCCGGTTTTTATTGATGTTTTTAGACTCGGCGCTTTCTGGCATGGTTGCTTCAGCAAAGTGATTTGGCCAAAGCTGCTAAAGTTGCAGCTGCTAAAGTTGCTCTGCTAAAGTTGCTCGCCTGCATGCCGAAACGTTCCTCAGAGTTTTTAACCTTGCCTATTGGTAGGAGGGATGCATGAAGTTTGCACACATGAAGTTTGAGTTCACGAAGTTCGAGTTCACGAAGTTTGGGTGCACGAAGTTTGGGTGCACGAAGTTTGGGTGCACGAAGTTGAGATGTTTTGGGCTTTTTGCGAATTTGGCGTTCTCGCTTCTTGTTGTGTCGTGTGCCGAGCCTCGCCCCAAAGCCGTGCGGCCGCCTATTGACGCTGTGAATAAGCAGGGAGTTCCATCGGACCCCGATAACCCGGCACCGGTTACAAATCATCCTAATAAAGATTCCTCCAATGGTGATTCTTCGGGAAACGGTACGGGTGGCAATCCTCCCGGTGGCAATCCTCCCGGTGGCGACTCGGGGGTGATTCCATCAGGTGCGCTGGCAACGGAGCCAGGGCCACGTCCACAGTGCAAGCTCGACAGCACATGCAAAGATTTTTCTGCTAAGGAGATCGCTCTTTGTAATCTTTATGGTGGTGGCGACGCTACCTGCAATGGCAAACAGTGGAGTACGCTGTTTTATAATTCCATTGTGGATGCGATTAATGCAGGAAAAACCGCTTGTGCTGTGAATAAAGATGATATTTATTTTCGGAAAACAGCATCATTCGTGCCAGCTGATGTCATAAAACTCATGCCGAACGGTGCAAATGTAGAAAAAATATCCGAAACAAGTGTTGTTTGTAGTTCGACAAGTGGAAAGAATTTTTATAGTATCAAATGGGATGGTCAATCGGGATTTGTTTGTGGCGCTGGCGTGGATTGTCTTTGAGCTATTTATACAATCGCAATTAAATTCCAGCTTTATTCCAGACCTACTCCAGACCTACTCCAGACCTACTCCAGCTTCTGAAGGTTACTCATTTCTTGATGTAATTGTAATGCTTGTTCAATTGAAATGTTGTTTGAATTTGCGCTCAGAAGTTCTTCCCGTATTGGAATATTGATTCCTTCGCACCACGCCATGCCTTCTAAGAGGCCCACCCAAACGCCAATGAGCTGTGGTGGTAATTTTTGCTCAGAGACTTTTTTTGCCAATGAGGTTCTTATTTCTTGAGTTACTTTTTCGGAAAAAAAGCTACGCATCCACTTTACGGTATCCTGTTCACATTCGCGATACTGGGCACATTTTTCAATAACATCTTTCAATAGAGTGTCTTGGTGCTGAGTGATGTTGGTGGCGGCCGATAGAAAGAACAAAGTATCGGCAATAGGAGCACCACGAAATTGTTCCATAATTCTATAAAAACGTAGCATTTGAGCTGCTGGGCTTAAATTTTTGCGATTCTCCACAAATTGAATCACATATCCAATGGCTCGCATCATGCGAACATCCACTCGTGTTCCAGGCCATTCTTCCAGGGCTTTTGTGCAGATTTCAAAGCGTTCGGTAGCTTTGGAATGACTGCCCGCAAGCGCAATGGCGAGTGATGTGAGAGGAAATTGCAAGTGAGTTGTCTTTGACCATGTTAAGCCTATTGAGGTTGTGTCTTGTAGTACGAAATCAACGCTAAGATTTTTGTCGAACGATTGTGGATAGACTGTGGAAAACATGGAACGCGCAAATTTTAAAAAACATCCTGGAAAAGCTTGCTCGAACAACTGGGAGATTTCAGTTGAAGCTTGGCTGAAGTGAATTGCATAGTTGCGGGAGCACTTCCAGTGTTTTAAATTTCAAGCGAAGTGAAGCTTCGACCAAAATTGTACAATTGCAA
>CAIZES010000079.1 GCA_903932045.1 uncultured Silvanigrella sp. | reverse complement strand
GCAGCCTTTTAAACGGAAATCGGTCAAAAATGCAAGACTTGATTCTTGATTTTAGGTTAAAAACAGCGCGTATGCATGAGAAAAAAGAATTTCCAGAGAATACCAAGAAAAACCCGCAAAATAACACCCGAAAGCCGCGGTAACGCGACAATGTATTGTAAACGGGCAGGATCGTTCATTTTGCTTGGTGCAAAAAACGATGGGTTTTGGTTCTACAACGATGTCGCGCCTACGGCGCTTTGGATTGCGTCATTCTCACTATTGATTTGATAGATTTGCCATGTTTCCCTGGCTTTTTGGTGTTTTTTGCGGGTTTTCCCTTGTATTCCCATGCCTTCTCCTCATGCCATACGCGCTGGGTGAGGATTTTGGAGCCGTTTCAACCTTGACGAGGATTCATGAATATTTCACTGTCCAGTTTAAGATAACAAATGGAAACATCTTTCATTGTAAGACCGGAGCATCTCAACCACGCGGGAACCCTTTTTGGAGGCTATATGATGCAATTGGCGGACGAAAGCGCGTACATGGCTGCCACCCTGGCTTTTCCGAATACGCAGTTTGTCACCAAACTCTTCGGGCAGTTCGATTTTCTAACCCCGGTGCAAGCGGGTGAGATTGTCACCATCAAGGCGGATGTCGTTAAACGAAGGACGACCTCTTGCGTTGTCCAAATCAAAGCTGCCAATCGAACCAAGAACCGCGAAGTGTTTAGCACTTCGGCAGTCATGGTGAACATGGTTGATGGCAAGAAAACACCGATTCCCGGGGCCGGACTGGGTTCAAACAATGGCTGAGACTGCAATCTGGGCAGGGCTGCTCTTCGAGTTTCAGGGGAGAAAATGCCTTTGCTGCAAAAAGCTTCAGTTGCAATTCGACCATGCATGTTCACTCTTTCTGGTTTCGTTGACTTGGCGGCATGGCGCGTCCATATTCGAAGTATGAGTTTCGATATTTCGGCGATCCTGGATGAATGGGATTACCAACCGGGGCAGGTGGTGGTAAGAAAATTTAAGGGGCTGGACGGCACTGAAAAGATTCAGTTGCGCGTTGATTTGGGCGTGCTGCAAATGAATGCCGAGGGACGGCCCGATGGCAAGCGCCCGTTCGGGCATGAGTCACTGCTCGAACACTATATGGCGCAACTGAAAAAACACCAAACCGCCAACGGCGGTGATGACGAGACTTTTGAGTTGAGCGCCGAAGATTGCGCCAAAATTCAGCAGGAAGCCATTCAATATCATCATCGCTACATCTGCCTGTTCCAATTGGAGGATTTTGACGCGGTTATTCGGGATACCGAACGTAATTTGGAGATGCTCGATTTTGTTGAGGAATACGCGACGAGCGACGATCTTTCGTGGTCATTGCAGCAATTCCGACCGCAGGTATTGATGATGCGCATTCGCGCCAACGGAGCGGTCGCATTGCAGCAGAATGACTTCAAGGTGGTGGTTCGATTGGTCGAGGAGGGATTGGATGAAATCAGATCGTTCTACAACGAGCACGAGCGACTCGACCTCCTCGAACAAAGCGGGGAACTCCATTCCTTGGAACTCTGGCTTCGCGAGATCGAAGAGAAACGCCCTTTGAGCCCG
>CAIZES010000078.1 GCA_903932045.1 uncultured Silvanigrella sp. | reverse complement strand
TGGAAAATGGACAGGATTCGAAAGGGATGATTTCGCCATCATCGCCGACCGATTCAACGTAGGTCGATGGAAAAGCATCATCGACAGAGTCATCATCGACAGAGTCATTACCGCCGTGGAAGGATGGAAAGAATTTGCAGAAACGGCAGGGCTCGAAGAAAGGGAACGGGACATGATAGGGCGATACATCAACACGAACGCGACTCTCATGAAGAAGAAATCGTGACTCAGCGGATATTGCTCCGGGCCACCCTGCGATGTTTGTGGAGTCGAGGCTTTCCTACAAGTTGCCACAGGGCGGAACATCGCGCTTGTCACCTTTCAAGGCGTTGGTACTTGCTAGTTTGCCGCTTTGCGCCGGATTGAATTGCAAACGCCGAAATGACAATGGCGATGTTATGAGTGCTGCCGCAATTCCAGTTCCACCAGCACCATGACTTGAACCTGCCGAACAAATACTGGAAGACTTTGATGCTGCCTTAGGGCACTGATGATATGATGCTGCCTTAGGGTACTGATGATAAAGAGTTAGGACGCCGATGATGATGAAGCGCGGAGGCACGACATGGCGAAAGAAGGTTTAGAAAATAAAATTAATGCAGAGGCAAAGCATGATCGATATTACTTTCGTTTTCATTTGCCACATCTGCATCTTGGTTCAGTTTTTGGGGACGATTGGTTTGCTTTGCGCGCCGAGGCATTTGCGCGTTTCTTTGGCACACCTGTTTTCTTAATTGCACAAACCATTATTGTTGCCCTATGGATTTTTGCTAATATTTTGGGTTTCGCTCACTTTGATCTCTATCCCTTTATTCTTCTTAACCTTGCCTTTAGCTTGCAAGCTGCTTACGCAGCTCCTCTTATTTTATTGGCACAAACCCGACAAGCCGACCGCGACAAAGCCCATGCTGAAGCCGACGCGCAGCACCGCGAAGCTATTCATCAAGCAAGTGAGGAACGCGAACTTCTTGCTGCGAAACAAGCAGTATATTTGGTAGAGTTAATGAAACAAAATACCGCTTTAACGGAAATGACTCAGCAATTGAGTCAACGAATCGAAACCTTGACCGTAGAATTGCATAAAAAAATACTGGATGCATGAACCGCGTCTTAATTTTGGGTGGTGCGGATTTTTAGATGGAATTCTTTCAGGGCATAAATTTGAATCATAGAATTTACCTGACAACGGCTGTTGCCTCATTTTTTGCAGCTAAAGAGGCGACGGCTCAAAGCGGATTTTTGCTGCCAAGCTCTTGGCAAACTTCATCTTATGTTGCGGCAGTCTATCGGGGGCGTCCTGGATGTTCCGATTGCGCAGAAGCCGCAGCGGAGCTCCTGCAACGCGCTTTGCCACGCCTAAAGATTGTTTATGTGGGTCCCCGCGAAACTCAACCTCTTAATAGAGAAATATTGTCTCAAGCGCAGATTTATGTCCAGCCAGGTGGTGATGAATCGGTCCGAGAGGGGGCTATTCTCATGAGGCGCTACGCCAGCGATATCCGTTACTTTGTTCAGCAAGGCGGGCGATATTTGGGAATTTGTATGGGAGGATATTTGGCAGGGTCTAATCCTGGGTTTGAACTATTGCAAGATTCCGAATCGGAACGTTATGTGGGGTCAGAGAATTCCAAGGTTGACGACGACTCGAATACTCTTGTGAAAATGACTTGGAGGAATTTATCTTTTCCCATTTTCTTCCAAGATGGTCCTTTCTTTTTTTTCCGTCACGACCCAAATCCAGGGACTCAGATTTTGGCGCGCTATGCACACAACCAGGCCGTTGCGGCCATGATTTCAACCTACGGTTTGGGCAAAGTGGGTGTTATTGGTCCTCACCCCGAGGCGCCAGAGGCTTGGTACAAGCAAGCGCATCTTGACTCTAGCGACACTCTTCATGTTGAGTTTGGCACGGAGCTTGTTAGATTGCTTATGGAATAATTTCAATCGCACGTCGATACAATAGTTCACGGAGCAGTTCACTTTTTTTCGTTTTTTTTGCTTTAGTATTCTTTCAGTCTTCCGATAAAAGAGAGGAGATTCGACGCTTCGAAACACCTGGGGCTTTTTATGAATAAAGGCAACCTAAAATCGGGAATGATACTGCTGCTTTTCAATTTTTCTTGCATGAAGAAGACTGTGAACAATCGGGTTGCGTCTCAGAATGAAAATCCAAAGTTGGGCAAGCAGGTGACATCAGCCGGTGAAATCCCTAAGCAGAACTCTGCAATGGCAATGCCTCTGGAGCCGGTGTTACCAATTGATGCCAAAGCTGCCTCAGGTTTGCTGTTGGGCGCAGCCTCCAATTGTTTAATAGCTTTGCCTTACTGTGAAAACGGGGCCTTAACACCACAATTTCTGTACGATAGTTGGGATGGTTCCAACCAAGATCCCGAAATTTGCAGACGAAGAGCACACGACTATTGGGTATATTGCGGCAATGGGCCGTCTCAGCCTGTTCACGCGTGGTTTCACGACGGCTCCGGTGCCTGCACCGCTTGGAATACTGTGCCAGCCTTGGAACCAGCTGTTCCGCCCGTTGGTCAACCAGCGTACAAAAAATCAACAAATTTTAGTGTGTCTGTTTTTGATGGCAGCACATGGTTCCCTTCTCACACTTGGGAGGATTTTAGACAATCAACAACCCCATGGTTTGAAGGTTCTCAACCGCAGGTTTCGGGAACCAGTATTTTGACGAATTTAACCTCTGAATTGCTTGTGAATATTGAGAGACCGTGGGGCAGCCCGAATTCTGTGCAAGTTTATCCGTCGGATGCGGTGAGTCGCTTTGAGTTGAATAAATCGACAAAAACAGTCTCGTTATGGGTGTCAAAAGGATATCTTGAAACAAAAAATATTCTCGTCACTTTTGATGGGGATACCTTTCATTCCGTTGTCATTAGCCTCCAACCAGAAAAGCCGATTGTTATACCTACAGATCCTGCTGTGAAATATTACGCATCAGGAGTGCAATATACCTCGGGGAATTCAAACTCCCAATGGAGTTTTCCCATTTCGGAACAACATAAAACGGTTTTTTTTGAGAACGGTGCTTTTGTAAAAGGGAGTCTTAATCTTGTGAAGCATGCTTCAACGGGATCGGGCCTAACCATTGAGGGTCCTGGCGTGCTTCTTGGGGAAGATGTTTCGTGGGAATACGTTGCCTCACTTGATTATCTTAAGAGTCTTCCTTATGGAATGATTCACTCTCTTAAGGTTCAAGACAGCGGGCCAGAGATTGTTCAAATGGGAAACACTCCAGTCACGGTAAAAGAGGTAACAATATTGCGCCAACCCATGTGGGGAATTAATTTGACGACGGATTCATCGACGCCTATCAATATCGACAGCACTGTGCTTGTCAGTCCCTGGACTTACAACACAACTGGGCTTTTTGTCCAAGGAAAGGTTGTCAACAAAAATAATTTCTTGTTTTTAAATGATGACATCATGGATGCTGAGGATTCATTCTATGGCGACATGGTGACTGAAAATAATTTGCTTGTTGGTCGTAGTCCCTATCTGATGGGATATGGCTACTATCCTCAACACTCCCATTCTTTTAAGGGGAGTGTTGGAATTCCCGATAAAATTGTAACTACCGTTATTCCTTCCTCCGATGGTCTTTTTCGATCGGAAATGTGTGGAGAAACATCTTCGATATTTATTGGGAATCAGCAATTTGGCCCGTTGAAAATTGAGGGAGACGTGGATAGATTATTTGCGTTAACTCACAGACTCACTCCCTGGTGCAGCAACAAAAGACCGCGTGGGTTGATTTCCAATATTTCTTTTAGCGATATTTCGGTAACAGGTGGGCAACGCAATAAAAGTCAACTCATAGGGTGGAGTGATGATGTTGATCCATACTTTCAGAATGGAAATATCACTAATATTCGGTTCAAAAATATCTCAATTTGCGGAGTTGCTCTGACCAGCAATAACTGGCGAAATTATTTTGAGGTCTCTGGCCCTGTGAAAGATATTTACATAGACGATGTTAACGTTTGCAAAGATTGGGGATGTCCTTGAAAATGGAATCAAAAATGTAGGTAAAATTGTAAAGGTGCGCTCGAAACCGGGTTTTGACGCGCGGCTTGAATTGTTCACTTGTTTAGCGTAGTCTTTAAATTGGAGACTACGAAGAATGAACGAACAACGCGTCCCAGATTCCTACGACCAAACTCAGCGCCTCTTTGCCTACGGTGAAATCAAGGCTAATGGAAAAACGTTTGCGGTGGTCACTTCCAACGAGATTAGAGAAAAACTTGCGCTCACTGAACGGCAAACCGTACAGCTCCTCACACGGCTCGTTAAAGCGGCGCGCATACAAAGGCTCCAACGAAAACTTTATCTCATTCCAGGCAGGCTCCCTCCGGGAAAAACGTGGAAGCCGTCGGCCTACGAAGTGCTTCCGTGCTACATGAATTGTCTGAAGGCTACATGGCAGGCAGCCGGCATTGCCGCTCTTGCACACCACGGATTTTCAACACAGGTTGTGCAGAAAATAGCGTTGTACAACAATGTTTTGTCGGGCGAGCGAAAAATCGCAGGCAGCACCTTCACATTCATAAAGCTCCCTCAAGAGAAGCTGGGATTTACATCAGTAACCCACATGCCGGGGGCCGAAGCGAACTTTTTTTATTCATCGCGAGCGCGCACTGTGTTCGATGTTATTTCCGACCAAAAACACTTTTCTGACTTGCCGGAGGCATACCTGTGGCTTGCCACAGTTGCGCAGGACAAAAGAACGCTGCAAGAATTCAAAAAATGCTGTTTGGCGCTGGGGAGTCAAAAGGCCATTGCAAGAGTAGGCTTCGTACTTGCTCACCTTGGACACAAAACAACGGACCTGTTTGAGCACCACAAAAAACTTGGCAGCAAAAGCCTCGTCACCTTGGTGCCCGGGGGAAGGCGTGGCGTCATAAACGAAAAGTGGGGTATCATTGTGAACACTTCGCTTGAGCAACTTTTCAAATCAGTGGAGACTCCCGATGAAGATGACGAATGAAGAACTCCACGCAGCTGTGAACCACACCGCGCAAACAACAGGGTTTTCGGCGCGCCTTATTGAAAAAGATTATTATTGCTCTCTATTTCTCAAACACCTTTGCTAACAACGACTTTTTATGCGAGCATCTCGTATTCAAAGGTGCACGCTTTTGGCGAAAGGTTTTTTGGGATTCTTTAGACTCAGCGAAGACCTCGACTTTGCAGTGAGCAATGAGTTCTGCGACTCGCGTTCTGAGCGGCGGCATGTTGCCGAAGTTCTGCGCACTTCCGTTATGCAACTCCTCTCCAATATCGGCGTCAAAGAAATTTCCCCACTCCGCGGATTCAATGAGTCACGCAAGTACAACGGTATTTACGGATACACATCCGTGACCGGCGTAACCGACACCATCAAATTTGAGGTTGGGTTTCGTGGCGATATTATGCGCCCACTGGTGGACACTTCGCTCAAAACAGCTCTTGTAGTCTTTTTTTGAAATGCAACTAGGGAGTCCACACCGTATGCAAATTGTGTCGAAGACAGCATTCAGCCATATTCAGTTGAACGTTTCAAATTTGCAGCGTTCGACTGATTTCTACTTGAGTATTCTTTCTCCTCTTGGATTTATGAAAGCCGATGAAGAAGCAGGAGAATACGTTCGAGTTACAAATGGGGAGAGTTTCGTCTTAGTCCTCTGTCCGACTGCGTCCAAATATTTGGAGCACTCTTATCACCGGAAGGCAACAGGTCTCGGCCATTTCGCCATCGCCGTCTCGTCCAATGCTATGGTCGACGACATGGAAAAACATCTGAACTCTTGTGGAGTTCCCATATTGGGTGAAGGAAAAACGGAGCTCGGATAGAGGCGAGGTTACTATTGCATTCTTTTCGAGGATCCCGACCGGATCATGGTGGAGATCGTTTCGCATGACCCCTTTTATTTCTCATTCGATAACCCATGATGTGCTGCATAATCACGAATCGCAACTCGGAAACTCTCACAAAAACAAAAAATGGCCCGCCCCAAAAAATCGTCTATGCGCGATCAAGGGTGCTCCAACAAGTTTTGACAAAGAACGCAAATCATTGAGGACTATGTGTTGTAGCGAACGCATATCCGTCGGGCGAAATTGAAGAAGTCCTGGAAGACAGCACTTGGGTCGCTCAACCTAAATATTCACATGCATGTGTTGGCTATTGACGGCGCATTTCAAATAAGGGTCTAGGCTCTAAGAGTTCCAAACGGGGTCTAAGAGTTCCCAACGGGGTCTAAGAGTTCCAAACGCTCGCATTACCGGAATGACTCGATATTCGTGTCTTTGGGTAGAAAACGGCAAGTTTGTTGCGCCCATCAATGATTTGCGCTTCGACGACTCCCTATACAATTTGTTCGGAAAAAACCTAGAAGCGGTTACAGATCAGGTTGAATTTATTCCCAATACCATGTCTTACGAGCGCCGCGCACTTGGCGGATACTGCTGCCCCGGTATTTTGGTTACCGAGATGAACTTTACTTTGTAAAATCTTTCGTTACAAATCGCGTTCCACTTTGCTAAACAATTTGTGTTGCACTTTATTAGCCAGTATCATGTATTACCCACCCATTTCACCCCTTGAGTGGCCGGGAATTCGAGTTTGTGAGCGCTCAAGCCGCGCCGCAAAGACCCAAGAAAATCTTCAGGAATCATGAACATCAATGGTTGACTTTAAGCGAGTAATTGATACCATATCAATATGGAGGGCGACCTGGTGACACTCAACGACCTGAAAGATGTCGATCTCGCCTCCCGATTGGGAAAGATCCAGGCACAGAATCTCATCAAACGCATCCTCACCGAGAGCACCAGCTTGATTGCATTCACGAGTCACGCGCGTAAGGAAATGACCTCCGACTCAATGGATGCATTGGATGCATTGGATGCATTGGATGTTTTGAACGTCCTTCGGGCGGGTAGAGTTTTTGAAGATGGCGAGTTTGAAAACGGGTCATGGCGGTTTCGCGTCCACACCGAGCGGTTCTGTGTGGTTGTAGCCTTCCGGAATCCGCATTAATTAGTCATTGTGACAGCATGGAGGAAGTGATTATTAGGCGTTTCCCAAGATTAAGCAGCTTC
>CAIZES010000077.1 GCA_903932045.1 uncultured Silvanigrella sp. | reverse complement strand
GAAGCTGCTTAATCTTGGGAAACGCCTATTGAGGTCGCGTTTTGCAAATCGGGGCCTTCGTATCCGATCACACTTCCAGAGGCGGGCTTAAAGTCAAAACTTGCCATTTTTTTACCCCCCTGCTTGTGGAGAGAAAAACCTTTTCCGTTGTTTTGTCAGAGTGTTGAACAGTAAGGTGCCCAAGCCCCTCCTTACCTTTAATGCTAACGTAAAGAGTATCACCAGCAACATTAAGAAGCATAGCATTTGGATCACCGCCACCCAGCTAGGCAGCAGCTAGGCAGCAGCTAGGCAGCAGCTACCCCGCCCATGCCCTGCGTAATTTTACAATTGCCGATTTGCTGTCCGGGCAGATTCGAATTTTGGTTAACACTTTCCACGTTACCTGAATTTTTGTTATATTCGCGTGGCTTACAAGCCATAGATCCGACAATTAACAAACCAGCAAACATTTTCACAATTCGGCAGAGGCTAAAAGACTCATCCGGGAAGAATTGCCTCGGAGGGGCAAACCGCAGCGCAAGCACCGCAATCAACGCATTTGTCAGCGTCAATAATATAAATGGGGCTGCCTTCGGCAATTGCCTGCACAGGGCATTCGTTTACGCAAGTTCCACAAGCAACGCACTTTTCATTAATAACGTAAGCCATAATAAATCCCTCGATAGATTTTTTGAATAAACCGCGCCCGCCTCATAACATTCCTGAATCGAGATGACAAGTCCAACGTGGCGCATCCGCCCCCGCCAAAGCAGAACCACATCCAACCCCCCTCCAACCACACTGCCGTCTGCAGTTTCATCCACGCCTTTGCCCCGCCCTCCCCTCATGCTATGCAATGGACTTCAAGAGACTCATCTGCAAAGAAAGCCCTCATTCAAGAGTCTGGTTTTCAAAAAAACAAAACGGAGCACCCAAATTTTCATGCCTATTCCATTACAAGTTCTCATTATTGCCATTGCACTTTCGGCCGACGCCATGGCTGTTTCCTTGTCTGCAGGAACAACCCTAACACCCCAATTCATCCTTAAAAAAGCCTTGCTAATGGCTCTTTTCTTTGGAGCGTTCCAGGCAATCATGCCAGTTATTGGCTGGACTGCCGGAATTAAAATTCTAGATCTTGTAAAAAACTGGGACCACTGGGTGGCTGGCGCTCTTCTTGCCGGCGTAGGAATCAAAATGATTCACGAGTCTTTTTCCAAAGACGACGACGAAACATCTCCCAAAAAAGATTTCTTTGCATGGTCAACACTTTTCGTTTTGGCAATTGCCACAAGCATTGATGCACTTGCTGTAGGGCTTAGCTTTTCGGCAATTGGCTTGCATGGGGGTGCCGAAGTCTTTTGTGCTGCTTTGGGAATTGGCGCTGTCACTTTTTCTCTTTCTCTAGCGAGCGTTTTTGCAGGTTTCAAGGGAGCCGCTTTTTTTGGCAACAAAATGGAACTTGCCGGAGGCTTCATTTTAATTGCCATGGCATTGCATGTTGTGTTTTGACAACTCTCCCATGCCGCCTCCAAACGAACACTAATGAGCTGTCAGTGCACCAATCTCTTTTGCATCGCTCGGTAAGACCACGGAATCAAAATCAACATCCACACCAACATGGAAACGGGAGCAAAAATATTCCAGTGCAGACCCAGCACCGCCGAACGTAAAATGGAGAGAAAAGACGTCAGAGGAAAAATCCACGCAATCCACTGAACAACCTGGGGCAAATTTGTAAGCGGAAAAAACACGCCACAAAAAAGAAACATGGGAAACACAACAATGTATTGGGGATATGAAATTGCATCAATGGAAGCAGACTTTGCTGCGGCCAAAAAACCAAGCGCTGCAAACAAGAGTGAGCCCAGAAAAACAAGGGGAAGGCCCACCAAAAAACCACCGGTCCACGAAAAATCACCCAAGAACATTCCAACAAGTATAACACTAAATGCTGAAAATGTTGCTTTTGATGCATCCCAAAGAAGCTCGCCCATAATAACTTCTTTGAGCGTAATGGGAGTCATTGCCATAGCGTGAAAAATTTTCTGATAATACATACGAACAAAGCCGCCATAGGCTGCTTCAAAAAAAGACTGAAATAAAACCGCCTGCCCCACAATTCCTGCAAGAACAAATTGGCGATACGTTACCGTCATACCATCCAAATGAAGATCGGGAATAAGCACACCCAAACCAAAACCAAACGATGCCAAAAATAAAAATGGTTCTAAAAATGTTGTAAAAAGACCGTAGCCAATATTACGTTTAAAGACATCGAAATAGCGCTGCCAAACGCACCAAACACCCCACAAAGAAACACTCATTCCCCACCTCCCGCAGCCAACGACGCGCCCGTCAATTTTAAATAGACATCTTCCAAATTTGGGGGACGGTTCCAAACAACGCCAGGACGAACTTCTTCGTGAATCAATTCCGTGCCACAATATTTTGGCACCAAAATAGCGGGCGCATCGACATCAAGAATTTCGCCTTTATGAAGAATGGCAACACGGTCACACAAACGCTCGGCCTCCTCCATATAATGAGTAGACAACAAAATTGTGACCCCATTCTTGCGAAGCTCGAGCAAAATATCCCACAGGTGTCTGCGAGCCTCGGGATCGAGTCCGGTGGTGGGCTCATCCAGAATAACCAAACGAGGCTCCGAAATAAGCGCACGCGCCACCTGCAAACGACGCTTCATACCGCCCGAAAGCACTTCCACACTTTCCTTCGATTTATCGGCAATGCCAAAGCGCTCAAGCAAATTACGGGCACGCACCTTACATTCCGGCACGGGAATTTTAAAAAATGTTCCATAACGAATCATTTGGTTTTGCACCGAGAAATCGGTATCCAAGGTTTCGTCTTGCGAACAAACTCCCAACAGGGCACGAGCCTCTCGAGGGTGAGTATGAACATTGATTCCAAAAATACTAACGGTTCCCGATGTGGTTGGATAAAATCCTGTAATGCATTTCATGGACGTCGACTTTCCCGCGCCATTTGGACCTAACAAACCAAAACACTCGCCGGGAATAAGGTCGAACGAAATATTGCGCACAGCCGGAAACGGATCTTCACCTTTCCTAAAATATGTTTTCGAAAGTCCTTCCACCCTTAAAGGAATTTGTGATAGATTCATTTTCAGTCACCTTTCAAACAGGACACAAATTAATGTTCTAAAAATAGCATACCTACAAACAAGGAGAAAACATGAATCCGCGAAAACAAAAACTTATCATTGGTTGCCTACCTGCTTTATCCCTTGTTGTTTCAGTTCAGACACTGAGTTTACAAGCGACGATCGCGCAAGCAACCCCCCAGCAAAAAAATGATCCTGTTGTGTTCACATTTGCAACCGTGGGCGATTCCCGCGAAGATCCCGCAAGCACTTTGTCCGCTCAAGATGCCATTTGGCTTCAAAACACAAAAGCGTGGTCACGAATCCTTCGTGAAATTCAGCAACAAAAACCGAACGCGCTTTTTTTTAATGGCGACATGATTATGGGGTACACAAAAGATCAGAATATTCTCAACAGACAGTACGCCTTTTGGCGAGGTATGGTAAGCCACCTCATGGAAACAGGGACCTACGTTGTTCCCGTTCCCGGAAACCACGAAATGCAAATTAAAATGAAAGACGAGAACAAAAAAACCATTAAAAGGGCACAACCAGAGAATGAAATCGCATGGCGCAACAATATGGGAGACCTTATTCTGGAGGAAAATCTCTGGAAAAACTTAACAGGCCAAGGCGCCACATCCTGGAACGTTGAGAACAAGCCTTCCACGAATGGCCCCGACGGAATCACAACAAATCAAAAACAGCTATCCTGGTCTTTCGATTCCCACGGATTTCATTTTGTCATCATGAACACCGATGCTGTTGGACTCGATAGTCATGCTCCCGTGCACTGGCTCGAAGCCGACCTCAAAGATGCACAAAAGCGCGGCGCAAAGTGGTCAATGGTATTCGGACACAAAATGGCGTTCCCATACATATACTCAACCGACAAAGATGTGCTGGACGGCATTGGCCACGGACTCGATGAGTTTCCCGACAATCAAACTGCATTTTGGAATCTAATCGAAAAAAATCATGCCACTTATTTTTGCGGCCACCAACACATCTATCACGCCTCACAACCTTGGAAGAACAAAGGTGGTAAAGCATGGCAGGTGCTAGCCGGAACCGCAGGTTCCCCATTTGAGGCCCCCAAAGACTCACTGAAAAAAACAAACAACAGAAAATTCGCCTGGGTAAAAATTTCACTTCATCAAAGCGGAAAAGTACACGCTGATACTTTCGCGTTCGACGAAGCTTTTGGAAAAACAGAAACACTCGAAAGCTGGGACATCAACTGATTTCAAGAAGGGCTTTTTATGACCACAAAATTTCAGCCACAAAAAAATTTTTTGCTACATTTCATTCTACCCGCCTTCACAATGGCCACAAGCTGCGGCATTTCCGCTAACACCACACAGCAGTCTTGGACAACGGATTTATTGCCACCACAATCACTTCAGCAGCCACAAATAGCGCAGCCACAAATAGCGCAAGCGCAACAATCACAAAACAGCCCAGCAGAAATCATCTTTATTCGACACGCAGAAAAACCAGAGGTAGGCGACGACCTTAACGACAAAGGTAACCAACGCGCACAATTGCTTACGAAATATTTTACAACAAATAAAGACGTTACAAAATTTGGAACACCCGCAGCCATATACGCAATGGGTAGAGCTACGCCCACAATGGGAAGTCTCAGACCCCTTGAAACTGTTACTCCGCTCGCAACTTCACTCGGAATATCGGTTAACTCCAACTACAAAAAAAATGATTACCAAGCCATGGCTCAAGAAATTTTGAGTAAGCCAGAATATTTCGGAAAAATGGTTTTAATTTGCTGGGAGCATAACATTCTTCCACAAGTGGTGGATGCATTCGGCTACACGGCAGCTCCACAAAGTTGGCCTGGATCTCCCTATTTTAATCGCACCTGGGTTTTGGATTTTACCAATGGTAAGCCAACCTCGTTTCGTGACTTCAATCAACAACTTTTTCCTGATGATGAGTAATCACTCGATCTCACCAGACTCTTAGCGAAAACAGCCTGACATTCGCGACTGAAGCCCTATAAACAAACGTTCACACCCGCGCAAACCATAGCGCAACATCTGCTTCCGTAAATTTACGCCAAACCGGCCTACCATGAGGACAATGTGCATAAAAATCGACATCTTTAGCTCGCAAGAGCAACCGTCGAACCAATTCGGAATTCAAAGGTTCACCGGCACGCACGGCAGCGTGACATGCCATGGTTGCATACAAAAGATGGTACACAGATTCATGCGAAAGCGAGGAAGAATGCAAACCCAAAGCAGCCATCTCGGGTTTGAGTTCGCGAGCACGCAAAAGAAGAGGATGCACGTCAGACGTTGAAATTCCAAGAATAGCAACCATGCGCGCTAAAATTTCTTCAAACAATGGAACAATGCGATTGGGCGAAATCAATACAGGAAAGGCATGAATAGCAACGCTGTTGGTACTCATGGTTTCGACACGAAACCCCAAGTCCTGCCATCGTTGTTGTTCCTGCGCCACAACCTCCCCAACTCCAGAAGGGACAGGAACCAACACAGGCGTGATAAGTTCTTGCTGCGGAACCCTACCCTCTTTTTTTGCAGCACTCACAAATTCTTCAAAAAGAATACGCTCGTGAAAGGCATGTTGGTCGATAATCCAAAGTTCGGAATTGCTTTCCAACAACAAATAGCAATTTTTGAACTGCCCCAAAAACGAAGCCTTGGCAAACGGGCCACCACTGGATTCAAAAGAATCATTCACGATAGGTTGAACGACAGCAATAGGTTCAACAAAGGCAACAGACACAGAAGAAACAACAGCCTCAACTGCGGCAACAGGCTCTGCAGGCATTTCCGATTGTGATCTGGAAAGCGAAGCTAAGCGTGGAAAACGAGGAGTGTCGAATGACTGCTGAGGAAACCCCTGCGAATGTGGTTTCGGTGAAGAAAAATTCCCCACCGCAAAAGAACCCTTTGGTGGAACAAAATTGCCCGCCGTATCTGCTTTTTCTGACGAGCAATTTCCGGCAAACACAGGCTTTACGGAAGCAAAATTTTGCACCATTGGTTTAGGCGCACTTTCCTGTGCCAAGCTGGCTTTAACGTTATCTTGAATAGCAAGCGCAACAAGATCTTGCACTGCAGCAGAATCCCGAAAACGAAGCTCCGTTTTTGAAGGATGAACATTCACATCAATCCAAGAAGGATCGACCGTGATAAAAACAACAGCCGAAGGCAACATCCCTTTCATTACCAAACCCGAGTACGCCTGCAGCACGCCAGCACGAATAACCCTATCGCGAACCATGCGTCCGTTAACAAACGTAATAAAATATTTAGCCATGGGCCGCGCCTGAGCAGGCAATCCTGCAAAACCACTCATGCGAAACGATCCACGGCAATACGCCACTTTGGTAAATTCCGCAGAATCTGCGCCCAAGGCCGTTTTAAAACGCGATTCGAAATCTTTGTGTGGCTTCCACGAAAAAACATCACGCCCATTATGAGTCAGTTTGAGGCCAACTTCAGGATACGCTAAACCCGTGGCAAATAGAAAATCGTGAATGTGCGAAAATTCGGTGGCAGTTGCTTTCAAAAACTTTTGCCGCACCGGAACATTCAGAAAAAGTTCACGAACGGACACAATAGTTCCTTGGGGCATAGCCACCTGCTGAACAGCAACCTGCACACCATTCTCAACTTCGATTTCGTTTCCGAGAGTTGCATGAACTTGGCGGCTACGAACAGAAAATCGACACACCGAAGCAATACTGGGAATGGCCTCACCACGAAACCCCAGCGAAGCAATGGAATCCAAATCGGCAAGAGTGCGCAATTTGCTTGTTGCGTGACGTTCCAAACACCCCAACAGGTCGGATTCATCCATCCCTTTACCGTCGTCGCTAACACGAATGAGTTGTTTGCCTCCATCAATAAGATCGACAACAATATTTTTACCGCCAGCATCAATGGCGTTTTCAACAAGCTCCTTAACCACGCTCACAGGACGATCTACAACCTCGCCCGCCTTAATTTGATTGATCACATGGTCCGGTAACTTTTGAATGCTTCCCATAAAACGTCCTAATGCTCCTCTTTCACATCTTGCATTTCGCAGCTTCTTTCGCAGCTTCTTTCGCAGCTTCTTTCGCAGCTTCTTTCGCAGCTTCTTTCGCAGGTTCTTTCACAGCTTCTTTCACAGCTTCTTTCGACGCTTAAGCTGTGCGACCTCTTTTTCTTTAGAGATCCATGCATTCTTGCTATTTAAAGACACCTTCCAACAAGCCATCGTTGCCCAACTTCATACGTTCAAAATAAGCAGGAACAGTTTTACCCATAAGCTTATCTACGTACAATTTCGCAATATGCTGCCCAAGCATAAATCCATGCCCCTTCATTCCCAGGAACAACCCAAGATCGACATCCACAACGTATTTGGGCTCAATATAGTAGCCCGCCCATGCAGCCTGCAAACCAACACCAGCAAGTTCTGGAATCCAATCTACAAAAACCTCGGAAATGATATTCAAGAATTCTTTATTATTAATACGCAAATCTTGTCGTGTTTCGTTAGGTTCATTCACCGGCGAAGCACATCCAATAATTTGCCCTGTTGTGCGCAACTGTTGCCCATACACGGCACCAAAGCCTTTGTACTTTTGCCTATCGATAAGCATATCCAACGCATTTCCATTCACACCCAACATGGGCAAACGGCGCGTAATAAAGGCTTGGTGTTTTACTGCAAAATGGCCCGTATCAATACCCATCATACGCGCAAATTTTTCGCCATTGGCTCCCATGGCATTTACAAAGATAGGACTTACGTATTCGATATAATCTTGCCCGCATTTTACAAGAATAACATAATTCTTTCCATCTTTATGAACCGATACAACTTCACGGGTATCAAACGCACGCCCTCCCTTTTGCTCACCCATACTGCGCAGCGCATTCACTGTTTTTCCGGGTGATGCCTGCCAACATTCTTCCGACTTTAATGCCGCCAAATATTTCCCGCTCTTATCATTAAAGAATGGCGAAATCTCGCTCTTGAATTCACTGGATTTAAGCATACGCGCTTTTTGCCACGCCATGGATTTTTCCAGTGATGCATACATAGCATCGTCATGGGCAAAAGAAATATAATGAATGTCGGAATATTCAATTCCAAATTGACGATCGAGTTCCTGAAACAGAGCACGGTTTTGACGCGCAATTTCGGAAAGCTCTGGCAAACTGAACGCCGGACGGCCCGCAGCAATATTACGCCACGAACTTCCGTGTTCGTTATTCACAAGCACAGGCTTTAATCCAGCATCGGCCATGTAACGGAACAGCGAACTTCCAACTATACCGCCGCCAGCAATAAAGGCTCCAACGTGCTCTGTTTTTTTGTGGGTCACCACAATATTTTCACGGGTTCCGGTGGGATAAATATCGGCCAACAAAACCTGCGCAGACAACGGCGCACGCGGAGCAGCATCACCAACAATGGTCACACCACGGGAACGCAAAATTTGTCGGACTCGCAAAAAACACCGTTTGCCTCGGCAAGGCCCCATACCCAAATGGGTTGTGTGCTTGAGTTCATCCACAGTAATAGAGGTCCGGTTGCCCACAATTTTAAGCACATCTTCCAAGCCAACGTCTTCGCAGTGGCAAACGTAAATTTTTCCATCACCCTTTGGTGCAGGCGTCATACGAATGGGCTGAGGGAAATTCGATTTCTCAATGAGGCCACGAATGCGCAAAAGATCTTGCGCATTTTCAACCTGGGCCTTCACGCGCGCAACATTTGTTTTGCTCTTGTTGGGCAGAATTTTTTCAAGCGTGCCTTCGCAAACTTTTTGGCCTTCGTTATCAACCAAAAATACGGTTTCACCTTCTTTAAGAGCAAACTCAACTGGCAAGAAAACTTGGTTTGTTTTTGCGTTGTATCCAAAAATTGCCAAACCCGGACACAAAGCCACGCACTGCATACAACCTATGCACTTGGCATAGTCAATTTTCGGAACATCATTGGAAGATGTTTTTGTGATAGCACCATATTTACACGAAAATTGACATGGATTGCACGCAAACCCATAAACACAATCGAGCACCACAAAAGGTTTTTGCATGCGTTCTTCAGAGGGCATAAAGGGTTTATCAATCACACGCATCGGATGCTGTTGAGAATCGATATATTCTTTAGACACGCGAAGATAGTCGTCGTATTTTCCCATACGAAGATCTTCCATAATTTCGAAAGCAACCTGCTGACCACGCAAAACAGCGCTGGTGCCTTCGCCAATGCGAATAGCATCGCCCGCTCCAAAACAGCGACGGCCAAACATTTCCCGCCCTTTAATAAGAAGAGCGTCGTCGGGGACAAGTCCAGTGCAAATATTGATAGCGTCAATGTCTTCAATAATTTGTTCTGTTCCTGGAATGGGCTTAAAGTTTTCGCATTTTGCAACAACCGCGCCACAAATGCCATCGCCATTTTGATTAGGAATGGCCTTAAGAAGAATGTGCGACGTAAGAATAGGAACACCAAGGCGACGCAAACGATTGGCCTGAACAGGAAAACCACCCTCACGAACTTGAGCTTCCAAAATAGCAACAACCTTTGCGCCGGCCTGCATAAGCTGATAACTTGTGAGATATCCAATATTCCCAGCACCAACTGTAAGAACTTTTTTCCCTAAAAGGGTGAGGTCGGTGTTCATCATTTTTTGAACAACCGCGGCGGTGTACACGCCTGGAAGGTCGTCATTTTCAAACGTAGGCATAAAGGGCACTGCGCCTGCAGCTACAACAAAATATTCTGCATCCACATAAAAAATTTCGCTGGTGTGGCCGTTTTTCACCGCCAAGCGATTCCCTTCAAGAATATCCCACACAGTGCAGTTTAAAAAGATACCCGTGTGATCGGGACCCGCCAAGGTGCGAGCAATTTCAAATCCACGCAAGCCGCCATAGCGATGCTCTTGTTCAAAGAAAAAGAACTTATGGGTTTGCATTAAAAATTGGCCACCAATTTCCGGATTGGCATCAATCACAACGCAATCTACTTTTTGTTCCAATAGTTTTTCGCGCACAGCAAGCCCAGCTGGGCCGGCTCCCACAATAGCAACACGCGTTTTGTAAACTGTAGAATTATGGGTGTGCTCTGCTGGCTTTGCTTCCGGCACAAACTCATTTGGAATGCGCTCCACTTTTTGAACGCCATCAACGGGAGTCATACAAATACGACGCACCTCGCCATCGACCAGCATTTCACAAGCGCCACACTTTCCAATGCCACACTCCAACGAGCGATGACGATGGCATAAACTTTCGCTATGAACCGGAAAACCTGCCTGGTGCAACGCAGCTGCAATACTGTGGCCTTTACGTCCCTCTAGCGTACGATCTTCGTACAAAAACAAAATAACATCTTCTTGCGCAATATCCAAAATAGGGTGCGTAACAATTCTTTACATAGTAAGATCTCCAGTTGTACCAAACTTTATTCGATCTATCCGTTCTCTGTCCGTTCTCTGTCCGTTCTCTGT
>CAIZES010000076.1 GCA_903932045.1 uncultured Silvanigrella sp. | reverse complement strand
CTGCGGTGACTCAGATTGTGAGCGCATCGCAAAGCGAGAAAACGGAGGCTCACGATATTAGCTTAGGTGTTGACAAAGTGTCTCAGGATGTTACGGCAACGGCTTCGGCAAGTGAGCAGATCGCAGCGTCAGCTGCTTCTTTGAGTGCTGATTCGCAGACTCTTGTGGCAACGATTGAAACGTTCCGCGCCACTTCAAACTCAATGCGGGGAGTCGAAACCCAAGCAGTGTTTCTTCAAGAATTGCAAAATAACTATCCACCGTGCGCCGCTTAACCGCCCACTCCCGCGCCACCGATTCAACGTTGAGATGCTGAGCATGGTTTTGAGCAGCAATACGCAAAAATCTCACAAACGGCTCCAATTGCCGAACAATGGCCTCGGCTGCAATTTCTTCTTTAAGATAAGTGTCCACATTGGCGCTCAGCGTTTCGACCGCATGCACACCGTCGGACACCACCGGCGGGAGTGTTCCGTACTCAATGCATTCCGATATGCTTGCGAAATCTGCAATTTCGGCAAACACGAAGGGAAAGAAGTCACATCGAATGGCGCGCCCAGCGAGCAAATTAGCATGTGAGCGCTTAAGCTTTTGCGCACTCGATCCTGTTATTGCAAACTGAATGCCCTTGCTTTCGCAAATGTAGCAAATCGCAGTCTGCGAATATAGCAATTGCGGTGGAGATTTATTGTCTCCGCTGGTCTGCGCTTCTTTTAACCCTTCAATAATTTTTCTTTATTATATTTCAAACCAGACTAATATCTAATATTGACATTAATGCGTAATAAAATATAATAGCGAGGGATGATACATTACAGCTCTTGGTAGTTGCAGTTTCTGTTATTTATAGAGGTTTAAATATATGGAAGGCGAAGCCCTCGGATTGAGTGCTCAGGAAAGAGGCCTGCTTGATTCGCTAACAGCGAACGAGGTCACGATCATTCGTGCGGAAAATATTGTAAGTGCGTTGGGCGTAACCAAGGCCTCCGCAAATATGATCCTCAGTCGATTGGCAAAAAAAGCTTGGCTGCAAAGGATGCGTCGTGGCGAATACACGCTTGTCCCACTTGGAAGCCCTTCAGCCGAGGCAAATGGACATGACGCCTGGATCCTTGCTTGTGACTTATTTAAGCCGTGTTTTATTTCGGGTTGGTCCGCCTCCGAACATTGGAGTTTTACCGAACAGATTTTCAACGCGGTCTCTCTTGTGACCAGCCATCGCCAGAAGCATGCTCATCAAAACATTGCTGGCACCGAATTTCGCGTGCGAACTCTGCCGCCAGAAAAAATATTTGGCACAAAAAAGATTTGGATTGGTAGTCATTCCGTGCTGGTGGCGGATCCTCACAGGCTTATCGTCGATATCCTAGACGCCCCTGACTTTGGTGGAGGCGGTCGACATGTTGTCGATGTAGTGCGGGCTTATTGGAATAGCAACCTTTCAGAACCCCAAAAGCTGCTAGAATATGCATCAAAAATTGGGCGCGGAACCATCTTTAAAAGGCTCGGATTTCTCGCTGAAAAATATGGAAAAGTGAATCCGGAATGGTTAGTACAATGTCGCAGCAAAATATCTGCAGGGGTAAGCAAACTTGACCCCGATGGTACCGACAAAGGCCCTATCGAAACGAAATGGAATCTTCGCATTAATTTGCCTCTGAAGGATCTATGATTAAAAAAGCCCAAATTTTGTCTTTTGCGTCCGAACAACAACTGCAGCCGACCACGATAGAAAAAGACTACGCCCTAGGTTGGATTCTTTTTGGAATTGCCAATCACCCGTTGATGTCTCAGCTTGCTTTTAAAGGTGGGACGTGTCTTAAAAAGTGCTTTTTTGAAACGTATCGCTTCTCAGAGGATCTTGATTTTACTATCCCAGCAAATGAGAAAGTTACTGAGAGCTTGATTCGCGATAGCTTGATAGATATTGTCGCTTGGTTGGAGGATAAGGTTGGTTTGCTGTTTCCAAAGGATCAAATAGAAGTTGAGTCTTATGTTAACAAACGAGGGCAAGAAAGCTTTCAAGCAAAAATAACTTATTCAGGACCGCTGGCTTTGCAACGAAAATCACTGCAACGGATTAAGTTTGATTTAACCATAGATGAAGTTATTGTTGATTCACTTGATGAACGTTCATTTTTTCATCCCTATGAGGATATTTTTGACCCCAATCCCAGACTTAAATGCTACTCGCTCAGCGAAATATTGGCCGAAAAAACGAGAGCTCTTTACGAACGGCAGGGGCGCGCCAGAGATGTGTATGATCTGATTAATCTTAGCAGAAATTTTAGAGAAGTCATCGATGCAGAAAAAGCGAAAACCATTGCTCACGCTAAATTCGAATTTAAAAATTTGCCTCCGCCCAATGTGCAAGCCATCATAACTCGCATAGACGAAGCAACCCTGCGTTCTGAGTTGAAGAATCAGCTATCTCATCAGCTTCGAGTTCTGCCACCTGTTGACGCCTATAT
>CAIZES010000075.1 GCA_903932045.1 uncultured Silvanigrella sp. | reverse complement strand
TTGAAAGAGGGCGTGAAAACTTCATCCATAATGTTCTTATCAGCAAGTTTTCGAGGGTTGAAAATGTTATGTGGGTCAACTTTTTTGCGATATTCAGTTAATTTGTGAATACTATCATTTTCCAAATACTTTACTTTTGTAATACCAATACCGTGCTCACCACTCACTGCCCCTCCAAGATCCTTTGCAAGGGCCATAACAGTATCTGCCAAGGAGTGAGCGCGTTTGAGCATTTCACGGTCGTTGGAAAACACAGGAATATTCACATGAATGTTTCCATCACCAGCGTGCATGTGTGTAGCAATAATAAGTTGTTTATTGGGAAATATATTGTGTTCGGTTCGTTCCGCCTTGTTCCAGCTATCACAAAAACGCACAAACTCTGCCAATTTTTCAATGGGAAGAACAATATCTTCATTTAATTTGAATGCATTGGTACGCTTCGCAATTGCACCCAGTTTTTTTCGGTCAGACCAAAACGACTTTGCTTCAATATCCGAAGCCGCGACATGCACATAAACTCCATTATAGCGCGCGCTTATATTTTGGACACTACCGATACCACTTTCCAAGTCTTTTGGTTCTGTTGCACCAAGATCCACTAGCAATACCGCTTTGGGCACAATTGCAGCAATCTGTGCACCTCCCCCAAAAGAATTGTCCGCTAGAAGGGTATTTTTTGTCTTTGTTTTGTATACAATAGCTGCACAGTACTCGGCATCAAAATGCTCCATAGCCGCAAGACATACAGAACCACCCAACGCAAATTTTTCGCGGAGTTCCTTAATACAAAGAGCAGCATTGTCCATGTCGGGACCAAAAAACTCTAGGCAAATTGTGGATCGTACCGGAAAGTCTTTATGCAGCAAGAAAGTTGCATCAACAATAACTCCATCGGTTCCCTCCTTTTGAAGTCCAGGAACCCCGCCCAGCCACTTATTGCTAACGTCTTTCCAAAGACCGCGCTTACGAATATCTTCTCCTTTAAGAGTTATCGTGAGCACTTCAGAAGATTTTTCCTTCACAATTTCAAAAGTGACGTCATCGTCGGGAAAAATTTTTCGAAGCGGATGAAACTTACGTCGCACCTCGCAAAATTCTCCGGTGGGATTGATAATTCGAAAGGATATCACATTATCAATAGCAGTTCCCCAAGCAACAGCGCTTTTCCCGCCTGCATTTTCGGATAAATTTCCTCCAACTGTGCAAGCCCAAGAACTGGTAGGATCGGTTGCAAACACTAGGTTGTGTTTGCGAGCCATAGCCATGGCGTCTTCGGTAGTCACTCCAGACTGCACTTTCAATAGCCACGCATTTTGTGCCGAACCATCAGACTGCGCTATACTTTCGGAAAAAATACCTTCAATGCAATTCAATCGTTCCGTATTCAGCATCATCACATTTGCAACAAGTGGAACCGCTCCCCCAGTAAGACCTGTGCCGCCGCCACGGGGAATAATTCGCAAATTCATACGTTTCGCAATGCGAACAAGCTTCTTAACTTCCTGCCAGTTTCCTGGCTTTACAACAAATACAGGAAGGTGATGACGCCAATCTGTAGCATCTGTGGAGTGAGCCACCAAATCGTACGGCTCAAAACTGCAATTTTCGGCTCCAATAATACGGGCAATTTTTTTGCTCCCTCGCAGCCATAAAATCCGCTGAGCTTGCGCTGTTTTTTGAGTTTCGTCCAACAAAAAAGAACAAGCATCAAGCACACGCTCTGCAACAACGTCTCCTTGTGTTCTGGCTTTTGCGGCAGTGATATCGTTGCGCGAACGTTTCAAAAAAAGCTTTTGCTGACGTTGTGACATCACAAATTCATGATAGAGAAAAGCGTTGCGACGCAAGACGAACAAGTCACCAATAACGCGCAAAACATGCCTAGCAGAACGCCCTGTTTTTCGTCTTGATTTCAACTCCTGCAAATCGTTCCAAACGGATTGCCCAAGCAACGCAACAACAATAGAGGCATCGTCTTCGGAAGTGTAGTTCCATGGAATCTCACGCTCGGTGTTCAGTTCCAAATCCGTTCTCCCTTAAGGAAAGTATGTTGTTACCAATATTGATACTGAAAGCTTTGCACAAGCCTGACATCCAATTCAACTCGAATCAAGAAAACCGAAATTTTCATGCGCGCATATAAAGTTGAAATATTGGAAATGTTATGGACTCATGAACTAAACTTTGAAATATTGGAAATATTCAAAATTGAAAAAATTCTACCCAAGTGTTTTTTGGCCAGCAAATCGAGTGCATGCCATCATGAATATTCGTTCTCTATGCAGTCGGTGGAGTCTGTAAACTCGGTGGAGTCGGTGGAGTCTGTAAACTCGGTGGAGTCGGTGGAGTCTGTAAACTCGGTGGAGTCTGTGCATCAGTTGCGTATTTCCGCCAAGCATTCACAGCGTGTTATCTTTTCACCATACGGATCCACTTGAATTTTCCACAATTATCTGCGTATGCGGTTAGAAAGTCTTTTGCAAATGCTATTGAATCGGAAAGTTCGCTTGGCTCGGAGAGTTGCGCCGGATCCTGAAAAAGTCGAACAACATTTGAAGAAGACTTTGTGATTCCTTTTGCATCTACAGTGAACACTTTACCCGCTGGAGAAATGCCCCACACTTTCGTTTCCGGTTGCCTCGAAAATTGAAAATGTGGGCTAGTAGCCTGCCCACCCATTGTGTGCCACTTCAATTCAGCACTCAGATGAGCGAGGTCGGGGTGCTGCGAAGCAAGAGCGAGCATAATAGTTGGAACATCTGTTAAAGATACAGGAGTTGTTGCAACAGCGGCTTGAAGCAAACGCAATTTTTCTAACACACGATCTTTGTTGGGAAGCTTTTGAATCAAAGATTCAGGCAACACAATAAAAAAGGGAACGCGTACAAAACTGTTCAAAACGTCTTCTCGCTGGGTTTTTGCAGGACGAAAAAGAAGAGGGTCTGTTGTGGAATGATCGGCCGATACAATAAAAATGGAACGGTCACCTTCATTCGAAGCCTCTATTTTTTTCACAAATTGAGCCAAAGAAAAATCGGTGTACGCCATTGTTTGAAGATGAGTGTAGTCGTCTCTGTCTATTTTTGTTTTGTTGCTGCGCGCAACAACTGCTTTCAGTTTTTCGTCCAATGCAACAGGAAAATCATCGGGCTTCACGTTAGGGCCATGATTTGATAATGTCAGCCAAAAATCGTAGCGAGACACACCATCGCCCGCTGCGTTCGCATTGTTGGCGTCGCTTTTGGCGTCGTTTAATTTCCCGATTTGGTCGATCATCGCCAAATCGGAAATTCCCCAAGCTCCCTGGGGCAGGCCTTTAGGCAACCCCGATTCCTCAACCGGCGTCACCCCATGATACCGAAAAAATGCTCCCCGTTGTTCAAAATCGAGAAGCGAACCATAGGGAAATCGTGTCACAAAACCAGCATCGGACAACACGTCGGGAAGACAACGCAGAGGCATCAGCCCGAGGTCGCGGGACGCTGCAATTGCAAAATCAAGCTCTCCCCAACCACACACAATAGCAGACACACCTTGAGCTGTTCTTCGCCCAGCCTGAAAAGTAAGCGGAAAAAAGATAGAACGACCCACGCCAGCAATTGTTCCTGTGCTAGCGGCCGTGACAAAAGGTGCAATTTCTTTTGGAGCCAACGGATTGATGCCATTGATTTCGTGCCCTCGAAAACTTTCGGCTGCAACTTGCCAAATATGAACAGGACCTTTCCAATTCTTGAAGAGCTCTTTCGAAAATTCAGCAAGAGGCTCTAAAACCGGATTGTGATAAGTGATTTCAGAAAAGGAACGCCTCAATGGATGTTGAGAGCAAAATTTCCGTTTTGCCGAAACCCGATCCATCTCTCCGTTGCCCAATGAATCAGTAGAAAAAGACTTTTGGGCAAGCGGAAAACTCTGAATTTTTGTTTTTTGTTGAGGCAAGCCAAGAAGAGCTGCGCCCATATTTGAATTTCCGGGAAGAGCACCACTGGCAACAATTTCAGATCTTATGGAATGAATGGTATTGCCACGATAAATGCCACTTCTCAGAAAAAAAGTATCTATGGGAGAATCTATTTCTGCACGACTTGTGATGGAACTCCAAATACTAGCACTGTGTAGGTAAACCTGAAATGCAACCACCGCAAGAACAATGCTCACAGCGCCGCCCAAAAGCCAAGCAGCAGTTTCGTGTTGTTTATTGGGAGCCGTGCGTACCTTTTTCCACACGAAAAAAGAAACCAAAGCCACAACCACAATGGAAGAAATCTCAAAATTAAGATAGCGACTGTTCCAAATAACATGCACAGAATTCGACCAAAAACCGGTATTGGTAAGACCACTTCCAGCGTCGGTTGGCGTGGGATAAACGCCTCGCTGGATTCTGAATTCCGTCGCACTTACCTGCGCCAACATGTTCACAACAACAAGGGTGGAAAATATACCCAAAGTGATGGGACGCGAGCGTGTAGTAACCCACGTCAATGCGAACACCAAAAAGAAAAATGGGAGCTGCTGATAAAAGTCAAACACAAGCCCAACGCTCAACAAATCTTTCGCAGACCGTGCAAAGGACGATTCATAAAGAGCGAGCGCCATGCGTGCCGGAAAATTTGCACTCAAAACAACAATTGTCATTGCAATCACAAACAAAGCAGCAAAGGAAAACACTTTTCGCCAAGAAAAAGATTTTTCGTGGCATTTGAAGAAATTGAAGAAATTGAAGAAATTGGGGTGCACAAAAATATCCGCCGCATTTTGATTCAATGATACAGCATAGCACTTGCTGTGCACCTTCACAAGCCGAACGCCACGCAGCTTCTTGAACAGCACAGAATCGGCATTTCGTTAGCAAAAGCATCTGCATCCTACATTTTCATATCACATTTCCAGCTCGCGTTTCATTTGCCGACAAGGGGGAGTTATTTTCCGACACAACCTGCACCACATTGGCACCCACGATCGATCTTAGCGCAACCTACACATCTGGCGCAGCTACAACCAGTCCGGCCGGAGCCACCAAAATTGATTTCAAACTTGTATAGTGACAAATGAAGAGTTGGGTTCTTAATTGTTTGAAGGAGTTTTTCTTTTAGATCGCCCGCTGCTACCAGTGCAACTATGACAAGCGCAAACTTTTTCACTCGGCAATGACCAAAACTTCTCAAACACGCCAATCCCTCTGATAACTATCTCTTACAATTTGCTCCAGGGTTGCAATTTCTTTATCAGCAAGAAAAGCAAAATGGGCCGCTCTTTTTATAGCCGAAAGCCGCCCACGGTTCTGCAGACATAACTGAATAAACAGATCAATCAGACGACTAGGCATGTCAATGATGTCTTGTATCGCCTTCTTAGTGTTGTCATATGCGGCCAAAAATCCAAGTTCTTCTACAAGCTCTTTTTCGATAGTTTTGATTACAAACTCGTATAATGCCTCCGCCTGAGGTGTCATATCCATGTACCGATACCAG
>CAIZES010000074.1 GCA_903932045.1 uncultured Silvanigrella sp. | reverse complement strand
GGTGGATTGTCGCAAGTGCAAAGCGCGCTGGAGAGCCGACCAGCTCAAAAATGGAAAGTGCGAAAAATGTGGCTCGGTAGATCTCACCGAACCTCGTCCCTTTAATATGATGTTTAAAACTACCGTTGGCCCTGTTGTAGACGAGGAAAGTTACGCCTACCTGCGCCCGGAAACAGCTCAAGGTATTTTTTCGAATTTTAAAAATGTGGTTGATTCCACTTCGCGTCGCTTGCCTTTTGGAATTGCGCAAATTGGAAAATCGTTTCGCAACGAAATCACCCCGCGTAATTTTATTTTTCGCGTTCGCGAGTTTGAACAAATGGAAATTGAGTATTTTGTGCAACCAGGCACCGATGACGTCTGTCACAAAAGTTGGGTGGAGTCGCGTTTGAAGTGGTGGCAAGACCAAGGTTTAACAAGCAATAACTTGCAAGCGTATCATCAAAAGCCAGAGGAACTGGCTCATTATTCCCGTGCGTGCGTAGATATTTTGTATCGTTTTCCTCATGGTATGGAAGAACTTGAAGGCATCGCCAATAGAACCGACTACGACTTGGGTTCGCATTCTAAAAATCAGGCTGATCTGGGGTTAACTGCTAAGGTTGAGCCTAATGCCGATAGCATTGCAAAATTAGTGATTCCCGATCCCCAAACTCAAAAGCCCATTGTACCATTTGTTATTGAACCTTCTGCGGGTGTCGATCGCGGTGTGTTGGCAATTTTGAGTGAAGCGTATACCGAAGAAACCCTTGAAAACGGCTCGCTGCGCATTGTACTTAAGCTCAAACCCCATCTTGCACCTATCAAAGTTGCAGTGATTCCTCTTGCTCGCAATAATGAAGAAATTGTTGCTAAAGCCCGTAGCATTAAAAATGAGTTGATGCGTTTGGGTATTGGGCGCGTGTTTCTTGAAGATTCCGGAAATATTGGCAAGGCCTATCGCCGTCACGATGAAGTGGGAACTCCTTTGTGCGTCACAGTCGATTTCGACACCATTGGCAAGGGGCAGGAGCCTGGTGTTGGATTGGATACCATTACAATTCGCGATCGTGATACACTCAAACAAGTGCGTATGCCAATTGCGGATCTCGGGAATTATTTGCGAGACTTTTTTCAGCGTTCTTAGGTCCAAGCGGGAATCCTAGGCTAACGCAGCAAGTTCAGCAAGTGCAGCAAGTGCAGCAACTGCAGCAACTGCAGCAAGTTTAGGCTTTGAGGTGGCACCATGATTCGCGCTCTTTTTGTGCTGTTTTGTTGGATGTCTGTTGCGTATGCCGGGGCTGTCAATTCTCCGGGAAGCTTTCCGTTGGCTGCAATGAATGCCTCTGGTGATGCGATATTTGCAGGCGATTACAAAATACGCGCATCTTGGAAGGGTGCGTATTCCGATAGGCGCGAGGCCGCAGCATCCTTTCGCTTCTCCGATACTGCTGCCGAATTGTATTCCGGTGGAATTGCTGAAGCTCATTCTAACGCCGATGAGCAACCTGAGGCTGTGGGAATTGTTTGTTCTCGCAAGCGTGCAACACTTTTTTTATCACAGCGAAGTGCTTCCAATCCATCTGGAAGTTGGCGTGAAATAAATTCGCTTGCGGGAGTTTCCTTGGGGTCAGAAGAACATTCTTGTGCCATGCGGGCCGACGGACTTTATGCAATTCATTTGGAAAAAGTGGACGTGTTTTGCTGTCCAATGGTTTTGTGGCCGAGTTACCACGGTTTTCGGGAAAGAACTTTCGAATTTTGGCGGTTGGATCGCATTTTTTAGCTATGGGCGAAAAGCAATTTGTGTGGTTGCAAGTTCTTGATGCAAGCGTTCGAGTTTCGTCTGCGCACCTTCAGCCATTTGGCACGTGGAACGAATTCACTCGCTTTTCTGCAAGTTTTGGCCAGGTCTTGAAGGCCGATTCCACCTCGATTTTAATTTCGGCAGTAAAAGTTATTTCGAATGGTGCGTCGGAGTCTGAATTTCCAGTTTTAGAGAGTCCGACGCGAGTTTCGGTTGCTCCATGCGAAGACAACGAAATGTGTGGGGCGTCTGTGGCTGCCGATAGTTCGTGGGTTGTAACCGGATATTGGGGAAGTTATGTAGGTGTTGGAACTCATTTTGCGCGTTTGGAATTTCCAAACCTTTCTCTGGGCAAGGGTGGGGTGGCTTTTGCTCATGCCGGTAAAGAGGCGCAATTTTTGTATGTGGGTGGCGATGACGCCGACAGAGGTTTGTTGCCCAAGGGAATTTTGCATTTTTCGCAGCACGATGCGTTTTACGAGAGTCAGGAGTTTGTAAAACCAGCGCGCTATATGGTTTGGCAAAAGAAGAGTGTAAATCAAGGATTTAGGAAAGATGCAGTTTTTTCTTGGCATATTTTACGCAAAAACAGGGCGCGTTTCGTTGAGCGTGATGCGTATTCCTCTTTTGTCTATTCGGGCAAGCTCCCGCGAGTGATTCCCAAAAATTGGGTTGCGTGGGAGCGTCAGGTTTCTTTTCCGGCTCTTGTGGAACCTAAAAATAGCTTGAATTGGGAACAGCAAAACACAGATCCTTGGTGGTGGCCTAAGGCTATTCATGCAGCCGAAGCCATGCAATTTGCGGCACAGCATAATCTTTTATCGCGTCGGGTTGTGGTTGGTTTGGTGGACAGTGGTGCTCAAAAAGAACATCCATGGCTAGCACATTCTTTTTTTGAAAAGCCAGGTGAAATTCCTGATAACGGCCTGGACGACGACCAAAATGGTTTTGTTGACGATGTTTTTGGCTACGATTTTGTAAGAGAAAGTGCTGCTATCATGGATCTTTTTGGACACGGAACTCATGTGGCGGGGCTTGTGTCTGCTCATAATCCCCAAACGAGTGAGCCGTTGTTTATTTGGTGAACGATGGTGTCGATATTTTAAATTGTTCATGGGGTGGCGGCCCTGTGACGCAAACATTGCGCGATGCTTTTGCTTATGCGACCGATTCGGGTGTGCTGGTTTTGTCCTCTGCTGGCAACGATCGCATGGATACGGATAAAAACCCTCAAGTTCCAAAAATGTTTCCAGGCGTGGTTTCGGTGGGCGCATACACCGAAAACGGTACCAAAGCTTCGTTTAGCAATTGGGGCAAAAATTCGGTGCACTGGATGACTCCTGGCAATAATATTATGAGCACGCTTCCGGGAGGTGTTGTTGGTACGATGTCTGGAACAAGTATGGCTTCTCCCATTGCAGCAAATATCGCGGCATTTGTGTATGGTATTATTGCGATTCAACATCCCAATGTTTCAAAAGCAACATTGGTGCAACTCACCAAGCAAGCGGTTTGTGCATCCGGAAGTTCGGGGTCGTCTGATGAACTCAAAAAGATATCCGCCTGTGGCCGAATTGACGCACTTGCTGCTGTGAAGAGTCTTGTGCAACAGTAATAAAAAACAGTGAAGAATTTATTCTCGTTCAAAATTCATTGTGACAACAAAACGCGATCCTTTTCCAAGCTGGCTTGAAACAAGTATGTTGCCTCCCATGGCGGTAACAATTTCTTTGGACAGCGCCATGCCTAGTCCTGTTCCTGGATGAGGACGGAGAACATTGTTGTTTTCTTGTGTGAAAGGTTCAAAAAGAGTGGGAAGAAATGCTTCACTCATGCCACAGCCAGTGTCCCACACGGTCACTGCTAAGGTCGCGGTGTTTGGCTCTTCTGATGTTGCGTTAACTTCAATTCCAATAGTCCCTTGGGTGGTAAAATGTGCTGCGTTGGAAAGCAAATTGAGGAGAACTTGCCGCACTCTGTTTGCATCTCCACGAAGGATTTTGGGAAGGAACTGAGAAATTTGCTCTTCGAAAACAACGTTGGTTTGAATCTCGGGTTTGATGATGCTGAGGCATTCTTCGATAAGAGAAGCAGGTTCAAACACCTCACTTTTTAAGTTGAGTCGGTTTTGTTCCATCTTTGAGAAATCGAGCAGTTGGTCAATGAGAAAGAGCAAGTGAGTTGCACTTTTGTCAATGATTTGTGTCCATCTGGCATGTTTAGAATTCTTTCCAAGTGTTTCTTGAAGCAGTGTTGCGTAGCCGATAATGGCATTGAGGGGGGTGCGAAATTCGTGACTCACGTTGGTGAGAAGTTGCGATTTTGCGATGTTTGCTTTGTTAGCTTCGGTTAGAGCTGAATCAAGCCTTGCAGCGGTTTTTTCTAACCAAATTTGTTTTGTTTCCAGAAGTTCTTTTGCTTGCTGTAGCTCCGTAATATCTAGGGCAATTGCAATTTTTGATGTGGGAATTTCGTTTGCATCCCGTTCGAAAACGGTTTCGTGACTGTGAACCCATATCCAATATCCATTGCTGTTGCGAATGCGGAATCGCGTCTCCACTATTTCTCCCACAGCAGATTTCATAAGTTTGTCGTCGTTTGCCTGAACCAATGGGCGGTCATTGCGGTGAATGCGATCTGTGTAGATTTCGTTATGGGGCTTGAGCAATGGGTCAGAGTTTGTGAACAAAACCTTGCTGCAAGAAGGGCTTTCGAAAATGATTTTTTGGCTTTGAAAGTCAACAATGCTAACAATGGCTGGTGTAATTTCTATGATGCGTTGATAGAAATTCTCAGCCTGATTTGCTCTACTCTCAAGCTTTTTGTTTGTATTTATGAGCTGATTGTTGATCTCTTCGAAGGGAGAAATAAATAGATTCTTGAGTAAAGACTGCGCAAGTAGCATAATTGAGAGGAATTTGAAAATGTGTCCGACTGCATTTGAAACTCCGTAGGGATCTGTATAGAGAGTAAAGCAAAACTCCGAAAGTATCATGAAAATAATTGAATTTTGAAGGGTTTTGAAGTCTGGGATTTTTAATAATTTGTTTTTGACTCTAAATTGTGCAAGAGATACGATTAGGACTGCAATAATAACGTATTCTGTTCCAATTTTGAATGGAGTAAGTCCTTTCCCATCAATAAAGCAGTCTGGGAAAATTGGATAAACAATTACCGATAGAATACTTAATATGGCAATTGATACAGTAGCGACATGGAATATTTTTATTTTTATGCTAGAAATCGAAAGAGTATATGCGGAAAGAAATGCTAAACTCACGGCCTGTACAAATCTTGCGATAATCCAAAACTGAGTTGCTTCGTTGCTGCTTGTGAGAGGAATGATATTCATCCCCTTAAAAACCGATGTGTGCAGGAGATCTATGAATCCAACGCACCCAAGCATAACTCCCATGAAGATGTAGATGTTGTTGGGGTTTTCGCCTTTGGGTTTCAGGTGTTTAATGGCAAGAATGTAACTTCCCAGTGCGAGAAACACAGAGATTAATTCTATGAAAGAATGGAAGAGAAGGTAGTTTTGTTTGCTGAGAAAAAAGAGTCCAATTGCCACAAAAACGAAACCAATTTTGATAACCCAATTTTCCATATGCCTTTTGTTATCCTTCCGTAATAAACTATTCGTCCCTGTTGGAATTATAAACACGATTGCAGTCTGGAAGAGTGCAATTTTGGGATATCCAGCTGTGAATGCTTTGACGCCCTAAATGCTCGTGCCTTTTTTTGCTGGGATGATATAATAGAAGCGCAAAGTTATTGCGGCCTCTGTTGGGCGTTGTTTAAGAGGATTGTATGCTGCATCTCCATTCGGTCACAGCTTCCCCTGCAAATGAAAGTAAGATTGCTTTCAACCCACATCTTGAGCCTCACGGTCATAATTCTTTGGAGTGGTCGTACCATTTCTCGTTGTTGGGTGCGGATGCAATAGAGGCTAAGTTAAATATTGTCGTTCCAGGGGAAAAAGCCCCCACACTTGCACGTGAGTCGGTTTTGAATCGAATTATTGCTCACACACGTTTCAGTTTGGCCGACGCTTCTTCCTTTGCGCGAGATTTGAGTAAAACCTTTCACGACGATTCTTTGTGGATTAAGACTCAGCTTTCGCGAGGAGGATCGGATTTTTGCGGTTTGGCCGATTTGGAAAATTCTCCTATTCTTTTGCGCTGTGTGCGTGACGACTTTACAATGGGTTTTTTGTCGAGACTGACTCTTATACTTCAATCACATTTGAAACGTTCCTCTCGGTCTTTTCAGGATGCGGTTCGTGCGGCAAATGAAAAGAGTGCAAGCGATGCTTTAACTGTTTTAGAGGAGTCGTTGCTAGCGGCAAAGCACACAGTGAATGCATGTCTCATTTGGCGCTATCTTCGTGAAGTGGCACGTGCGCATCCCGATTTTTCGCAAGCATCTTCAAACTCAAGTTTGGAGAAACTTTGCCGAGAGTTGGAGGAAATTGCTGAACTCTTGTTGATTCTTATGGGGCGATGTGTTGCTGAAGCGCAGGAAGTTTTGAGTCGAGATCTGGCTCGGCAGAAGGGCGGGGGTGAATTGCTTTCGCGCTGGACCTCAGAAATTATCTTTATGAGGTCGCAATTGGGTTTGGTGCCACTTGATGGTTTGAATTCCGACCCTGAGGCAGCTGCTAAATTTTTTGAACGTACCCTTGAGCTAAAACGTGATCATTATCGAAAGTGGGATTTGACTGTTGCTTTGAATCCGGCCGAAGCGCGAATTGATTTTTGGATTGGAGCAGCCGCCGCTGGGATTTCTGCGCTGTTTGCATTTTTTGCAACCATAGCAATTACAATATTTTTTCCGGGCGCAGGAAGCCTTTCTGCGGCACAAACCAGTTTGTTGGCAATTTCCTTTTTTGCTGGGGCAAATGCCATTATCTATGTTGTGAAGGATCGCATGAAGGAATTGTTAAAAATTTATGTGCGACGCTATCTTCGCTTGAAGGGTGGAAAGTGGAAGGGAATTTGCTCATTTTTGCCGCCGGATTTTGAGAAATCAAAGGACGGGAAAACGGCTTTTTCGGAAATAATGAAATTGGATAGAAACATGCGTTGGGTGAATGAAAAGCGAGATTGGCATTTGAATTTAACCGAATGCTTTCAGCCCGCCCCATTGCCTAAAGAAATTCCTACAACAACGGTAAAGCAGCTTTGGCGAATTCCTTTGGACGATATTTTGTACAACTTCGATGACACTCACCATTTTCTAAAGATTCCGTCCGTGGATGGAAAGCCTCATTGCTTGAAAACTATGAAGCGAGTTGTTTTGCCGTTCGAGATTTCGGTTCGGACGCTGAGGGAGAGTGGAAATACCATCAAGAAAAAAATCGTCAATACAGTTGATGAACAGATTGTTCGGGGCAATATTATTGTTTATGGGGCGCAAATTGTGCAGGTTCAGGTGAGTTCAAATCATTGACGGCAAGTGATTGAAAATCCCATTGGCACAAAAATATATCCGCCTTCAACTGCCGGTAAAACAAGTCTGTTTTGTTCCATGTGCGCATATTTTTTGAGGACGTCTATAAAGAGAGTACCATAAGTGCAGTGAATTTTTTCTTCGTCTTCTAGGCAAGTGGCACTTTTTAAGGTGTGATCATTTATGGCCAGTTCCCACCCTGCGGTTGTGCGTGAAAGGGTACTTGTGTTGCCCCGTCCATCGTTGGCTTTGCATTCTAAATGAGAGAGGGTTGGGGGCGCTTCGGATTGAGTTTTCGAAAGCGAGGCGGCTCCGCATCCCGAAAGAAAATGGGTTGCAAGGAAACTGGTTGTTAGCAAACAAGGTGTGAGTGGAGTTTTGAATTTCATTGGAGTGGCTCCTTGTGGGTGGCGCTGTTTATGCATCAGTGTGGGCGGGTGTGCAAGCGAATTGTGAGCTGCGGCAAGTGAATTTTGAGGCGCTGCAAGCGATTCCTGGTGCAGCGTAGTGATTCTTGGTGAAAATCTGCGAAAATTGGCGATAGTGTCAGCAAAAAAAAACGTTTTCATAAAATACTTAATAAGATCGCTGGCTTTGTCGTTCAAATGGCGCTTTTTGGAAAAAACTTAGGAGATGGCGCTCATGAATTGCCGAAAATGTGTCGATAACGGGAGTATGAGGCATTTTGCGAGGAGGCACTTATGCATTTCCATAATTCTCGTTCACTTTTTTGGTTTTCTGCGGTTGCTCTGATTGCTTCGGGCTGCGATCATCAGCAGAAAACTGCGTTCATGAGTACGAGTCAAAAGGTCACAGCCTCCGGCGTTTACACTAAAACTGACGGTGACGCGACTGCGATAAAGGCGACTCCAACACCTTCCATAGCACCAACTGCAAAGGCTGATATCAGTTATTCCGAGAATCCCGTGAGTGCGCAAACCGATTCTGTGACTGGCGACTTTTCCACCTCAATTCCGGTTGATGTCACGGTGAGTGGGGGTGCTGTTTGGGCTGTTACGGGAAACATTGATGGCAGTGTTGGGAGCGGAGTTTCAAGAGTTTATCGCATTGAGCTTGACGCAAGTCGCAATTATCCGATGCAATCGTGGGATATTCCCTTTGAATGGGGAAACAGAACCTATGTGAGCGAAATCGGTCTTGTGATTGGAAGAACTCAGAGGGGATCGCGCGTGTTCAATGGAAAAACAGTGGGAGATGTTGGCGGAATTTATGTTGCTGGGCCCGCTATTGCAGGAGGTGTGGCGCCCATTTTTACCAAAGCTGATGCAAATCCTTGGATGGCCGTTGACAGTAGAATGTGTGTGACTTCTTATGTTGCGGGCGGAAAGCCCTATATTGGTGGCGCTTATGTGGCTACCGATTACCATAGGAAATTTGTGAGAATTCCCCTAGACAAAACTCAGCCAAATGGTTTTGACGCCTCAAAAAAAGAAGTTTTCGATATGGGTGCGGCTGATGCCTGGTGGGGTTATAGCTGTTTTGTGGATCAGAAACACAATTCTTTCTGGTCCGACCACGGTAATACAGGAGAAGCACGAAACGGCGTTGATTTGAACACTAACAAACTCCTCACTGCGAGTTCAATTCCAAATGCGGATCATGTTTTCGATAACACAATTGTTTCTCTCGCTCCCAAAACAAGGGCAAGTTACGCAATGGCTGGCGATGCTAACGGAAATATTTTGAGTTTCCCGAATGTGTACACGGCAACTCACGAAAGCACTCTGGATCTCGTCTATATTTCCAATGGCTGGAATGTACATGTGGCGCAAGCAGCTTGTTTTTCGACACGCAGTGACTGCGATGCGAATAGCGGACGATTTTTTTCATGGGATTTAAGCAAGCTGAAAAATCCGGATGGCAGCGCCTTTAATCTTTATTTTGGTGCAATGAGTTCGCTCAATGATGGGCGTGTTGTGGCTGTGACGCCGAGGGATTTTGGTGCAAGCCAGCTTTTCTTGATGTCGCCGAAAGATCCGAATGATTTGTCCAAAGGCCCATTGCTGAAGAAAATCGGTCAACTTAACGATCCCGCATATATGTATACCGATTTCACCGGTGCAACTCTTTACGCGGCACACGTTGAAAAATCTGTTTCCCTTGCTGATGCTGCAGGGTTTAAACCTGGTGTGAATATTGTGCAGGCAAATTTCACATGGACGGCAAACTCTGGGCAACCCGAAGCCTGGAATGGCTTGAAGCTTCAGCTGCGTTGTTTTGACAATGCATCCTCTAGTCGCCCTGATTGGGTTAATTTTCAACCTGGAAAAGCAGGTGAATTAACCCTTCTTCCGTGCTCTGGAAAGTTTAATACCGTTGAATTCCAGATTGATGGCACCGGAACGAGTGCGTTTTCTCGTACCAAATCGTTTGCTGTCACTGGCCATCAGACACAAGGGTGAGGGGTGTTCAATGAAAAATATGATGGAAACAAAAAATTTAAAAGAGAATGCTAAAGAGAATACAATAGAGAACCTTATTGCCTTTGTGTCTGTGTTTGCTGTGCCTTTTGCGCTTGGTATTGTTGGTTGTAATGGCTCTCCCGCAAAATTGTCCTCTGCAATTGCGCCCGGAGGAATTGTTCTGAGCGCAAACATGGTATCTGCGAAAAGCGGGGATGCTATTCCTGCCAATTTTGTGAACAACAAAGAGACTCGCGTAACGGTGAATGATTCCACTATTAAGTTTCATACCTCTATTTTTCTCAAAAACGACGTTTACAATAAAAAAACTCCCGGAAACAATCCATTGGTTCGTGTGAGTGTTGTGAACGGCAGCGGTGCTGAAGTTGAAATGCAGCAACGTGAGGGGGCTGAAATCGATTGGCAAGCGCACCTTTTGGGGGCCGATGGCGATTATGATGTTCGTGCGGCTCTTGTGAATGGTGACAAAATTGATGACCGGTTTGAGTCGCAAATTTTTCGTTTCCGACTGGATACTGCGGCGCCCGTTATTGTTTCGCTTTCTCAGCTCAAGGCAAATTCCGATCACACGGGTCGAACATTCTCATTGAATGTGAAGGCAACCGATCTTTCGAAGGTTTCCTGCACAAGTGTTGTCAGTTCGGGCGTGACTTTGGACGCTTCATTACAGGCGATTCCCATTGATCTGAAGGCGGGGGCTGGCGATTCTGCTAACCCCAACCTACAAATTTTTGCTTCCGATTCCGTTGCAATATCTGATGACTATCCCAATGTACTGTTGGTGAAAACGACGTGTTTGGATATTTTTAATAACAAGTCGGAAATAACTGAGACTGCGAGTTTTGAGCAGCCTCAATTCAATATTAATGCGAGTATTGCTGCGCGTCAGATGTTGCCGTATGAAGACAAGAATGTTGCAGGAGCTCCTCAGCGCTATATGTTGCGCACAGGAACCGGTGCCGGTGGGGCATCTACCGCAGTCAATCTTTCTCTCAAACTCATGGACAAAGTGTCGGGCGTTGAGGCAGTCCCAACGGTAGTTGCTCGCGAAAAAGGAAAGTTACAAGTGTATCTTTCGAGCTTCGAATTTTCCGACATAAAAGACGCCGATGTTCAAAACGATCCTGTCAAGAAGCTTTTTTTGCGTAAGATTTTTGATACCAGTTTTGAGGCATCAATTCCTTCGTCTATGCTTGGAAAGCAAACGATTTATTTGAGTTTGACGCAAATTCGTGAAAGTGATGGAAAGGAAATGTTGGTTGGAAGTCAGCCTTTGCAGGTGTATGTAGAACAGAATGGCGAACAGCTTGTTTATGAATGGGGTATGGATCATCAATTTGTTCCTGCTATTCAGAATGCAACAATAACCGCTGTTATTAAAATCACTCCTCATAATTTGCAAGGTGCTCCGCTTGTCGTTTGGCCTTCTGTTGAATATTCTGTGGATAATGCAACATGGGTGCGTTTGCCTGCAGCGTCGGTTAACAATTGGCATGGTGTTCCTGGCCAAGACGATACCTATGCTTTTGAAATAAAATATCCCTTGGCTCAAGAAAGCGATTTCCGCATTCGTGTTGCCGGCGAAAGTGCAAGCGGAAATACTTCGGCCTCTAAGCCTAGCAAAAATCTTTTGGCTCCCGCCGGTTTTTCAATGAATTCGTCTGCATGTAATGGGAACGGCTTATTTGTTGCGAAAGGATCGAGTTTTCTATGCAAGAGAATTGTATCCAACGAAATACGTTACTTTGCATTTATGGTTATGAAAAATACGGGCAATGCGCTATTTAATGTTGCTCAAAAATGGGATTGTTATTCTCCGACACAGAAATGTGTTAAGTTAACTGGCGTGCTTGGGGTTTCGTCTATTTCTGAAAATCTTGATGCGTCACCATTTACGGCTCCAGACTTTGTTTCGCAAAAACAGATGACATACCTGTATGGTTCGTTAAAGGCTGGTGACATTGCGAATTCTGATATATTTCAAGCAACATTTAATTTGAACGGGCCATCGTGTTCTGCTTCCCCCCAGCCCCTTGTGCAATTAAAAGGCTCCGGCGGAATTAACTTGGCTGAGAGTGCCTTTGATTGCGATTGAGTTAAAAGAGAGCAATCAGTGTTTGCTTTTTTCCAGAAGTCTATCGGCAACTTGTTCTAAATAGTTGTGTTGTTCCAAACGCTGAATCCAATGCGGTGGAATGGCTCTAAATCCATAAAAAGACCCGGCAAGTTGCCCATAAATTGCGCCCGTACTAATGGAGTCTTCCCCAAAATTGACTGCTCGCAGGGCGCCTTCCTCAAACGAGTTCGTGTTTGCAAAGCTCCAAAGCGCAGCCTCCAGCGAATTGATGACATATCCGTTACCGCGAATTTCCTGCGGAGGTTTTGCTTTGTATGCGCCAGATTTGATATGCGCTACCGGTGCGCCCAAAGGATGATTTTTCCAATAACCCGGTGTTGGCGAGAATGTGTGCGACAAAATTTCTTCTTTTGAAAGGCCATGAAGAGCACCCAGCATGAGTGCTGCCAAATAGCGACAGGAGTCCAGGCATGTGGGATAGGCGTGGGTTGTGCGTGAACTTAATGCAGCATTTTCTAAGGCCACTAAAGGCTCTTCTGCGAAATAAAGAACAACAGGCGCCAAGCGAACCAAACTTCCGTTGCCAGATGTGTTTGGACGATCGGAACCGCAATACTCGGCCTTTGTTTTCATGAAGCGCGACAAAGCTGAGGAAGTTGTTCCGCCAATGTCGTAGCAGCGTTTTGTGCAACTCATATAACCTTGTCGCCACCAGCGCACATAACGTTCGAGTTGATCTTTAGGTTCAAACTTTTGGCATTCTAAGAGGCTATTGGCAAGGCAAAGTGCCATGGATGTGTCGTCGGTCCATTGTCCTGCGTGAAGCGAAAACGATCCGCCACCAACCATGTCGGTAGTGGAAGAAAACGTTCCGGGGCGCAAAAATTGATTGGTTGTCCCTAAGGCATCTCCAATAGCGAGTCCAATAAATGAGCCTCTAAAACGTTCGGCGGGTTCCATGATTTCTCCTCGCGCAGTCGGAAGCGGTGTGCTTCGTGGGTTGTTAGTCTTTCTTATCAGTTGCCGTGGGTTTCTTTGCAAGAGTGGCCCCAAGCTTTGCCAGTGGGCCGTCTTCATCGTCGAAATCAACACGGATTTGCGGCTGCAATCCTGCCAGTGTCGCTTTGGTATCCAGTGAAAGTGTTTCTTCCATGATGTTTTCGGATGTCAGCCAAGTTGCGTCGGCTTCTGGTGCGATTGTTGTTGATGATGTTGTTGTCTTGGGTGCGGAATTGTTTGAAGACTGAAACCAGGCAACGGCAACTTGTGCTCTTTCAAATGAGGGATCTTCACTCTGTGCAAGCTGAAATTCGCGTAGCGCTGCCGCAGTATCTCCAGATTTGTGGTAAGCTAGTCCAACATTAAAGTAAATTCGTGCACGAAGAACCGGTTTGGCAAGCACGGATAATGCCGATGAGTAAAGTGAATGGGCGTCGGTGTTGCGCCCTTCGTGTTGAGCAATAATCGCTGCGTCGTTAAAAAAGCTTCCCATTTCTTCTTGGGTTGATGAATCGCGAAGGAGTGAAAGTGCCTCTTTTAGCATTCCTTCGGAAATATCAAGTTGAGCGAGACTGCGCTTGGCATCGCGGCAATTGTCCACAATTGTGAGAGCGCTTTGGTATTTTTCTCGTGCTTCGTCTTTTTTTCCTTTTGCCGCAAAAACATCTCCAAGAAGCGAGAGACGACTAGCATTGTTTGGACTCATCAGCTGTGCCTGCCCAATAAGTCGACTGGCCTCTTCGTAACGACGCTCCTTCAGAAGAATTCGAATCTTTAGGTTTATGACGCGAGGGTTTTTACTTTCTTTTTCCGATATTTTACCGAGTGTTGTTTTTGCTTTTTCCCAAATGCCATAGCGAATGCAGTAGTTTGCATATTCTATTTGCGCAGCAGTTTCTTTGGGAAATAGACTGTGTAAATCAAGCACTGAAGAATCGAGTTCACCAATAGCATTTTGAGCGTGCGCCCTTGCGATACGTGCTAATAACGACTGCATTTGACCCGAGTGAGACTTCTCTTGAAAGAGTTTTTTTATGGTAGGTGACAAAGAATTCTCTATGCTCGAAAAGTAGATGATACTGTGGATTGAATATTCAGCGGTCATGGCAACTGTCTGGACATCGGGCGGGCATGTGAGCAAACAAAGAATGGGACATGATGCCGTTACTGTTTTGGCGCGGATGCGTTGGAGTAGTACGGCTAATTCTTCTGCGGGATAAGCATTCCAATCAATAAGAATGGCATTTGTTTTTTTTTGTTCCGCCAGGGGAAGCAAGGCATCCAGTTTCATTGTTCGTAATATTTCTGTATCGCTTGCACAACTTTCGAGAGCGGTGCTCAATGCTTTCCATGTGCTTTCGTTTTCGCACAAAACTAGGAGACAATGGGATTTTGTGGTAACCATAGGAGCTCCTGCGTGTTACTCGGGGGCAACCGAATTGTGAGGGAATTGACTTACGAATGGAATGGGGAACAACTTTGCAATTTCTGGAATTCCAGAAACAATGGCAATGACGCGATCCACTCCAAGTGCGTTGCCGGAGCACGGTGGCAATCCGAATTTCATTGTTTCCTCAAAAATCAAATCGCGAGTGACTTCGTTAGCATCTCTTTTTTGGCTAATTGTGTCGAACCGGTCTTTGAGTTCAACCGTATCGGTTAGTTCGAAGTATCCGTTGCAAATTTCGACACCCTGTAAGTAGGCTTCAACGCGTTCCACGTACAGCGAATCTTTAGCCACTCGTGCCAAAGCTCCCATACGGCGGGGATAGTGTGTCACAAAACATGCTTTCTCGGCTGCAAGATGGGGTTCTATTTTTTCCATGAAGAGCTTACAAAACACGGAATCCCAGTCGTCGGTGGAAACAATTGATGCTGAAATTTTCTGAGCTGCGTTTCGGAAATCTTGTTCGTTTTGAAGTTGAGAAATATCAAGACTGCAATGCTGTAAAAAGAGTTCGCGAACCGTATGTGTTTTCCAGTTTTTAGGAACCACTGAATTTGTGCCTAATGAGGCATCCAGGGCCAATACAAGTTCGCGCGTGTCGTTCATAATGTCTTGAAGGGTTGCTCCAGAACGATACC
>CAIZES010000073.1 GCA_903932045.1 uncultured Silvanigrella sp. | reverse complement strand
TTGGCTGTAAAAATTCAAGGGCAGCTGGCAAAGGGTGAAGCCGAGCTTCGGGATCAATTAAGCCGAGCTTCGGGATCAATTAAGCCGAGCTTCGGGATCAATTAAGGCGGGCAGCGTCATCCATTCCGTTAAATATCGCTGAGGCATCTGGAAAGGTGGGCGTAAACGATCGCGCACGTTTTACAAGCTGCGTTCTTTTTGGAATCTCAAGCAGGCATCGCCAAAAGGAATTTTATATCGCGATTTTTGGCGGGCGGGAAAGGCGTCGAGGTGTGCATCATCTTGCAATTTTTCATTCTCAGTCGTCTAGGCCTACTTTGTCGAAAATAACCAGCACAGCTCTTGACGGACCACCATTTTCACGAAATTGCTTAACTTCGTACGAGATCCATGGTTTCTTTTGATTGATTCCCTCAAAGGCTTCTTTGACTTTCGCGTCGTTGGTGGAAAAGAATGTCGCAAACGAGTTTGCTTTCTTTGCCATGTTTACCCTTTCTATTGAGTCGAATTTCACATGCGACTTAAGATAATTTACCAGTGTATCTATGCGATGGGTTGCGAGTTTTTCGTCCGCAGCGCTTAACTTGGTTGAATTTTCAATGGGGAATGGCTTGTCTGACCAAGCTGCGATAGAAATTCTAAGCCGTTTCCGTTCGGCGGGTAGCGCTTTAACCAAATTATCGAGACTGGTTTTGTCGGTAGCAGTGAGTGAAGCCTTATTCATATCGAATGTGACCGTGAGATTGTGTTTTTCGATGGCACCAAACCTTGCCGCTTTGTCTTTCATTACTGCAGGACTTGATCCACTGGGTGTGGCTTCTGTTTGTGTTTTTTCGAGCGGCTGAGCAGACCCAGAAATTCCATAAAGTGCCGAAGCGCTGGCTGCAATAATTATGAATGTTGAAGTTAAATTTTTCATTGCAAATCTCCTTGTTTTTATAAGCGAACGTTGAAATTGACTTTGTTATTTCAGTCGTCTTTCCCTGGTACAATAGCCGCGAAGTCGATAAACCCCTCCTTCACATTTGTGTCAATCAGTTTCACACGCAAACGTTGGCCAACATGGACTCCTTCAAATCCAAGTGTTAATTTTCCTTCAAAGGGCGGGTTGAAAATTCGAACCCAAGTTGCTTTATTGTTGGCCCCAGTGCATATGGCTTCAAATATGTTTCCAATTTGGTGCGACATAAAAAGTGCGCTCGCCGATTTTCTAACTCGTCTTTCAACTTTGTTTGCGCCATCTTCCATTTGTGTGCAGTGCTGCGATAACTCAATAAGTTCATGCAGCCTGTATGGCGACGTTTCTCCTTTGATTGCTGCTTTCAAAACACGCTGTGTGACAAGATCGGGAAAGCGTCTATTAGGAGCGGTAGAATGAGTGTAGTTCTGAACAGCTAATCCAAAATGCCCAGGAGTTTCGGAGCCGGGCACATCAACGACGTATTCGCCTCTGCCAAGAAGTTTGATAATGACCAACGAGAGATCCGAAAACTGTTCCGGGTTTTTGTTTTTTTGCAGGGTTATGAACGTTGCCAACGCGATAGAATCTGGCAATTCCGGCAATGTTGTGCCGTGTTCTTTTGCTATTTCCACAATTCGATTCCAGTTCTTGGGGGTGCGAACAACGCGTCGAAAATACGGTAGTCCTTTTTGTTTAAGATAGAGACTCGTTGTAACATTTGCAGCTATCATGAAGTCTTCAATAAGTTGTTGGGCTTTGTTCGATTTTTCTATGGCCAGTTTTTCTATCTTATTGTTAATAAGTACGGGGTGTGATTCTCCGGTTTCAAGTTCCAAGGCGCCATGGTGATGCCGTTGGGTTCTCAGCAATTGTGCGCAGTGGTTTTGGATTTCCAGGTTTTCGGTAAGACCGGGAACCTGCGCAACTTCTTCTGGAACGGCGGTGTTATTATCGAGCCAGCTGCCAATTCTTTTGTAGGTCAGTTTTGCCTTATTCATGACGTTTGCTGGGTAAATATTTCTATTTTTCATGACGCCATTTTTGTCGATACGCATCTCTAAAACGAAAGCGGCTCTGGACTGTTCAAATATGAGAGAACTCAAATTGTTTGAGAGGGCATTTGGCAACAGCGGAAAAATAGTGGCGGCGGTATATACGCTTGTTGTATTGTGATGTGCTCTGTGGTCAATGGCGCTTCCTTTTGACACAAAATCATCAACATCGGACACAGCAACAAAGATATTAAAATCTCCATTGTCCAACGTCTCTGCGAATGTGAGCTGATCGAGATCTTCGCTGTCATCATTGTCAATTGAGCACCAAAGGAGGTGGCGCATGTCGCGTTTTGATGTTTCGTAGTGCTTTTTTCTTGTGGCTATCTCGTGTAACTCAGTTTCAATGGTTTGGGAAAAGTCCGAAATAAAGTCTCTTTCGTTCATCGCTGTTCTTGCGATTTGAAGCAAAACGCTTCTGTCGTCGGATGATTTTTTGGGCTCGCTTTCTTCGTTCACTTGGTGCTCCTGTTTTGTTTGAGAGTCCCTGACGCTGTAAATCTGCTGCATGTTTAATATACGGTGAATGCAATGGTGCTCAAATGAATGTCGGAATAATGATTGAATAATGATGGAGATGTTTTGTTTTAACTTTTTGAGATAAATTCTGAGTTTTGTCTGAGAAAAAAAGATGCGTAAAAAATTTTGTGCTAGGGTTGCGGCTGAGTGCACGATAATTTGGATGAGCCAGATGAACGTGCTCTTGGCGTTTCTAAATTTTTTTGTAAGGAGGGCTTCTATGCGTGGCGCAATTTTTGCTATTGTCTGTTTCGCATTTGCAAACACAGGATTTGCAAATACGGAAGAGGTGAATGTTTTTCCTGGAGAGGATGAAGATTCCCTTGTGGCGAATGATTTCGATACCTTGGATTTTGATGATAACGACCTCGAAAGAGATCATCGTACAATGTACCAATGTGTTGCCAGGAACGGCCGTGGGGCGCGTTTTGTTGGAACCGGCCAAGAAATGGGAATGGCTCGCAGTATTGCGATGCGAGATTGCCGAATGCACTCTTTTGTTCCTCGTACTTGTTACATAGTGCGCTGTGATTCCATTGGTGGTCCCGGTCCCGGCCCTGGCCCTGGTCCACATCCCGGTCCCGGCCCTGGCCCTGGTCCACATCCCGGTCCCGGCCCTGGTCCTGGTCCACATCCCGGTCCCGGTCCCGGTCCTGGCCCTGGCCCTGGTCCGCATCCTGAATACTGATCTGGTTCTTTGTTTTTGGAGCGAGCCTTTCGGGGTTCGCTCTTTTTTTACACAACACAGATTTTCTTGCTGTTGGGCAATGTTTCAGTATTTTGGGGTGTTCTCTTTGTTGTTTTCTAGTTTTTGCGGGAAAAACATGGCTAAAATTGAATAAGTCAAGAATAAGTAAAATCCAGGCTGCAGAGATGTGGCGTTCGTGGTTAGGATGGTTAGGTTCCGGCTTGGTTCTTTAAGTTGGTCCAATTGATTCAGCTGACTTGTTACTATTCCGCTAAATCCTATGTACGCTATAAATATCGCCATTACCATGACATCGGCCATGGACCACTTTCCGGATTTAAATACGAAAAACTTAATTACCCAATTGTTTCGCGCGTGGTGACAATTAAAATAGTAAAAGGCTGACGATGTCATTTTCGATATCGGAAACACAATGCTAAACGTAATCAGCAAACATCCAACGAGTTTCATTTGAATCTTCGAGTCTGTAACCATAATCCAGAATACATCCAAGAGACTCTTGCTTTGAAAGTACAATACCTGGTTGTCAAAACGAATCGTGTGCCCGAGCAATACAAAACTCATGTGCGTGATTTTGGCTTCCATGTCAATCATAGGGGTTGCAACGGATGTCACCAGTAAGATGATAAGTGATGAGATCAGAACGAAATACTGGGAAGTTGTTAAAGGTTTTTTTTGGAAGCCAAGTGCAATAAAAAGCGCTACCGAAAGCGTAATGATAAGGTAGCCTCTCATTGCAATCTGGCCATCCACATCTAACACAGAACCCTCGATTGCGGTTCTCGCGCTAGCGACATTATCAGATTTCCAGCGTTTTAATATGGTATCCATAGCAGAATTATCTTGACTATCGAAAGATGTTTTGGCGTACGTTTTTAGCTGCTGTTTTAAAAGCGTACGAATTTGGTCTTGTGAAGTTGGATCGGCTATTTCCCGTATCACTGCGTCAGCGTATTCCGGAATTCCCTTCTTGATTTCATCCAAGCTCACAAAAATGTTTATCAGATGTTGCTTAACCCAGCCCGATGCCGAGCCCTTATTTTCTTGTTCAATTTTCTTGGCAATCTCGTCGATAATCTTACCGAGCAAGACTTCAAGATGCTCTTTAGCCTTTTTTTTATCGGCTGTAGACAAAGTTATTTTATCAATCTCTTCTGAAACAATATTAACAATTTGTTCTTTCCATACGTCCACGCTAAACAATCCGTACCTAATGTGATTTATCTCGGCGTAGTCGTTTTTGTGGAGCTGATTTTTCAAGGAAAGCGAAATTGTTTGGCAACACAGAACCGCAAACGCGAATGCGATTCCTGTTGAGATGAACACTCTGAACGCTTGCCACGTCAGAAGTCGAAATAGGCATCGAGAAGATTTTTGTTCCTGAAATTCATTCACCATGACTATGCCCCTCGTAAATTTTAGCAGGCGCAGAGGGAGGAGGGGGAAACATCCAGTCGTGGAAAACGATTCCCAAACCTAAACCATGCGTTCGATGATTGTATTCAAGCAGTGATTGTCCATACCCAGAAAATAGAAAAACATACCCATTGACATCGTTTGATATAGGAAATGACCACGTAAAGTATCCGGAAACCCGATAGGGAGCTTTAAAGATGTGCGCATAAGTATTGATGGCAAAAAGATGGTTTTCAAATTTGTGTGACAACAACAAGGAACCATTGCCAAGATAATCCTCAATATCCGGATTGAATGAAATAGAGGACTCGGGAAGGATAAGCCAAGGTTTCACCCTTATCAGCCAGTTTTCGTTTAAAAACTGAGCCTCTACGTAAATTCTGTTCCAACTTCGTTCAAGAGCACTCCCACGACCATTGGAATGATGCACAACCCCTGGCGTTACAGTTTGTAGGTACCATTCCAACGGCAAATTTAATTTGAGACTATTTTCCCAAAATAGTTCCGGTTGAAAATCGTTTGTTTTCAAAAAGGGAGAGTCTGTATATGCCTGCCAATAAGATTGTTGAGTATAGCCTACAAAAAATGTGTTATCATAATTCAAATTTGGTCTCAAAATAGGAGACTTTAAGCTAATTTGAAATTTTACGCTAATTTCACTTGAGTCTTTTAGGATGGATTTTTCGAATTTGTCGAATGAACTCGCTTTTGATGTGTAGTAGAATGGCAAAAGGTATGTTGGCTGATAGGGGACAATTGAGAAGGGTTTGTTGACGTTTGTTTCTGTATCGGCAGCGTTACTAAAACATGCAAAGTGAACTGCGCAAAAGCACACGAGCAGGGGCATTTGACGAGACGTTTCCATGGGTGGCTCCAATCTGAGTATCAAAATGACAATCATGGAAAGCAGAAGACAACATTCCGTTCTGTTAAAAATGAGCGTGTTATTTTCAGAAAAATGTTTTTGTCATTCCATGCGGCGCTGCTCTCGGTTGATACAATGCGTGCACGGTTTGTCCTTGCATCATCAGAGCACATATTGAAAAAATTGTTCTCATAAATATCCTCCTGAAAAAATGCGTACGTGCAATAGCATCAGATACCTTGAAAAACCTGCAAAGTGTTTCGACTACGCAGTTTTACATGAAGCCACACTGCACAGATATTCAATGTGTTGGGCCTATTCCGAGTTTCGAAATTTCCTATGTGGTTTGGCCTAGTCTCACTGCTTGGGTCTAATGTTTGTTTCTTTTCGGATTTTGTGTGTTTTATAAGCATTAGTAGAGTACCTTTGTAAGGATAGAATTTTTTTGCTTGCCAACAATTCGGAGGGATTTATGCTTTGGACAATCTCAATAGTATTAATATTTTTGTGGGTTCTTGGCCTCGTTTCTTCATACACACTGAGCGGATTTATTCACGTTTTACTTGTTGTCGCAGTTATTCTGATTTTAATTCGTATCATACAGGGTAGGCGAATTTTGTGAGTTGGTATTTTATGGACTCATTGGGCCCGCAGCCGCGTGCATCTGCCCGCAGCCACGCGCAGCTGTGGGAGGACGAAGGATTATGGAACCTCATTTGCATAAGAAATTGCTTGCGTTGTTGAAACAGCCTAGCCGATTTGCATCGGCGGGGTTCGACCGATGGGCCTCGGGGCTATTTTTGTCGAGCGCAAACGAGCCTCCCTTGCATGGTGCAATCTTCACCATAGATCAATTGGAAATATATGCCAGATCTCTTGCTGTCGGCCACACTTTGAGTTCAAAACCGGGAGATGATCGACTGATAAAACGTCTCGCAGACTCGCGAAACGTTATTGAACGATGTCATGGTCTGATGTCGGAAGTTCATCTCTCTGGTCACCAGCTGCCGAGTGCAGCGGAATGGCTTCTAGACAACCACTATTTGATAGATGAACAAATCTCGGTGACACAAAAGAGCTTTCCCGCTGGATATGGCCGTCGTTTACCACAGCTTGCGCGCGGCGAGTTTAAAGATTTTCCTAGAACATACGATTTAATGTTTGAGTTGGTTTTGCATTCCGATAGCGCTGTGGACGAAGAAGTTCTGAGTCGCTATTTGAGTTATTATCAGAAAATCAGCCATCTCACTTTGGGAGAATTGTGGTCAATTCCAATCATGCTGCGATTGGCGCTCATCGAAAACCTCCGTCGTGTTGCTGTAAGGGTTACTTGGAAACGCGCACATCGCGATATCGCATTGGCGTGGGCAGAACAAATTATTGGTATGGGAGACCGGCACGACAAAGCGCTTCTTGTTCTGGCGGATATGGTTCGCAATAATCCGCCATTGTCCACAGCATTTGTAGCTCATTTTTCGCAAGCGCTACAAGGGAGCGGCGCAATCTCATCTTATGCGATAGCGTGGCTGGAGCAATGTTTGGCCGAACAAGGCCAAACATTGGAAGACGTTGTTCACGCCGAAAGTCAAGGTCAAGCGGCCGACCAGGCCTCAATGGCGCACTGTATTGCTAGTCTTCGCTTTATCAACGCCACCGAATGGCACAAATTCGTTGAGGCAAATAGCGCAACTGAGGCAATTTTACGCACAGATCCATCGGGTGTTTATGAATTAATGGATTTTTCTACTCGCGACCAATATCGGCATGTTGTTGAAAATTTATCTCGGCGGTGGCGCATTGAAGAAGAAACGATCGCACAGATTGCTGTCGACCTTGCAAAATCAAAACGTGCTTCGGGAAAATTGAGCGTTGAGTCGGTTGTTGAATCGGGCGTTGAGTCGGTTGTTGAATCGGGCGTTGAGTCGGTTGTTGAATCGGGCGTTGAATCGGGCGTTGAATCGGGCGTTGAATCGGGCGTTGAATCGCATGTGGGATACTTTTTAGTTGATGATGGAAAACCTCAACTCGTGCGAGCGTTAAACGGCAAGATTACTTTAGGGTTGCAACCGCACTCCAAAAACGACGGACTCAAACTCGCCTTCTATCTTTTTTGCATTGCGATGTTTTCCGCGCTGTCTACTGCTTGGTTTGTGCATCAATCTCGCTCTGCGCCGTTGGTTGTGCAAGTCATTGCCATTTTGTGTGCTTTTTTTGTTGCCTTTCAGTGCGGGATGTCAATTTTGAATTGGATGGTTTCAATTCTTTATGCTCCCAAAACATTGCCTCGCATGAATTTTGAACGATGCATACCTGATGATTGCCGTACAATTGTTGTTGTCCCTACGCTTCTCATAGAGCTTCAACAAATAGCCGAGCTTGTTGACGACCTCGAACTTCGATATTTGGCGAATAGAGATCCCAACCTCTGGTTCGCTTTACTGACAGATTTTTGTGATGCTCAGCAAGAGCATTGCCCTACAGACGATACTCTCATTGAATGTGCGCGTATTGGCATTGATGCTCTCAATGCAAAATATGGAAACGGCAGGCATGGCCGATTTTTTTTGCTTCATCGCCCTCGGCTTTTCAACTCTCGAGAACAATGCTGGATGGGTAGCGAACGCAAACGTGGTAAGCTTGAAGATTTCAATGCACTTTTGTGCGGGGATAATCGACACGCTTTTAGTCATATTTTTGGTGAAGAATCTTTGCTGACATCCATCCGATACGTCATAACACTTGATGCCGACACAGGTTTGCCGTGGGGAGGAGCGTGGCGCCTTGTTGGAGCGGCGGCGCATCCATTAAACCGTCCCAAACTGTGTGCTGGTATGCGTATTTCGCGGGGATATGTTATTCTGCAACCACGAGTCGGTGTCTCACTCGACAGTGCTCAGGTTTCCAGATACTCGCGACTGCTTGTGAGTGAGGCAGGCGTTGATCCCTACACAAGACTGGTATCAGACCTTTACCAAGATCTTTTTGCAGAGTCTTCCTTTCTTGGAAAGGGAATTTACGACGTCGCCGTTTTTCACAAATTGCTAAATCGAAGGTTTCCAGACAACACTGTGTTGAGTCATGATTTGCTGGAGTCATGCTACGCGCGCACTGGTTACTGCAGCGATGTTGAACTTCCCGAAAACGCACCATCGCAATATCTTACCGATGTTAGCAGACGGCATCGGTGGATGCGCGGTGATTGGCAAATTGCTCCGTGGCTTGGACTCAGTGTTAAAGACGCGGCAGGAAAGAAAGTGCGTGTCGCAATCTCGGCTTTGAATTGCTGGAAAATATTTGATAATTTAAGGCGTATATTTGTCCCTGCTGCATATATAATGCTGCTGACTGTTGGTTGGCTCGGAGTTGCATCGTCAAAGCATTGGACCTTGGTGGTTCTCACTCTCGCACTTGCTCCTGAGTTTTTGTTTATCATTGCCGAACTTTTCGCGCGCAAGCACAAATTGCAACTTTCGTTCCACATAGTGAACGTGCTTTCGCCTTTTCGCGATAGGTTTGTCAGAATTGTTTTGTGGATAGCATTCATTCCATTTGAGGCAATTATGGCGATGGACGCCACAATTCGCTCTCTATTTCGAATACTAGTGAGCAGAAGGCATTTGCTTGAATGGCGAACCGCCGCAGCTGTGGAGAACGGCTCGCGCCTGAGTTTGTTTAGAGTTATTTTGCGTATGGGGTTTGCACCCGTATTTGCCATAGCAATAGCAATAACAATTGTAGTTTCGGACTCATCTCAAATTGCACGACCTGCAAGTTTAATTTTGGTATTTTGGTTTTTTTCGCCGTTGTTAGGGTGGTGGATAAGTCAACCCTCGCGGCAACGCACCGCTCGTCTGACTCACGATGATAAACTGTTCTTGCGTGACACCGCCAGAATCACATGGCGATATTTTGAGGTATTTGTTGGAGCGCAGGAGAATTGGCTGCCACCCGATAACGTACAATTTGTACCAACACAAAGAATTGCGCATCGCACCAGTCCAACGGATATAGGGTTGGCTTTATTATCTAATCTCTCGGCATATGACATGGGGTATTTAACAGCATTTCAGCTTCTCGAACGCACGATGCGAACACTCGACGCAATGAGTCAGTTAGAACAACATCGTGGCCATTTTTTGAACTGGTATGACACCAATTCCTTCAAACCTCTTCGACCGCGATATATTTCGACAGTAGATAGTGGCAACCTGGCAGTACATCTTCGTGTTCTGGGAAGTGGATTGTTGGAACTGATAAACGGTACGCTGTTTTCGAAAAATGCGTGGGAAGGACTCAGAGACACAGCAAGACTGCTTAACAAGCAACTTTATCCACACAAAGGAACAACTCCAAAATTCGATCTTGCTTCAAAAACTTTGGTGGCAAAATTTCTGGAAACTGAGTGCCAAGGAATGCTTGCGACGGCAATTTTACTAAAGAATCTTAAGGTGTCTACGGGACAACTCGCTTCATCAATAGACCGACATCTTTACCCAGAAGCCTCGTGGTGGGCGAATGCGCTAGATAGGCAAGTTCAGTCGCTTTTCGATGACCTCGTATTTCTGAATCCTTGCCTCTTTCTGGGCATTGAAAAGTGCGGTGAAGTCACTAAAAATGTTCTTGCGACACTCGAGAGTGCGACCACACTTGGCGATCTCTCTAAGGTGATAGCAAAAATTCTTCCAACGCTTAATTTCGATTCGGACAGTGTTTTAATAGAAAAATTAAAACTGGGAAATGCTCATATCGAGTCTAGAATTCAGGATGCAATTGCCCTGGCAGCTCGATGCAGTCATTTTGCCGATGCGGATTTTTCATTTTTATTCGATCCGGAGCGAAAACTTTTTTCCATTGGATATTTTTTGGATGAGCGCAGACTGGATAAAAGTTATTACGACCTATTGGCTTCAGAGGCCAGAATGACAAGCTATATCAGTATCGCTTCAGGCCAGGTTCCGTTTGATCATTGGTTCGCTTTAGGTCGTAGACTCACAATTGCTTCTGGCAGGCAATCTTTGTTGAGCTGGAGCGGCTCAATGTTTGAATACCTCATGCCGCTGATTGTGATGCCAAACTTTAACGACACGTTATTGGGTCAAACTTGTGAAGCCGCAGTTGCTCGCCAAGTCGATTATGGGCGCCAGCGCGGCGTGCCTTGGGGAATTTCTGAGTCGTGCTACAACGGTGTCGATAACGAGGGTACGTATCAGTATCGTGCTTTTGGTGTGCCGGGATTGGGTTTGCAACGGGGGCTTAGCGATGATGTTGTTATTGCGCCTTATGCAACCGCTTTAGCGCTGCTTGTTGATTCTCTGCGTGCCTGTAAGAATCTGAGAGAAATGTCGCGCAACTCCTATCTTGGTGTCTTTGGATTCTACGAGGCAATCGATTTTTCTCCTGCTCGTGTCAAAAACAGCGAACGGTGTGAGGTGGTTCAGACCTGCATGGTGCATCATCACGGCATGAGTCTTCTTGCATTCGCCCAAACGCTGCAAGGACAACTCATGCAACGACGCTTTTTGGCCAATCCAGATTTTCGAGCGGCAGTTCCCTTGCTGCAGGAGCGTATTCCCAAAGAAAATATCCTGCTTCAACCCTACGAAAGGGAGGCGCGTATTTCTCGCAGAATTGTGGGAGAGATTGTAGAACCTGTGAGGCGTGTTGTTTCGAATCCCAACTCACCTGTACCCGATATCCATTTGCTTTCTAATGGCAGGTATCACGTGATGATATCTGCGGCTGGTAGCGGATATTCCCGTTGGAACGGCCTTGAGGTTTCAAGATGGCGTGAAGACCCCACCAATGAAGATCTTGGAATATTTTTTTACATTGGAGACCTTGAAAATAATCGCTATTGGTCTAACTCGTTTCAGCCAACGCTTCACGCGGGGCGTCACTACGAAGCAATTTTTACGCCCGGAAGAGCTGAGTTTCGAAGAGTGGATGAGCACTGCGAAACACACACCGAAATTGCGGTGTCGCCCGAAGATGATTTGGAGGTGCGACGCATTCGTGTGACCAATCGTTCCGAAGAAACCCGATCGTTGGTGCTCACTGCCTACTCAGAAATTGTTTTGGCAAATATTGGGGCCGATGAGTCGCATCGGGTGTTTAACAATTTGTTTGTGCAAACGGAGATTGTTTCCGACCTCGGCGTCATTCTTGCAACCCGTCGTACGTCTGCAAAAGACGACATCAATCCATGGATGTTTTGTTTGTTAAATAGCTCTGGATTAGAGTACGGTCCCTGCAGTTATGCTACCGATCGCGCACAGTGTTTGGGGCGTGGGCGAGGATTGCGTCAACCGGCGATGATGGATTCGTTGGCTCCTTTTGCGCCCGCCGCGGTCTCAACGTTAGATCCGTGTGTTGCTCTCAGGCGCCCAGTTGTGATTGAAGCGGGCAAAGTTGTTCAAATTGATTTTATTATCGGTGTTGCGCCAACTCGAGAGGCTGCACTCACGCTTGCTGCAAAGTATCAAGATCACCGCATGGCTGCTCGTGTGCTTGAGCTAGCAACAACACAATCGGAAACAATTCTTCGTCACTTAACGACTTCTGAAGAAGAAGTTAAATTTTACGAGCAACTTGCTGCTGCCGTAGTTTTTCCAATCACAGCGTTTCGAGCTGCAGCCTCTATTCTCAAGCGCAATCGCAAGGGGCAGTCTGCACTGTGGCGATATTCTATCTCGGGCGATCTGCCAATTATTTTGCTTCGAATTGTTAAATCCGAAAATATTAATTTAGTGCGAGATCTTTCTAGGGCGCATGAATATTTGAGAACATTGGGTTTACAAAGTGATCTTGTTATCTGTAACGAAGATGTTTCGGGTTACCGTAGAACGCTCTACGATCAAATTGAACGTTTGCTGAATTCTGGAATGGAAACCCGCCTGCGCAACAAGCCTGGAGGTGTTTTTGTTATACACATAGATGATTTGCCCGAAGATGATCGTGTTTTGATACAAGCTGTAGCAAGAATTGTTATTCGTGATGTGGATGGGACCCTGCAACAACAGTTGGAACGGTGGAGAACCTCCACACGGCGAGAGCGAACGGCGGCATCGCTTCGAACTCTGCCCCAATTGCCAGTCTTAGAGAATGATGAAGCCGTGCCAACCCACAATCTCATTTTCGATAATGGCTTTGGAGGATTTACTCAAGATGGGCGTGAGTACATCATTTACACAGCCCAAAATAGGAAAACACCTGCACCTTGGGTGAATGTTATTGCCAATCCGAGAGTGGGAATGACGGTAAGCGAAAGTGGAAGTGGATACACGTGGTATGACAATGCGCAGCGTTATCGTTTAACGCCATGGAACAACGACCCTGTTCGTGATTCCGGGGGAGAATCGCTTTATATTCGCGATGAACTCACAGGATATTTTTTTAGTCCAACCCCTTGGCCGACTCAGCATCACTCTTCATACACTTGTCGGCATGGATTTGGATACACCATTTTTGAACATCGCGAAAACAACTTAGAATCGACTCTAACCATGTACGTGGCGAAAGAAGCTCCGGTGAAGTTTTTATTGCTGCGTCTCAAAAATCTGAGCGATCGCAAGCGCAACCTCAGCGTTTTTTCTTCGTTCGATCTGGTGCTCGGCGACTTCCGATCGCGCCACGCCATGCACATTGCAACAGAGATTGAGCCACTCACGGATTCTATTCTTGCGCGCAACCGTTACAACAGTGAGTTTTCTGAAACCGTGGCATTTTTTGATTGCAGTGAGGCATCTCGAGATTTTACCTGTGATCGCGCCGAATTTTTAGGACGAAACGGCGACCCATCCAACCCTGTTGCGATGCATGCGCGAAATCTTTGTGGTCGCTTTGGACCAGGGCTTGACCCCTGTGTTGCAATGAGAGCGCCGGTTGAAATTGAGTCTGGCGCAGAACACGAGATTTTATTTATTTTTGGCGCAGCCAACAATCACGCCGAAGCAGTTGCTTTAATTCAACGCTATCGAGGCCTGGGGGCAGGACATGTCGCACTTGAAGAGGTGTGGCAATTTTGGCAAGAAAAACTTGGAGTGCTCCACACAGAAACACCGGACTCCGCTCTTAATGTGCTTATGAACGGATGGCTGCCGTATCAGGTGCTTTCGTCCAGAATTTGGGGTCGCAGCGGCTTTTACCAATCGGGGGGCGCTTATGGCTATCGCGATCAGTTGCAAGATTCTCTTGCCCTGATGCATCAGATGCCCGAGCTTGTTCGTCAACATCTGGTTCGCTGTGCTGAACGTCAATTTATAGAGGGAGATGTGCAACATTGGTGGCATCCTCCAGGTGGTCGTGGAGTCAGAACCAAATGTTCCGACGATTATTTGTGGCTCCCTTATGCAGTGTGTCGGTACGTCGCATTTACTTCTGATCAGAGTGTTCTGGAAGAGCGAGTTTCGTTTCTCGTTACCAGAAAACTCAATGACAACGAAGAAAGTTATTACGATCTTCCTGTTCGCTCCGAAGAGTCTGCCCTTTTGTATGAACATTGCACGCGAGCCATTGAAAACGGTTTGAAAGTGGGAGCACACAATTTACCCTTAATAGGAAGTGGCGACTGGAATGACGGCATGAATCGCGTGGGCGACCACGGCAAGGGAGAGAGTGTTTGGTTGGGGTTTTTTTTGCATGAGGTGTTGGTGCAATTTTCTGTTCTGGCCCGGCAGCGCGGAGACCTTGTGTTCTCCGATCGCTGTGTGAGTGTTGCTGCAGAACTCGAAAAGCAAATTGAGGCAAACGGATGGGATGGCGAGTGGTACAAACGAGCCTATTTCGACAATGGTGTCTCCCTGGGCTCGGCGCAAAACGAAGAATGCCAAATTGATTCGCTTCCTCAAAGTTGGGCCACAATTGCGGGTGTCGGATCTGCTGAACATCGGGAGCTCGCTCTCAATTCGTTGTGGAATCGTTTGGTGCGCCCCGATCTCCAAATTGTTCAGCTCTTTACCCCTCCATTTCATCAGTCCGACGTTTATCCTGGCTACATAAAAGCATATCCGCCAGGAGTACGAGAGAATGGCGCGCAGTACACACATGCGGCAGTTTGGGCTGCATGGGCATTTGCGCTTGCTGGGCAATACGACAGATTAACATCTATTGTTACTATGCTGAATCCCATTAACCACGCACGAAATGATTCCGAGGTGGGGTGTTACAAAATTGAGCCGTACGTACTTGCTGCCGACATTTATAGTCAAGAACCTTTTGCTGGCCGAGGTGGATGGTCTTGGTATACCGGATCGGCTGCTTGGTTTTATCGCTTATTTTTTGAAGTGATGATTGGAATGGTGCGCGAGGGGGATGTGCTGCTGTTTAAACCGCGAGTATCCAAAGATTGGACATATTTTAAATTGCACTATCGGTACTCAGAAACGCTTTATCACTTTGTATTTAAACAAGACTCAAATCATCAAGGAGAGCTTTATATGGTTCTCGATGGATTGCTGCTGCAAACGAGTGAGATTAAACTTATCAACGACAGAAAAGAACATACAGTTTATGTGATATTTGGGTCTAACAAAAACAGTGGGAGCGACTCCTCGGACTCGTGTATTTCTCTCAGCGATTTTTCTATTTGTTAAAAAGAAGGACCACTCCATTCTAGGGTCAGTGGAAAGGAGTTTGGGTTGTAGATGTTGTCGGTTTCGCCGTCAACGACACGCATTGGCTCGTAAGCATTATTGCGCCAAGAAAAATCAAAAGTCATATCCTGCAGAATCTGTTTGTAGCTTTTCGGTGTTTTATCTAGCAAACTTATCAAAAATTGAGCTGTGGTAAACCCTGCTGTTGAAACATAACTTGGCATCCCATTAACAACCATATCGAGCTCGCCACGGGCCTTCTTTGTCAAAAAATCTCGATTATAGTAGTTAAAGGAAAGGCAGCTATTGATAAACGCAATCTGGTAACGCGCAGGGAAGTTTTCCGGGGTATATAATGAGGGTTCAAGCGGTCCATTTCCAAAGTGTGAGTGACCACTGTAGATGAAAATATCTCCATACCAAAATGCCTCCAAGTATCTGTTTCGCGCAGCCTGTCTAATCTCATCAGTTCCATCCTCGCGACCATAAAAAGTCCGTAGATCGAGAGTGAGATCGACACGACGCCCATTGGCTGCTGTCACTCTAAATGGAGCCTCCCATTGAATTCGCCGCTCCGCAAATTTTTCCATCACTTGATAACGCAGACTTTCCTGCTTCTCAATATTTGTACCCGCCTCCGGAGGGTAGTCTCGCTTATCGATAACCTAGTTAAACATCTGCTGGTATGTGGGGTTTGTTACTTTGTTTTCGCCGATAAACACATCTTGCAATAACGCAAAAGGCTCGGTGTTTGTTACTTTTAGCGATGGAAAATATTGAATAATTGTCCGATAAAAAATAATTGCCTGTTTACCCAAGATGTCTTTGGTACTGCGAGCATCCTCTTTGTCGCTACCCAGAAAGACATACACAATGAGTCTTTTTCTGGAAGATAAGAATCCAAACAGTTTGTCGTATTCGGGATAAAAATCGCGATCTGCCATGTGAGGGGTGCCTAAAGTGGCTTCTACTGGCAAAAAAACACGGGACGCTTCTCGTTCGCCAATCCTGTTTTCATCGAACCCAATTTGGCCTCGTTCTTCAACAATGGCTTTTTTCTCAATCTCGATTCGTTTTTTACAACTGTTCAGTAACGGAGAAAAATGGTACCAAAGTGAATCCGTAGTGTCGGAGGGATCATCCGAGCAATCTCGCTTTAATTGCGTCAGCTGGGAGTCGTAGTCACTGGCTAACATTACAAACGAAATGGAATTAAGTCCGTATAGTTTTTTCGAAGTAACAACAATATCGTTATAAAAATAGGTAACCCTAAGCAAACTCTTCTCACCTGGAATTGTTGTCACCAATGCGCGTTGCCAGTTGTCTGCAGATAGACTTTTTTGGTGCTCACGTGAACTTAGCGAAATCCCTTGTTCCCGAAGAGAGCCGATTGCAGTTTTTAATTGCCTAGAAATAGCAAAAGCAATTTGTGCATTTGTGCTCCCTGAGTCAACAATAACTTCTGCGCGAAAACTCATTGAACGCTCTATGCCTGTTATACTCGTAATCAATGGCTGAGATGAATCTGGCAAAAATGTACATGCATGCATTAGCAAACATAGTACGATATTTTCACACAATAAAACCGCATGCAAAATCATGAGCATCATCCCCTAAAAATAGAATCGCCCTCCAAACGCAGAGATGCTTCTAGAGCCCGTGTTTCATGCAAGTGATAATCTATATTGATACCGTTCGGATCGCCAAGAATGAGGCCCAATGCCAACGGGCCTCGTGGCGCTTCCAATGCGGGTATTGAGCAAAGACTGAGGCTTGCGATGAGAGCAATTGATGAGGAAGAATGTCTGGGCATAAATCTCTCCCAAAAGTATCTCTTTTTCGAGAAAAGGAGTGATTGATACTTTCAGACTATATTACGGACATGCTCATGTCAGCTAGAAATAGGATTTTTGTGGTAATTTTTTGTTTTCCTTCAGAACCCTCCGGCTTTAGCCGTGGGGAAATTCAGAGGTATTCCTGTTAAATAGACATTGATGACAACATTCTAGGCAATAAGTCTCAGTTTCTCTTTTAAATTTATAGAAGTGAATTATTATGTGTATTGGGTTCCATGTGCGTTCGTTATTCGATGTTGCGCACTCTTGTGTGTTTTCAACTTTCACAGAGGTGACTTATGAAAAAGACGGGCTTGTATTTTTTGGGAAGCTTGACGTCATTATTTTTGATGAGCAGTTGCGCTTCAATTCCAAAAGATGCTCCAGACGAACTGAAGCAGGCGAACACCGAAATTGAGCGAAGCAAGGAGTTAGGTTCGGATAAGTACATGCCTAAAACGGTTATGAATGCAAAAAAAGAATTGGACGACTCCGTTAAAGTCTTCAAGGATTCCACGTCTTCGTCTGATAAAGCAGCAGACGTTGAGAGGTCAATAAAACTTGCAACTGATGCCAAAAACCTTGCACGAGGGGCCAACGAATTAACTCAGAATATGCAAACATGGGATGACAACATTAGAGATCTCGAGGGGAATTATTCTATCATTAAACTGACAACAGATGTCAAAGAGCTCAAAGCGACAACAGCACAGCTTCAAAAGGAAAGAGACGAAGCCCTAGCGCAAAAGCCGCTCATGGTTAAAAGCCCTTTTGCAAAGGTTGATAGTTTCCGTCTCGATATTCCTGCAGTTTATTTTGATACCGATAGTTCTGTGGTGTCCTCGGCATATGCGAAATCAATTGGGGAACTTTCCAAAACGATTTCACCAATTGATGAGTTCAAGGTAACAATTTTCGGTTATGCAGATGCTCGAGGGAGTAAAGCGTACAATGAAAAACTTTCTACGGAGCGAGCTCACAACGTAGCGTTGCTGTTGGAACGGAATGGCATAAAGGCAGATCGCATTCACGTTCAAGGATTGGGCGAAAGATATTCTTCGGAAACCGAAAAATCGAGTGGGCTTCAACTTGAACGCAAAGTGATTATTACCGTCACCGCAGCAAAACCTAATTAGAGTTCAGAATGTTGGTGAACTCTTGTTTGAGCGCGTTGGAAATTGAATCGTCTTGCAAACAGTGGGTGATATTTTTTTCCGCAAGCGTTTGTATGACCCAGTTGGAAAATGTTTCCGCAAACCATTCGTGAACATTGCTAAGTGCATAGCGGCTTGGCACGTTATTGTGAATAAGTACGGCCTCTATTGGCATATTATAGTCGGAGTGAGGGGTCATGAAGATTGGGTCTTGCAAGTTTGTAGGAGCTTGGAGGCCAATGTGTTTCGCCCACGGACCGAACTCGATGGCTAAATGACGCAGTGCACTGGGGGACAACAATGAGAATACGACCGAATGTCCTATTTCGTGGGACAAGGTTTCGTAGAATTCGCAAATGTTGTTGTTGTTGTTGTTGTTGTTGTTTGATGCCTCTTTCGGCGTTGTTAAAATAATGGCTTGGAGCTCATTTGAAAAAAAGCCTTTCGGTGGAAAAAACTGACGTGTGGGGGCTTGGCTGTAAAGATATTTGAGCCGATTGAGTTTATTGGGTTTGTGAATGCCCAGGCCGATTGTTAGAATTTGTACTGCTGCCTGCAACTGCCAGGCTTCGTAAGGCTGCGCCGAGTGAAGCACAGCAATTCCTGTTTTTTTGAGCAATTCGAGTTCCGCCTGTGCTCGTTCCGATGTTGTTTCTGTTTTTGTTCCGAATGTGGTTCCAATTGTTGCTTCTGGCGTGAGAGTTGTTTGGGCCGCCCAAGCGCTTGAAGAAAGCAACAGGAACTGGAAAAAGAAAGAGCGCGCGAACGCAATAAATATTGTACAAAATACCTTGCCAAATAGCGTAACAAATGCCGTAACAAATGGCGTAACAAAGACCCTAAGAAAAGAATTGCCAGGTGTCATATTGTTACCTTGCTATTGAGATACTTGAGAATAGATGATTTTCGGAAATCTAGCACAAATTTAAAAATGAAAAAAGTCTCATGAGAGAATTCTAGCGAGAGAATTCTAGCGCGTTCTGTTCTTGAGTTATTGTAGGAGTAGTGCCGAGGAGCACAGAGGAGATCAGAGTAGCGCTGAACTGCAAATTTTCAATTTGTAGCAAACGAAGTAGAAATTTGGTGTGGACTTTTGCTGCTGCGGTTATTGCATTGTTTCTTGTATTGTGACTCAGTTTCTCAGTCGTTTTCCGGAATTTATTTTTTTGCATGAACGTAGTTCCTGTTGGCAGTTCCTGTTGGCAGTTCCCGTTGGCAGTTCCTGTTCGCAGTTCCTGTTCGCAGTTCCTGTTCGCAGTTCCTGTTCGCAGTTCCCGTTGGCAGTTCCCGTTGGCAGTTCCTGTTCGCAGTTCCCGTTGGCAGTTCCTGTTGGCAGTTCCTGTTGGCAGTTCC
>CAIZES010000072.1 GCA_903932045.1 uncultured Silvanigrella sp. | reverse complement strand
TTTTTGGGCTGCAAGCAGAGAGTGAATGTCAGATTCTGTGATGGAATATCCAGCTGCGGCGATGAGTTCAATAAAAAGATCAAAATCATAAGACCACTGGGCTTCTTCAGGTGGTAGTGAGTTGGTTTCTGAATTGTGAAAATCGTCCCGTAAGAATGCTTTCTGTCCTTTTTCGTAGCTCATGGCTGCGAGGAGCAGTGGAAGGTGTCCAAGTGTGCTTCGTCCGAGTACAATTCGTTCGAAAGTTTGAATTTCGTCGATGGCTTCTTCGCCTGCAGCAATGGCCGGTCCGTAGGTGCGATGGGGCTCTTTTTGTAAACAGAGCTCGGGATCGTCTAAACTGTGAAAGTATCCGCAAATAAGGGGTCGCATTTGGAATGCGGCGCAGTGGCCTTGCATAGAGTTAGGGTCGTTGGTTTTTTGAAAGAGCGGACAAGGCATTGCGAGAGAAAAAAAGGCTTTTTTCTGTTGTTCTTGAGTGAAGGGAAGCGATCCCTCTGCTCTGGCGTTAGCAAAGTATTTCGCGGCATATGAGCGGAGGTGACTATTGAGTTCTTCTTTGTTTGAAGCCACTTGGATCAAAATATTGTACAGAACAAATGCCTCGCCAGCGGTGGATGAAATGAGAGGAAAATGGCAGCATGCACCGCAGCCTTTATAGCAGGTGGACTGAAATTGTGATGATATTTTTTTCTCTTGTATTTGATATTTTTCGTACACGTCTTCAATTTTTTCGAGGAATTTTGCGAGGACTGTATTTTCCATGACAAATCCTTTTCTGTTCTGGATGGAACACTTGCAGCACTTTCATGGCTTCTTGACACAACTCGGGATGAAAAGCCATTGTGGTGTGTGTCTTGAACGAATGATTTTTGTGGGCACCTGTAAATTGGAGGAGGAACAATGCGTTTTTTGCGTTCGCATGTTTTCGCGATGCAGGTTCAGTTTGAGGATATCGATGCCGGTGGATATGTTCATCATCCGCGCTATCTTTTGTTTGCCGAGCGGGCACGTTATGCTGCTCTTCAGGAAATTGATTTTGGATTCGAACGACAATTGCGTGAAAATCAAACTTTTGTTGTGGCCGAAACAATGTCTCGGTATGTAAAACCGCTGTCTATGGGGCAACGAATTTGGGTCGTGACGCGTACCGTGGCTTGCCGCAAAAGTAGCATCAAAGTGTTTCAGGCGATATACACAAGCGAGCCATCGACAAACGAGCTTGAAACTTTGGGTGATGCGGTTTTCGCATATGCAGATTTGGCATTTTCGTTGCAAATTCGGTTTGTATTTCTGAATCTTTCCGGACCAAGAGTGATTGAAATTCCGTCTGAAAGCCGTGCGATGCTGGAAATTCCAGGAGAGGAATTTTTTTGTGCGAGTCCCGAAAGACGAGACGTGCGCTTATTGCAGTGGGCATCGTAAAGTTGTGCCAAAGTTCGAGACTTGCTCTTGCCTGGACAGTGGTCTATGCATGTTTGGTGAGGGAGGGTTGGATCACAGCGCGTACCGGTTTTTCCGGGAGCGAGGAAAGTCCGGACTTCAAAGAGCAGGATGCTGGTTAACGACCAGGCGGGGTAACCCGACGGAAAGTGCAACAGAGAACACACAGCCTAAGTCCCGCAAGGGAACGGCAATGGTGAAAACGTGAGGTAAGAGCTCACGGATGTCCTTGGCAACAAGGCGTTTGGCAAACCCCATCCGAAGCAAAGCCAAATAGGGATGAAGGATCGGCTCGGTCCGTTTGACATCCGGGTTGGCCGCAAACATCGCGGCGGTAACGTCCGCGGGAAGAGGAATTGTGGTCCTCGACAGAATCCGGCTTACAGACTCTCCCTCATATTGTTTTTCGTCTTCTGTGTTGTTTGTTATTATGTTTTTTGTTTTTCTCCAGGGGAGTTTTGGCCCCACCAATGGCCGAGCCGAGCTTCTCCGGTTTTTGTGACAGGGTAATCCTAACTACGGAGTGTATATGTTTCAGAATTTTTCTCATGCAAGATTTTCGTCCCAGGCGGATGTTTCTTATTTTACCTCGGAAAGCGTGAGCGAAGGTCACCCCGATAAGGTGGCCGATCAAATTTCCGACGGCATTCTCGATGAAATTTTGAAATATGATTCAGAAGCACGTGTGGCTTGTGAAACTCTTGTGAAAACAGGATTGGTTGTAATTGCGGGCGAAATTACTGTGAAGCCCGAGGCTCGCGTTAAAATGCGTTCGTATGCGGATATCGCTCGCGATGTTATTCGCGATATTGGATACACCGATGCTAACACTGGTTTTCATTTTGGGAGCTGCGGTGTTATTCTTGCCCTGGAACAACAGTCTCCAGATATTGCCATGGGCGTTGATGAAGGCGTAAAAAAAGAGATGGGTGCTGGCGATCAAGGTATGATGTTCGGATACGCTGTTCGCGAAACACCCGAGCTTATGCCTGCATCTATTCAATATGCACATCACATTTTGGAAAGTCTTTCTAAGGCGCGTCGCGAAAATCGCGTGAACTTTTTGCGTCCTGATTCAAAATCTCAGGTTACTTTTGAATATCGTGCTGGACGCATTCACCGTGCCGATACTGTTGTTGTGAGCACAATGCACTCGGCGGACGTTTCGCTCTCAACACTCCGCGAGTTTATTATTGAGGAAATTATTAAAAAAACCATGCCTGCGGAATGGATTGACGCAAAAACAAAATTTCTTGTGAATCCCACAGGACGTTTTGTTGTGGGTGGTCCTCAGGGTGACTGTGGTCTTACAGGCCGCAAGATTATTGTTGATACTTATGGCGGTCACGGCGCCCATGGCGGCGGTGCATTCTCTGGAAAAGACCCCACGAAGGTAGACCGTTCTGCCGCTTACTTGGCCCGCTATATGGCAAAAAATGTTGTTGCTGCTGGCCTTGCAGATCGCGCATTGGTTGAGCTTGCATACGCTATTGGTGTGGCTGAACCTGTTAGCATTTTGGTTGAAACCTTTGGAACCGAAAAAGCACCACGTGCGCAAATTGAAAAAGCGGTTCGTGAAGTTTTCAAAACAAAGCCTCGCGAAATTATCGAGCAGTTTAACCTTCGCAAGCCAACCGAAGCCGGATTTTCCTATCGCGAAACTGCCGCCTTTGGTCATTTTGGTCGTAGCAAATTCCCTTGGGAGCGCACAGACAAAATTGACGCTCTGAAGTCAAAAGTTTGAGTCATTCGCACTGCTCGCTTTTCTAGCCAGCGTCTGCATTTTTTTCAAAGTCGGCAATTTGGGGGACATCAGTTGTTCCCCTGTCAGCCTCATGGTACCTTTTCTTCCGTTGTTTCTGTTCCGTGAATTCTCACAGAAAAGGGTACCCTATGTCGAATCAAATTAAGGGCGGAATTGCGGTTGTTGGTGTGGTCGCGGCTGCTGCCGTAGTTGGTTTTCTGTTTACGCGCGATATCACAGCATTTGCTGGAAATGTGAAGGCTCGTGTTGCCGGAACTTCAGTAGAATCTGCTGCGAGTGCATCGGGGGCCATGGGTCAATATTTTGGCACCCCCTTTACCAAAGAATCTCTCACGAGTGCCGAGAAGGCAAAAGTTTTTGAAGCTGAACAGCAAGTTTACAGTGCTTACGAAGAACTCTTGGGTCGGCGCTATTTGAACGAGTTTTTCAGTCGTTATATGAAAGAAAAGAATCTCAAAACAATTGACGAAGCTCGCGATCATTATGCAAAAGAAAATGTTAATGTGCCTGAAGCTCGTATCCAAGCCATTCTTCAGCAGTACAAAGACGATCCTCGCCTGAAGAGCCTTTCACCTGAGCAACAAGTGAAGGAAGTTCGTAACGCATTGGAAGGACAAGCTCGCCAAGAAGTGATTGGTCGTTTGATTCAGAATGCTCGCGCCAAAGGCGAAGTTGCTCTGACAATGCCTCGTCCGGTTGAACCTCGTTTGGATATTACCGATGGCGGCAGTTTCTTTATGGGTCCGAAAGAGGCAAAGGTCACTATTATTGAGTTCGCCGATTATCAATGCCCATATTGTGCTCGTATGGTTCCAACACTTATGGATGTCATGAAAAAATACGATGGCAAAGTTCGTTGGGTGTATCGTGATTTCCCCTTGGACTTCCATCAGAATGCAAAGCCAGCAGCTGTGAGTGCGAAGTGCGCGGGCGATCAAGGTAAGTATTTTGAGGCGCATAATTTTCTGTTCGAACATTACTCAAATCTTGGGGAAGAAGTTTACACTAAGCTTGCTACTGAGCTGAAGCTCGACAAGGCAAAGTTTGAACAATGTCGTAAGGACCCTGCTACTCTCGCAACCGTGATGGCAAATTATCAAACAGGCGTTGATGTGGGCGTGAACGGCACTCCTGCTTATTATATTAATGGCCGCAAGCTTTCTGGTGGTCAGTCGGTAAACGACTTTTCTCACGCAATTGACGAAGAACTTAAAGCGAACTGATTAAATTTAATTATTCATCAAGCTTTATTTTCACGAATCCGGTTTTGTCGGAGCTGGGTTTGCTCCGTAGATCCAATTCATATTGTGAAAATTGCGTGAGACACGTTGCACATACTTAAGTGTTTCGTTGTATGGAATAAATTCAACAAAAATCTCGGAACTGCCTGCCGCCGGCGCGCGATGTGCAATCCAGCTGTCAACAGCTTCTTCTCCGGCATTATATGCGGCAATGGCATAGATGGGGTTGTTTTCGTAGCGTTTTAATAAATCTGAGATATAGCATGCGCCAGCAAGGGTATTGACGTCAGGATTTGTGAGGCTGCTTTTGTCGAACTTCGCAAATTCTGGAAATCGCGAAAGCACTTTTTTTGCTGTGCTTGGCAAGAGTTGCATAAGACCCACAGCACCAACAGGACTCTTAATTTCGGGGTTCATTAAACTTTCTTGTCGAGCGATTGCGTACAATAGATTAATGTCAACGCTGCACCGCCTTGCTGCAGAGGAAAATGAAGGTTCGAAAGGGCGTGGATAATACAAAAGATACGAAAAATTTGTTGCAGCACTGTCTAAAGGATCGATATCGCGAAGTTTGCTGATAAGGAGAATGGTTTCTGCATCCGAAAGAGCAAGGTTGACTTGCCAAGCAACGCGGGTGCCAAGTGGTGCAACCGATTCGTTGTTTTGAAGTTCGCTTTCGAAAGTTTTTTGTAGAAGACGGGTTTCCTGTCTTAGGAGCGTGCTGAAAAATTCTACATTTTTACGGGTTGCGGTGCGAAAATCGTCGAAAGAAAGTGCCGGAGACGTAGCTCGCAATCGCGCAGTAAGAAGCTGTGCGTTTCGAAGTCCATTTTGGAGTTCTTGCGATGGTTCTTGTGGAGTATTTTCTTCATCTTCTTCGTCACCCATCAAAGTCGTGGAAGTGGATTCTGCAGGGACTGTGGTATTTTGTGTCGTATTGGGTGCAGTGGTTTCTTGAATGTTGTTGGGGTTTTTTTCTGAGGTGGAGAATTCATCCCGAATGGGTAAGAACATTGCAAATGTTGTTGAGGCATTCAGTTCAATTTTTCTGCGGAAAATGTTTTGCCATGGCTCGCCGTATGCTGACGCATCGTTTGTTGATGCTCTGCCAGAGGGTGATTTTAATGCCTGTCCTGCGAGCAAGTCATAATAGGAAAGAGGTGCCATTTTCCCCGCTTCAGAGAAAGCTTCCCGAGCTTCTTTTTCCATCTTCGCATTTTGAAGAGCACGACCTTGCCAATAGAGTGCTGCAGCTCGTTGAGATTCGCTTTTTGAATTTTCTTGGATATGCTTAAAAGTGTCAACGGCTGCAGCGTTGTCTCCAGAAATAACCTGAAAAAGACCTTGGCGCTCTGTGAGCCATTGCCTTGCGTTTGGAGAGAACCATTTTGTTTGTAACAGTTTTTGAACACGATCGGCGTTGTGAGCTGCCGAAAACTCTTCGAACCCAACGCGCCCAACAATGACGTGAGCTGCATCCAGTGCAAGGGTTTCGTCTTCTGCTTTTGCGGCTTCCAAAAGCATTTTTTCAGCGCGTGGAAGGGCTTTTTTGTTGTCGCCTTTTTCCCATTGTAACCGAGAAAGCCACAAATTAGCGTCAATTCTAAATTCGGCGTATCTCTGATTTGAAAAACCAAAATTTGTGGCAGGGCATTCGTTTGTCATAATGTCCTGTACCAAGTTTTCTTGGCGTTCAAAGAATTTTCTTCGGTTTTGCGCTTTGCGACTGTATTGAGCCAACACGTATTTTGCGTATTGTCGAACGGCACAGTCACGGGTTTTTTCAGAGGAAAAGCCTTCAGCAACGGTTGCTGCTTTTTCATATTTGTGTTCGCTAACCAGCTGTTTCATGGCTTCCAGAGGCTTTGTTGTGATTGATGCTGGCGCGGGTGTTGGCTTGAGATGTGTGGGCTGTGTTACAAAATTCGTCCACCAAGCTGGAAGTTCAAATTGAGCTTGTGCCAGCATGGCGGGGTTAAGAAGTCCCGTGATAATGGTGTCAGTTTTGATTTCAAGTGTGTTCCAAGCCTGGGTGCCGCGTGCATTTGTTCTTACACTTTTTGCAAACTCTGTTGGATTTTTCCAAGTGTCTTCTTTGCTATTTCCAACGAGGGCCATTGCGTACGCAGCCAGAGCCCATCTGTAGGTGGCTTTTGAGAGATTTGATGTGTCCATAATTGCGAGGGCTGTAGCTTTAGCTGCGCCATATTCTCGTTTTGCAACAAGATCAAATGTGAGTTTTAGCCACTTTTGGGCAATAAGGAGATGTTTGTCTTGTGGGGATAAATCTTGTCCGAGCATGGTGCTCATGCGTGTTGTGACTTCTGGTGAGAATTCGATTTCATAGGCCTTGTCGGGTATTAAAGCAGGAGAAGGTTCTGTTTTGAGTTGCCCAGATGTTTCGGGTGTCGTAGATGTTTCGGGTGTCGTAGTGCACGCTGCAAGCAATGCACATCCAACGGTTGGTAAATAGAAGAAATGGTGACGGAACATTTTAATCTTTGTCAAAGCCAGCCTCAGATAGTATTTTGTCGACGAATTTTTCGACGGTTCCTACAAATGCTCTATGAAATAATGCGACGTCTCGTTTTGTTTCGGCAATTCGGACACCTTTTCCTGCTGCCAAAATGGCAATGCGAAATTCGCTTTTCCCCGCTTGGTTGATGCGAATGCAGAGTTCGTCGTTTTCCCATAGTAACGAAGCGAAAGAAGGAATTTGTGCATGAGCTATGCATGCGTCAATGTGCGATCGTATTTGTTCGATGTTGCTATCCTTTGAGTGCCAAGACAAACCCATGTGTTTCTCCCAATGAATGAACAAAGTTGGTCTGGATCAACTCTAGCAAGTTCATACGGGGGCGAACAGGGGAGGATGCCAATTTTAGTACAGAATGTATTGCTGATATTGACAGGCGAGTGGCCCGTTGTACAGAGATACTTTTCGTGTGGGGCGTAGTCCGATGCGTTTGAGTGCGGGAGTGTTGTTGGAGATCAGCCAGGTCATCCAACCTCGGAAATGGTGCTTAAGTGTATTCCCAATTTTTTCGTACATCACAGCAACAGCTTCGTCGTCTTCGAGCCGCTCGCCGTAAGGGGGGTTCATAACCATAATCCCACATTTTGCAGGGGCATCTCCTTCAAAAAATGAGCAGCGACCCAAATCAATGAGTTTGTTCACACCGGCAGCTTCAGCATTGCGGCGTGTGGATGTTATGGCATGCGCATCAATGTCACTCGCAATAATAGGAGACGAAGCGCATTCAAAATCAATTGAATTCTTTTTCAGGTTCTCAGTGTATCTTTTAATTGCGCCTTGAACAGCGTCTTCGCTGAGTTCGGCGTTCTCAAATTTCTTTGAGAGTGACGAACGAATTTCCGCAAATTCTTTTCCATGAAAACACGCCATGGCATCGAATGCGAAATATCCTCGGCGAGAGTTGGGTTTTTTGTTCAGAAGCAGCAAAGCTGCTTCAATGGGGAGTGTTCCCGTTCCGCACATGGGATCTAAAAGTGTGGGCAAAACAGGAAGACGCAGAGGAATACGGCGCTTTGTGCTGTCCGCTTCTTTTCCTGCATTTCCTGCATTTCTTTCGAGGTAAACGGGTTCGCAATCTGTTCGGAGTGACTTTGCCAACAAAGGCCATCCTGTGGCTCGAATCATGGAAGCTGCCAAATTTTCTCGAAGCGGAGCGCGTCCGTCGCCTACGCGATAGCCGTGATTGGAAAGAGTTTCTCCGCTAGTGTCTACTGCAATTGTGATTTTTTTTCCTTGAAGTCGAGCAAGTACAGTGACGTCCGGATTTTTGGGGTCAACACTGGGGCGACTTCCAAATTTGTTTCTGAAGGAATCTGCAATCGCGTCTTTTACTTTGAGTGCCAGAAACATGGAATTTGTAGTGAATCCGTCTTTACAATGTGCCTCTACCTTGAATGTTTTTTCGACATCAAAGATTTTTTCCCATGGGATAGAAGATGTTAGTGAATAAACCGCGTCGCCATTGGGGGCGTAGCCTTCCAAAAGAGTCCACGTAACACGGCTTGCAGTTGTGAGGCCAAAGTTCAGCGCCACAACTGTTTCGAATGGGGCCTCAAGCGAAACACCTGCAACCGCTTCGTTAGGACCATCGGATATGGTGAGTTTGTGCTCTTGTGCGAGTTCCTGAATTTCTTCTGCAAGGAAGGGTTCAAGACCGCGTCCAGTGGTAATAAAGAGATTCATATTTCCCGATGTACCAGGTGAAACATTGTAAAGAGAACCAGAGTCCGTGTGTGTTTTGATCATTTTTAAAATCCGAGTTTTTGAAGTTTTTCAAGTGTTTCTTTTATTTCATCTGAAATGTCGTGCTGTTCTGGTACTTTTGCAAGCAAACGGACATACATGTCACCGTTATCGCCATTGCTTTTTTTGAATCCTAATCCACGAAGCCGCATTTTTGTCCCGCAGCGCATCCCTACCTGAATGCGTGTCTTTTTGTGCCCTTGTGGTGTGGGTATTTCAATAGAACCGCCCAGGGCCAAAATGGAAAATGGAATTTCAAAGTCTGATTCCACATCGAAATCGTGCCGCGAGAAATTTGGATGCGGCAACATTTTTATTTTGAGATAGAGATCGCCACGCACCCCATCGCTGCGAGTTGCGCCTTGCCCTTTGAGTCGAAGTTTTTGTCCATCTTCAATTCCAGCCGGAATTTTGATGCGAGCGTTTATTTTTTCCCCGGTTGAGAGTTGGAGATTAATTTGCCTTTCAGATCCGTTGTAAATATCCATAAAACCGACATTGATTTCGTGCTCAGCGTCGAAGCTGCGCTCATTTTCGAAATCTTCAAAATGCGGTGTTTGATAGCTTGTGCCCCTACGCGACCTTCCCGAACGACCGCCACTAAAGCCACCGCCCCCTCCGCCACCACCGCCAAAAAACTGCTCAAAGTCGAACCCGCCGCCAAATCCCATTTCCTGGAAGATGGTTCCAAAGTCGAAGTTTCGAAAATAGTCGTCGTTGCCGCGTTGTTGTGAAAACCGCATGTCACCAACACGGTCGTACTGTTGCCGCTTTTCTGGATCGGAAAGAATGGCGTACGCTTCGGAAACTTCCTTGAATTTTTCCTCGGCCGCTTTATTTCCAGGGTTGCGGTCGGGATGATGTTGCATGGCTAGTTTACGGAAAGCCTTTTTGATTTCTTCCGTAGAAGCCGTTTTCCCCACTCCCAGGATTTCATAGTATTTCATTCGGAAATGCCTCCAAGCGCGGTTTTCGATACTAGAAACTTAAGCATGTTGGAGGGAAAGGCAAGCGTTTGATGCGTGACGCATGCCCTGAAAATTATTTTTTCGAGGGTTGAGAAAGCTGCTCTATGTACGAAAACTCGTGGGGTGGGACGGTTTCCAGAATTTCGTCGTCATCGTATCCAAAAAATTCGTACCAATTCAGGCCAATTAGCTCGGGAACTTCCGTGCTGTGCTCTTCCCCGTCATCGGATTCATACCATTCAACGGCTTTTTCAATAACGCCGTCACCTTTCATTTGAAAGTAATGGTAGCCTTCTCCATTGATAAGTTGTCCATCACGCGAGTCGCCAAACCAAGGTTCACGGCAGTGCCATGTGACGCCTGGAGCGTGCGTGCGTCTTGCTAGCGGCGCTTTTCCTGTTTCTTCAGCTGTGTGTGTGGCATGTGGATGTTTTGAAAAAATCATAGTTCGGCTCCTTGGCTGTTTGCATGGCAATTTTGAAAGCGTCCGGCTAAAACATCTTCTAGGGTGAGGGAAGAACGAGGAAGTGCTTTGAGGCGTTGCTCGAGTCTGGCAAGTTCGTTGACCTTCCCTCGAAGGGCGCTTTCTGAGCGCGGTGAGTATGTGTGATAGAACTGTCGACTTGCAAGTAAGCACTCACCTTTTTTCCGAGCATCCGAGATGAGGCACCCTAATGCACGAGCTTCGTCAGGTCTGCGGCGTTCGTTCATCAATCTCGATACATCATCAATGACTTCGTTGGCGAGATTATGAAACGCGCGCAAACGGTATGTACGAGTTGTTTTCCAGTATCTTTTTGCGAGACTTTCTCTTGTGTAGCGCCCTTTTTTGCTTGTGGCATAGCGGCGCAAAAAAACTCCGAGTGTGACAAACACTACGATTGCGATGAGGGTAACGACGCTATTAAGTGTATCGAGTCGGGATGCAGCCAAAAACATGGAACCTCCAACATCTACTCCAAAGGCATCGGAAGGTGTTTTTCGAACTCAAACGAGTGTCCCTGGGACTGCCAGAATTATGACGGCATTTTTTGCGTAACACTCTGTTTTCAAAAGACTTACAATTGTGAGAAAGGTCATGTGAGAGAATCTCTGTACATTTCCAATGTGTGGGTTTAAGGGATGCGTCTGTGTTTTTTGGGACTGTGAATAAGCGGCGCAACATCAGGCGCCTGGCTTTGGAGGCAATATGGCAGACGTTGAGCAGCAGAAACCTGATTTGTTCGCGGAATTCGAAAAAGGCCTCTCCCCCGAAGAGCTTCGCGCTGCGCGTCGGGCAGCGGTTCAGTTCGCTTACGCCATAGACTTTGCGCAAACTTCAATTTTTTCTGAGCGCGATTTCGATTCCTTCGTAACGCAGATTGAGCTTTCGGGGCGAATAAAAGGTTTTGTTCATGCAATTTCCGTTTTGGTGTGCGAAAAACGTGAGGAAATTGATGGTCATATTGAAACTTGTGCCCGCAATTGGCGTATCTCGCGCATGGCAAAAGTAGACTTGGCAATTTTAAGAGTTTGCACTTGCGAACTCATGTTTCGTTCAAACGTGCCTTTAGAAGTTGTGCTCGCCGATTCTGCAGAGATTGGAAAAGAAATTGGAGCGACTGGCACCAGTGCATTTGTAAATGGAGTATTGGATGGCGTTGCAAAACGCGTTCGTATTGGAGGAAGGTCGAATTGAGGCGTGACCTCTATTTTGTAGACAGCGCTGCGCGTATTCGTGAGGTTTTGGCCGAAAAGGTTCAAGGCGGCCTCGATGTCGCCACATCGTTGGGAGTTGGATTTTTCCGGGGTGTTTCCGTAAATGGAGATGACGGCGTTGGGCTACAGGTTTCTCCTGCACTTTTGCGCTCACATTTGCTCACAAGAATTGGGCAAGGCCTGGTTTCGCCCTATTCCCATGAGATTCTGTATTTTGGCGAGTCGTCGCTTTCTGTTTGTCGCTGGTTATTGCTTGGGCTTCAGTCGCGGCAACCAGCTCTTGATGCTGCCTTGGCACTGCGCAAAACCGATTGGCCCGATTTAAAAGAAGCAAACTCCGTTTCGGAGGTTGTGGGTGCGCTTTTGCGTCCCGTACAAACGCGGGTGCTGGATCTACGGGCTTCGCAGGTTGTGTTTCTTTTGGATTTTGATGTGTTATCTCAGTTTGTTGCCGGTAGTATCAGGCAATTGTCTGTGGGCCGCAAACAGCTCATTGCCGAACTGGTGTCTTGGTTCTCAGAAGAGTGGTTACATCCCAATACCCTTCTGGTTTGTGAAAATTCTTCGGATTTTTCAGATTTGGTATTGTTGGCACGGAGTGTTCGTCTCCAGTCGTCTTCTTCCGAAGATCTTTTGTTTCGCCTCTAAATTGTGTCCAAAACTTGGCGATAAGGCATTTGGCTCCGACTTGGGGATAAATTTTTTAGGTATCCTCATAAGACCAAAGGCTTTACAGAGCAGAAGACAAAAGGAGAGATTTTTATGTTTATGGATGAGTCCGTGTCGCGTGATACGGTTAAAATTGAAGAAAAACCCACCACCGATATTGTTGATTCCCTTATTTCTTGGTGGCACGAACATGCCAATCTTTGTATAGTTGCGGCAACAATTCCGCCTACCGATACAGATGCTCACACATGCATTTTGAGGCAATTAGATGAATCCATGGTGCGTGGTGAGGTCATGCTGAGAACGGTGCTTTTGGAAACACAAACAGTTCGTAGGAGCGTTTCTGTCCTTCGCGAAAACGATCCTTATCGAGCTTTTCCAAACGCGTCTTCTTTGATGCCAGCATCAGGAATGAACCGGTTTGAGGACCCTATTATGGGCTCAGCAAAACTCACACGCCCGCTGACAACAATAGAAAATCCCGTTAAAGAGCTTCAGCCCAGTCGGAATTATCTTAAGAAGAACACTTGATGCAACGGCCTTGTTGAACTTCTCTAGTTTCTTTTTAAAATGCAAGATTTTTACGTGCTACAACATCAATGTAAATTATTTGGATTTATAGAAACTTTTCCTTTTCTTTTTGGAGAGACGTGCTATGGCGTCTCGGTTCAGTTTCAGTTTCCGATTTTCTTGCCGCTAGGAAAGGATTTTTCTATGTCACATGTGATACCTCAATTTCATGTTTTTTCTCGGAATTTTATTAAGCTTTCAAAAAAGTTGAGTTATTGTACCTTTCTTTTTCCTGCGATTTATCAGCTGGCTGAGGCAAGCGAAGGGGTTGGTGGAACGCGGCAATTGCAGGCAACAGCTTCGCAGCGTGCTGAAAACTACCGGGGCCAGCGATCGAATATCCGGCCGTCCAATTTTGATTTGGGAAATTTTCCAGTGAATGCTCAAAATGCAAAGCATTGGCAGATTGTTCTTTATGATGCTGCTTGCGTTGCAACGAAGGACGATTGGTTCGTTCAAGCAGCAGTTGTGCAGATTATTGAGCGGTCGTTGTATTCTATTCGCAATCAGAGTGAGCAGCAAATACTGATGTCAGCAATGCGTTTGGCAACCACATTGTACCTAGGAAAGTTTCCGAAAGCTGATGAAATCGAAAGGGAGTTTTTGAGAATTACTCAAAAGAGTCCGAACGAAACATTTGTTGCAATTGCTTTATCGGCTCTTGATAATGGTGGCAAAATTGGCAGTGCTCAAATGAGTTCATTGCTCAATGCTTTTTACTCACGCTTTCCTGGTTGGCGAGGCAGTACTCAACTTGCAACAACTGTTGAAGGAATTTTACAAAGGCGCGGAAATGGAAGTTTTCCAGATATCAAAGATCTTTTGCGATACCGCGAAAGCAAGGAACCCCACCTCTTTGTTCTGTGTCGTCCGGATCGCAATGTTGTGTGTTCTACTATTTTGCGCAAACCAGATGGAAGTTTTCTGCGCGAGGACAATCATATTTGGATGATGTCTCTGCGAACATCGTCGATATATGGTGTGGCGTGGAATTTTTCGCAAGGTGCCACTCCTCAGGGAATTTTGAGAATGGAAGGATTGCAACATCCACAGTCTCAGGAGTTTAGAGCGTACGGACAATTTAACGAAATTGTAATTTTCTTGCCGTTTGAGAGTGGCCCAAATCGTTTCTTGCCTTGGAAGAGCGGAAGTTTCAGGGGTGATGAAACGGAGTACCAAAAAATGTGGCCAGAAAGTTGGCGTTCCTATCGGCCCATTATGCAGTCGTATTATGCCGGAAAAATGGGGCGTAGCGTGCTTAGAATTCATGGCACTGGCGAGGCTCTCGATGGATTTGCAATTAAAAAAGGCTACAGCAGCGGGCTGGAATGGAATCCTGCTCTAGGATGTCTTTCGGCTCGAGAAATTTATGACGATAATGGAAATCCTGTCAAAACGGATATGAGAACCCTGTTAAAGAAGCTCTCGCAGGTACAAGAAACCCCATCGCCATCTGGATATGTTACGGTGATTGATGTTCCTGGAGACAATCGTTTGCCAGTGAGCATTGCTGAAATAGAGAGTTTTTTGGAATAATCGTGGCTGTAATAATCGTGGCTGTAATAGATGCTAAAATATGACTCCAATGCCCACTAGTGCGTTTAAATAAACCGGATGAAAGATGGTTTTGCGGTCGCCGGTGGCTCCAAAAAGCTGAGGCTGCTCCACCCCGGTTCGTGTGATGAGAGCGAAATTTTTTCGCAGACTAGATTGAAATTGAATATAACCTCCATAGCTAATCCACAGATCGCGACTTGAACTATCGGGTGGCGTTGCTATTCCTGCGTCAGCAGAAACTCCAAAATCTCCGGTGATCCAGCGGACATCAAAAAACTGCCATCCAAAAGACCCTCCAAAACCAAAGATTCCAATGTTGGCTTTATCTTCTTTTGCTGCAATTTGTCCGTTGCGAAGCCTTATGCTCAATGCGGCGTTTCCTAGGTTTTGCCGGAAATATATGCCATACATTTGCGCGACATCGTGAGATCCCGAAACATAATATTCAGTGTCCAACGCAACGAAGTAGTCAGCAATTCCTTCTATGTTTGACAGAATCTTTTTTGAAACAGCAAGAACTTCTTCTTCAAATTCCGTGAACTGGCTTACGTCGCCCTCAATCCAAGCACTTCTTCGCGCTTCTCCGTTTCTTGCTCGTGCCGTAATTGATGCATAGAATCGGGTTTCATCGCGACGAAGTTTCACGTTGAGAACAAACTTTGAGGCATCCGCATTTTTTTCAATGCGAAAGAAGGTTTTTCTTTCAAGCAAATTCGAGGAAAGAGGATTTATAAATCTGCTCGTCAGAAAAAGATTGAGCTCACCGGCAATATTTTCAGAAACTGGATGTTTATCTAAGCTTTCGACGGGTTCCAGAAACACCGGGAGGCGACTGACTTCACCTAAAAGTTCTTCATGCAGCTGGGCGTTTTCCCCGCGAATGTAGCGCGCTAACTTCGAAATTGTTTGCGTTTGTTGCTCTTCAGAAGACGACATTTTTGTAACGATTGGGTCGCTTCCCTTTGGAAATTCTAGGATAGAAAAAGAAATCGAACCCAAAAATTCTTCGTAAAAACCACCAAAGATTCGAACTCGTGCGCTTGCTTGCTTGTCGTCTTTTCGCAGATGTGCGATGGCTGCACTTTCAATTTTTCCGCGATTTTTCAAAACAAAAGACCCAAAATCGCTAACAAGACGACTTTGTGCCGCTGTTGAACGGAGTCCTTCCAAGATTTTAATAATGTCGCTTGTAAGCCCGTATTCAACCCAAGAACATTTGGTTTCTTGTGCCAAACGTTCCGAAAGAAATGTGCGTTGAGGAACGGGCTCTTTTCCTTTTGGTCGGCCGAGAATGGGAAGGATAATGGTTACCGTTCCGTCGCACTGTGAGTCAATTGTGCTTGTGTCTGTGCTTGCTCTTGCCTTTGAAACATGAACTAGAGATATTGCGAAAATAAAGATTAACAAGGTCTTAAAATGAATGTGCAGTTTTAGCAACGTTCTGTTTTTCCACTCTGCAAGTTTGGTCCAAATAAGCATCCAATCGGGCAACAAAAAGCCGCCAACTATCCAAAGTGCCATGGTAGCTCCTCCAAGCAATGCGACATTAGAGTAAAATATTCCACAAATGGAAATCACAAGTGCCGGTATTAATCCCCATCGCCGAAGTTGTCTTGTGATTCGAGTCTGCAAAAAGAAAGCTTCGTCGAGACTCATATTCATGGCTCTCCTGTAGTCGGCTGTTTTAAGAAGAATAGCCCAAAGTGTGAGGAGAAGTGTTGATGCCCAGGTTTCTGTGGAAGGAAAAAGAAGAGTTTCGGAAATAGCGTCGAGACCGTGCGGAATGGTAAAAAGATGAAAAACTCCTTTTACAGTGAGGTGAATTGCTCCAAATGTGACGGTGGTGAGAAGTGCGCGTTCTGTTGAAGCAAAGTAGAGAATTCCCGCAAGAAAAAGTATGGCAGCAAGCATAAGTGTGCCTATGGTTTGATTGTGGGTCAGCATGGCAATCTCGGAAGCTGTATCTGAAATGTGTGTTTGTAATTCGGATTTGGTGTTTTGTTGAAATTGCGATAGAAAGTTGTCGAGGTTTGCGCGAATATTTCTTTCTCCTTCACGACTATGAATTTCTGCTAGAGTTGTTTCTCCAATATTAGATATTGAGATTCTCGTTATTTCTCGACTCCATTCTGGAACAACCAGAGCGCTCATGGAAAGAAAGTTTTTCTTTTCACTTTTTTGGAATCCAAATTGAGCCCTTGATTGCAGAGAATTTTGTGAATCTGACGAAATGGGTTGTTGCATGGTATCCATCCATTTTTGAAAGCGAACAAGGTCATCGTCATTTTCTTTTCGAGTATTTGTTGGCATGATTTCGGAGAAGTTACTCTTTACAATCACTGGTTGACGCGTTATCGATCCAGATTTTTCTTGAATGTTTGTCTCTCCCGGAATGGATGGGTGCAGGGATGCGAGAATTTCTTCGAGAGGAACGGTGGCTGTGTTCAGTAGAGAAAATGGAGAGGGTTTGAGTTGAATGACAGAGGTTTTTTCTGGAGCGGCGATAACTGCGGTTGCCTTGTTTTCTCGCGCAATGCGTTCAATGTTTGCGGCAGCATTTTGAGCGATATCAACCGAAGTGCCGCCTTCAAATCCAAGCGAAATAAATATCGTGCTTGGAAAATTTATCGTTGGCAGCATTGAAATAGCAACCCCAAGAAGTGGAACAACGAGAGAAATCAGGCCTGTTCTGGCGTGAAATGCCACGTCGGCTTGATGTGTGGATGCTTGTGATTCGTTCATAAGTTGCGGGGCAAGACTGAACGCGTAGATACCTGCGGCCATCGCTAGAGCGCCCGATGCGATGGTGTCGAATTGAGATTGTCCAAAATTGATAAATGAGCGTGCAAATATTGTGGTGGCGGCAATACCAACCGAAAATGCAGCAAAGGTTAGACGAGCGTTTTTTGCTCCGTGCAAACCTTTTAGAAGACTTTCGCAGCGGTGAGTTGCAAACGCCACGGCAGCTGCGAGAAGAGGAATTCCAAGTAACTGGGGATGAGCGTCAATTCCCAAAGCTAAGGTTGCTGCGCTCCAAAAGGCGGTGGCATGAGCGAGTAAGAACAAAAAAAGACGTCGATTTCCGAAACTTTCTTTTCTAGAAAATGCAAGTATCGCAAGAATAATCATTGATGCAAAGAAGAACGCGAAATTATATGCCCCCGTATTTGCTTTTCGAACAGAACTAATAGTCCACTGCGGAGAGCCCGCCTGCACATGAATTGCCGACTCAATTTCTTCGACTAGGTCTTGTGCAACCGTTTCTGAGTCGAGAATGATAACAATAGAGCTCTTCTCTTTTGTAGGATTTAAGGTTGCTTTGTTCTGCTCACGAATTCGTTTCTCGAGTGTGGCTAGAGATGTTCCTACCGTATAGAAATCCAGGAACATTGGGGTCGACTCAACTTTCGATACGTCACACACGTGGAGTAACGCGGAGTTTTTCGGAACTTGAAATGAAAGGGTGCAAATTTCTTGTGTCGTTTCCGATTTTTTTCGAAAGATGTATCCTCTCTGTCCCAGGATATTCTCAGAAATACCTTGATCAATGCGCAGATGAGTTTGAATTGTTTTGTGGATAATCTGTGGAGAAATTCCAAGTTGCAGAAGTTGTCTGGGATCTGTTTCCACTTGGAGAGTGGGAATTCTAACATTTCGTGCAAATGCTTTTTGCACTCCACGAATGGTATGAAGCCTTTGCAAGAGAAGATCGAGTGCATTGATATCGACGCTGGTTCCAGCAGATTGGGTTGAATCGAGAATAATATCCGGACTCGCAAGAGCAAGAATGTTTCGCTTTTCGTTGTTCGTAGCTGATTCCAAAGCAAACGATAGGGTTTGAGTTGCAGAGTCTCTTAATGCATCCAAGTTTGTTCCAACATTCTCCACTTTTGAGAGTGCGTCGTAATAGAAAGTTGTTTCGAATTGAGGGGTCGTTCCGGAATCTTGGATTGCGCTGATTTTGGCGTTGAGCGCAGTTGCAAGATCTTTTGGAAGTACAGACGGCTTTGTGTAAAAGTGCGCAGTTATTCTTGTGGGTGTGGTTGAAATTATTAAATTTTCGATTTGTTCCTGACTCTTAAGACTGCGCTCTAGCATTGAAGCCAACGTGGTTGCATGCACTGTTGCAGGCGCTGAATTGACTTCAAGATTGAGACGCCAAACGTGAGCTTCATGAGAACGCACGTATTTTCCAATGAGATCCGGATATTCAATTGCGATTGCGAATGCCAAAATTGCAAGAAGCAATGTTAGAGCCAAACTTGTTTTTTGGATTGCATGCACAGAAAGATTCATGGAATCGTCTCCTGTGTTTCTTGTGAATTTTTTGAGAATAGGATGAGAATGCGGAGTCGTATCCTCTCAAAGGCTTCTTGAATGTCGTAGAGAATCATGAAAATGCTTGGAATGCCAATTAGGCTGATGGGGGTGCTGACCATTGTTCCGTAAACCACAACTATGGAGAGAGCGCGATACATTTGTGAGCCCTCGCCCGTGTCCCATACCATCGGAAGCATTCCAACGGCGGTTGTGAGAGAAGTGATAAACACAGGAATTGTTCGATGACTCACAGCATCTAAACAACAGAGTCCGGGAGCGAGCTGTGCGCGACGCGATCGGCCAACAAGTGACATCAGCAAAATTCCGTTATTGACGATAGTTCCTGCCAAAAGAATGAATCCAACAATTGCGCTGGCATTTAGGCTTTCACCATGGATAACTAGCCCAGGAAATGATCCAATGAGACCCCAAATAAAAGTGCACATGATAACCGTCGTTACCGAGAATGAACGATTTTGAATATAAAGAAGCGCAATTATTGCAATAGTTGCAATTACAAAACAAATACCGAGGTCGCGAATACTTCTGTCCGCATCTTTTTTGCTAATTCCCCATGTCAGCTGAACTTTGTGTCTATTTGCTATTTTTTCCAAATCTGCAGACACTTCCGTTACTGTTTTACCTTGAATTTTGAGAGCAACGCCTTCGGTGGTCTCGCCATTAACAATTACAGATGTTTTAGCATGACGCAGTGTTGATGTCAGAATATCCTCGCGTGACTCAGGAATTGTGCTGTTTAGCGCGGGATGGGTTCGAGTGTCTCCATCTCTGGGTTCTCTCCAAATCAGCCGTGGTTGTCGTGTGCGTTCCCATTCGTGTGAAGGGATATCGGCGCCCAGCAAGAGCTTGGAATATGAAAAACTCCACAATGCCCAAGCTGTGCCCGGCGCACTCGGAAGGGTTAACATTCGAAAGCTGTCGGTATCGAGACGCGAGTAGAGTGCGGTGTTTTCTGAACTCCACCGAGCACTGGAGACGCCGGCAATGGCTTCAACTTCAGATTTAAAGCTTGCTCGATTTTGCAAATGTTCCGGAATGTAGAATTCTAGATCCCGACTATTTGTGGCTTCAACATCAATTGGATTTCTCGCTGAAACCATAGTACGATATGGCTGTGTCCCTCTGTTAATGAACTCCTCCATGAGTCGAAGTTCCGCAGACTTTCCCTGAGGAATGGAAAAATCTGCACGGAGTCCGGATGAGTCAACAAGAACCAACCGTTTTTCGGCTCCCATTTTTCTAAGTGTTTCGTCTACCCTTTGGGCCATCACCAAACTGTTATCGCTCTCACTCGCTTCGGGAGAAATGGCTCGAAATTCGTGTGATGCGCGTTTGGGCAGAAATTCGGTAGGAGGGGATATTGCGACGCCAATAACCGCAAGAGCAATTGATGCAATTCCTGCACTCCAGTAAAAGAGTTTTCGTGTGAGAAGAACTTTTACGGCCGAAGCGAAAGCGCGTGACCAAATATTTTCGGTGACGGTTTGATCATCTGACTCGGTTTCGAAATGAACATTCATGATTTCGTAAATTGCCGATGTGAGTCCGGGAACAATAAATACGGCAACAAGAAACGCAATTGTTTGGGAAATAATGACGGTAAGAGAAAGGTCGAAAAAGAGATCACCCACCGTTCCTTTCAAAAATAAGATTGGAACAAATACCGCAAGCGTTGAAAGCGAGGTCATTGCGACGGCCATAAAGTTTTCGCATGCGGACTGCCATGCAGCTTCGGTTGCTGTCAACCCTTTTCTCATGCCGCTGTCTATTCCATCGACTACAGCGATTGTTGCGTCTACAACAACTCCTACACTGAGTGTAATTCCTGCCAGAGACATAACGTTTCTGCTGATGGAAAATATTTCAAAAAATGGAAATGTGAGAGCGAGACTCACGGGAATGGATATGGCTGTGATTGCCGTATATCGTATATTCTGTGCAAATATCAATATGCAAAGACATGTTAATATGACGCCCCACTTTAAATTGTCGCCAACGTTTTCTTGAGCAGCATTAATGTAGTCTGCTGCGTCCGACACAATGGTAGCGGTATATTTCTGCGAGTCTTTATTAAAGCGCTCTAGGTAACTCTTAACCTGTAAACTGGTTTGAACAAGGTCGGCCTTCGCTGTTGTGTGAATTGCCAAAAGAAAAGCGGTGCTTGAGTTGCTGAGAACCACTGCAGCATGCGGATCGATATGTTTTTCAACTGCGTACAGATTGCCAATCGTTGTTGATTGTGTCGCTTTTGAGTTTATGGAAATTGGAATACTTTCAATTCTGCTTGCGGGAAGGTAGCGTTCGGAAAGGATAGTTCCATATGGAGTGGGTTCCCAAAGAGAAGGTGGGCGGAACGTTTCCGATATTTTTTTCGCGATTTCGATTTCGCTTTCAGACGCATTCAAGAGCATGCCTGGCAGGGGGCGCAAGGCAATGTCTTCGGATGGCAGTCCTTGTGAGCGCACAGCAGAAATGCCGCGTATTTGTTCTAGGGCTGGAATAAGTTTTACTACGATTTCAGTGGCTGGAATAACTTCTGTGGATGATGTGTTGGTGCCGTCCTTTTGAGTTATCATGAGGTCAATTGTTGATGCTGACTCTCGCCCCAAAGCGGTCACTTGAAAGAACTTTCGAATTTCGTTCTCCGAAAATTTTTGAGCGATTGAAGCTCTGAGTGCGTCGGTAAAATTTGTGGGTATTTGCGGAGCGGAAATTCTGGTTACCAAAAGCTGGGGAGATATCTCGGAGTAAACGTTTTCGATAGATGCTATCTGTGATGCGCTTTCACGGACAATTCGCTCTATTTTTTTTGTGTCATTGCCGCCAGGTTCTCCGGGGTTTAATACTGCCACGAGATATTGTTGTGGATTGGATTTTGGCAATAATTCAATGGGAGTGCGAATATAAATTTCGAGTCCGGCTAAACACAAGATAAGAGTTAGCCAGATCACGCGGAATCGTTCAATGATAAGAGTGCGCAGCAACTTTCTTAGCACCGTTTCTCCATTTGGTATTCATGCACAATATGATCATGGCATAGAGTGCTATTGCAAGCATTTTTTTGTGTGCATCGTGTCAATATCGGTGGCGGAATTGTTCAGTTTCCAGACACAGTGCAAAGTTTTCCGCCACCATCGGGAAGCGAGTTGCGTTTTTAAATGGGCCAGTGCATAGATTGTTTTTTTGGAGAGGCGAATGCGACGAATTTGGGAATGGGTTGTGTCGGTTTCGCTGTCTTGCATGTGTCTTTGGGCTTGTTGGAGAACAATTCGAGAACTTTTTGGAGCGCGAGGTTCATCATTTATAGAGAATATTTCTCAGGCCGGATATTTGCGTGATCACAGTCGCTACGGCTTTCCGGAAAGAGTTCTTTTGGGCACTTCGGAGTGTCTCCTGAAGAGCGAATGTGCTGTGTTTGAGGTTCTCGAGGGTGTTTCTGGTGGCGTGTGTTTTTTGGGGATGATGACATTGCAGGTTCGCGATGGCGGAAGGTTTATTTTGAAAAGACAAAGAGGAAAATATGCAAAATCGCGTTTGGAACAGTTCGCCGAAATGCGTAAGGTTGTTGTGCATATTCGGCTTATGCAGAGCGCTGTGTCTAGGCCTTTTGATGAGCGTATTTCTTGTACAAATTGGGTTGGCAAGTGACGATCCTCCTATTGAAATGAAAGAAGGAACTGTGCGTCGATTGCCGGTTTCACGAATTGTGGGTGTGCGATCACAAAATCCAAAAGTGGTTGTTGTGGAGCGTGATCCTTTTTCGGGTTCGCTTCGCTTGCGGGCAGTAAAATCGGGTACAACAGCCCTTGTCGTCGATTTTCGAGATACTGGCGCATCCGACAATGTGGTTGTGCGCGTTTTGGGAAATAGCAAAAACAAAATAACAGAAAAGAAGGTGAAGGGCGCGAAAATCACGGGTCGATTGTTGGAGTTGCCGGGTTGGTGACTTTATTTTTGTGAAAAGAAAGTTCGATGTGATATACAGTTGCACAGTTGGCTCTTATTAAACAGATCCCGCTTGGAACTCACTTTTTTGCAAGGAGAATTTCACCATGTCTTCAAATAACAGTCCTGTTCGTCTTCGAATTGATGGACGAAAAGCTGTGCTCGAAATTTGCCGTCCGGAAGCACTCAACGCGCTGAATGCCGAGGTTCTTGCCGCTTTGGAAAGTTGTGCCAATGAACTTTCGTCCAGGCGCGATATTGGTGTGGTCATTTTACAAAGCGCTGGAGAAAAGTCGTTTGTTGCAGGTGCAGATATTCTTGAGATGTCTTTGTTGAATGCTTCAGAAGCCGAGCGATTTTCTCAATTGGGTTTCAGGGCTTTTGCAGCAATCGAAAATCTTCCTCAAATTGTCATTGCGCGAGTTCAGGGTTTTGCATTGGGTGGTGGTTTAGAATTGGCACTGTCTGCCGATTTTATTTTAGCTTCTTCAAAGGCTCGATTTGGGTTCCCCGAAGTTTCTTTGGGGCTCATTCCCGGATTTGGTGGAACGCAGCGTTTTGCTCGTCGGGTTGGCGTGGCGCGAGCAATGGAATGGATTGCATCTGGCGAAAAATATTCCGCAGAACAAGCCATGGCAGCAGGGTTTGTAAATTCAGTTCATGCACCAGAAGACTTGGATGTGGCGCTGGGGCGAATTGTCGATTCCATACTTGCTAAAGGGCCATCTGCAGTTCATCACGCAAAATCCGTTGTACGTCGTGGATTGGAATGCGATATTACCACGGGATGTCGCCTGGAATCAGCTGTTTTTGGACTTCGTTTTAGCACTGCCGAGGCAAAGGAAGGTATGGCGGCGTTTCTCGAAAAACGGCCTCCGCATTTTAGTTCCCCAGAGTGAGGGTTTCTAAAGGATATGTTATTTATGAGCTCTTTCGCTGGCGTTTGCGCGGTGGATGCCATTCGCAGGGATTGGGATATTGCGAAGCGAGAGCAACAAATTCCTGTACAACCGAACTTTCGGTGCCAGAAAGCGCGCGTCGCCTGAGGTCGCGATGCAATAAGCAGTGAATGACTTCGACGCCTTTGCGAACAGCGTAAAAGATGGAAGGAAATCCCGAGTTGTTCTGATGATCCAAATATTCCCTGTGAAGTGCGGCCTGCAGCCATTCTCCAACAGCAAGTATTGTGGTTCGGTAAGGACCATCTTCTTCGTCTCGGTGGCGTCCCTCAATTTCATTGACGAGTGATGCAAGGTGGTCGAAATCGGAGTCGCTTGGATAATCATAGCCGCCGTCGGCACGTGAAATGCCAAAAAGGTTTAACGTGACGCCAACACATTCGCTGGATTGGCGATAGATTTCGCGTGTTGCCGAGATTTTTTCCTTGAATTTGTCACCCATGCCTGATTCTCCAATGTCTATTTCTTCGTCGTGGTTTTTCTTATTTCGCCTTGGCGAGTCTATGCTATTTCCAGGGTACCTAGGATGCCGCTCTGGTTTCCTCGGAGGAAGACTCCTCAATGTTCGTCTCTTTTGATTTTGTATTGTCTTCTTCAATGGAAACATTTCCATGAAGAACGGCGCCGTCTTCTATCACAAGATGTGGCGTATGAATGTTTCCCGTCATTCTTGCGGTTGGAGTCAGTATGAGTATTCCCTGGGTTTTTATGTTTCCGTTTATTTGTCCGGAAACCTGAATATTGACGCCGTTGATGTCGGCGTTAATTGTCGCACTTTCCTCTACTATGAGATCGTCATCGGCAACAATAGTCCCCTCAACATGGCCTCCGAGGCGAACCTCGCCGCGCAAGAACATTTTGCCTTTGAACGAACAGCCTTCGGCCAGCATAGAGATGGGTCGGGTGTTCATGTTCGATTTTTTTTGTTTTTGACCTGTTGCCTTTGCAAACACTGTACTCTCCTGAAATGATGAAAGGGTGCAGTTGTGGTTATTCGTTTTCATTTTACCAAGTGGATGCGAATGGGAGGCGGGAAAGAAATGCTTCAGGACAAGTTTGTGAACAGGGAACTCTTTGCAGTGTTTTCGTGGCTCGATGTTTGCTGTGATTTTGCCGATTTGCAGCACGAGCGTATGGAGGCGAATCGCTTGGCACTCGGAAACTTATTCCGTCGTGACCGCAACAAGCGAGAACAGTGTTGCGGAGGAGTGCAGCCGAAGTCCTACGGACCTCTTGCAAAGATGCAATTTGTTGCGGGTTGTGAATCGGAACAAGATGGTGGCAAGTTTTTTGTTCTTCCCTTTCTATATCTTGGGTGGCGCGTGCGTGACCGTCTTCTTCCATACATAGAGGTTGTGGAATTTCCGCTTCTTCAAAATGGCATATCGGAAATTTCGGAGTTGGAATTTAAGCAATCTGGACGCTCTGGAATTCGTTTTTCTCGCTGCATTCGTGACATGACTCAGCTGGAAGTGGAGAGCGTGAGAAAATCTCCCAGTTCAAATTTTTCCAGTGCTAAATGGCTTGAGCAGGTTCGTCGGAGTTTGCTTGCTGATACCTTTGATGGAAATGAACTTTTTCCTGTCATCTATTTTTCAAGATTCGAATTTGCTTCGCCGTTGGAAGACGATAAGAAATATATTTCGGCATCCGTTCAAGTGGAAGAAGCGCTTGGCATGGAGTTGCATCAGGAACGAGTTGTTTTTCATCCCGAATTAGGTATGAAAGACCTTGCGCGAATGAAAACTTTCGCAATTCAACGCAGTAAAGGCCTTCAGTACTGATGAGTTCTGAGTATTGAGGTCTGTTCTGCGGTTTTCTATGCTATTCTGCTGCATTGTGTCGATTATTCGCGGATTTTTTTGGCAAGAAGTATTTGAAGGTTTGTCCAATTCATAGCATGTTTTGGGATTACCAATGTGAATTCGTGGGTATTGTATTCGTTTCCAATATTTGATGAGAGGTAAATTGGTCCGGTATAGTTATGAAAGCGAATCTTGCCGACAACATTCAATTCAAGAGCATTTTCCTTTTCAAACCAAAAATCGTTTATTACACAGATGATGCGTTCAATTATCTTGGAATCTGCTGCAATCTTATCTTCAAATTCGTCTATAGATGTTGCCAGCACAAGGTCTACATCATCGTTGAGCTCCATTTCGCGGGGATCGGGTACAACTGCCAATCCAGATGGCACTTGTTGAGAACTCACAGAACTCATAATTCCTATTATGTCAGATGAAGATGCGGGAAGTTCTTCCGTTGTTTTGGTGTCAGTGTGCGTAACACGGGCAGCGTGAAGACAAATTCCACAAATTTTTTGTCGTTAGTATGTTGGCGACGAATGTCGCCGGAGTGTGCGTCTACAACTTTTTTTGCTATACCGAGCCCAAGGCCGGTGCCGCCTTTTTTTCCTTTTGAAAAGAAGGCTTCAAAAAGTTTTGGCAAATCTTCTGAGTGTTCTGATGAATTTGAAAAACTTCGGTAAGACTTGATTCTATGAGTGAGACGACACCAGTCGTGTCTGTAATGGGTTTTTTTATTCGTCCAATTTCCATGATGTCTTCGAGCATGCCGTTGACAGAGGTGAGTTGTTACGTTCCACACCTAATGGCATAGATTTGAGCCTTCCGTTTCAGTTTAGGTGACAGAAAATAGCGACGGCCAGTCGAATTTTTCCTATTGGATAGAAGCAAACTCTGCCGATTCTTGTGAAATGGAATTTGAGTCGCGTTCAAGCGAGAAATGACAGATTGACATTTCAGAACTAAGAGCCATTGCATGGATAAGTTCGGTTTAGGTGATTTGAGTCGAGTTCAAACTGTAATCTTATTGCAAGAACTTGTTTGCGTCTAGTTGTCGATGTGCAAGGCCTTATGCAAGGCCTTATGCAAGTTTTTATTGTCAATGGAAAAGAAAAGTTTCGTTCTGTTTGTAATAAGTAATATCGCTTCGCACTTTTTTTCCAAACGATGTGAGTGAAGCATGCGCGCACAACCGAACGCAAAATCGTTACATGCGCATCGTCCTAAACGTGTTAGCGATTGAAATTGTATTTCAGCTTCAACTCGCGTGCGGCTTTTGCTTCGTCAATTTTTTCGCGGAAAACGCGCACAGGAGCAGCACCGGTGTCACCACTGCTCACAATTTCTTTTACGGCATTTACAAATCGATCGAGTTCAGTCCGATCTTCTGTTTCGGTGGGTTCAACCATAATTGCGTTTTTTACGCACAATGGAAAGTGCATTGTTGGTGGATGCATGCCGTAGTCAATAAGGCGTTTTGCGATTTTTGTGGTGTCCAAACCGCCGACCTTTGTTGCGTTGTCGTTAAAAATAATTTCATGCAAGTTTGCGTTTTGGAGAGGCACTGCAAGAACATTGCTCAGTTTTGCCTTCAAATAATTGGCGTTAATAATTGCATTTTCAGAAACAGCTCGCAGTCCTTCCGAGCCCAGACTCTTGATGTAGGCCCATGCGCGAACCATAACACCATAATTTCCAAAAAACGCCTTAACGCGTCCAATAGTCTGGGGCTTGTTGTATTGCATAACAAATTTATTGCCTGCTTTTTCAACGCGTGGAATGGGTAAGAATGGCACAAGGCGCGAGCTGACGCCTACGGGGCCTGAACCAGGTCCGCCGCCGCCGTGGGGTGTTGAAAATGTTTTGTGAAGGTTGAGCTGAATAACGTCGCAACCAAAATCGCCGGGGCGAACAATTCCCATGATAGCGTTCAGGTTTGCGCCGTCGATGTACAGGAACGCATCTTTAGCGCGAAGAATTTCGGCGAATTCTTTCACATTTTTTTCAAAGAAACCAATGGTATTTGGGTTTGTAATCATCAAACACACAACATCGTCGGTCATTGCTGCGCGCACAGTATCGGGATGCAAAACTCCGTCTTCGCCCGTTACAATTTGTTGAATTCGAAATCCTGCCATTGCAGCACTTGCCGGATTTGTACCGTGCGAGGTGTCGGGGGCGAGAATGGTTCTTCTGTTGCGATTTTTGCTGCGTTCATAAGCTGCAATCATAGCAAGTCCGGTATATTCGCCGTGAGCACCCGCGCAAGCCTGAAGGCTGACATCTTCCATGCCCAATATTTTTTTCAAATCTTCGGTGAGATCATGAATAATTGCCATGTGGCCTTGAGTCCACTCTTCGGGATCGTACGGATGGGCGTTGGAAATTTCGCCGGAACGCGCAATCTCCTCGTTGTGACGAGGATTGTATTTCATGGTGCAACTTCCGAGTGGAAAAATACCAAAATCCACCGCGTAGTTCCAGGTGGAAAGACGCGAGAAATGCCGTACAACTTCCGTTTCAGAAACTTCGGGCAAGCGTGCTGTATTTTTGCGAAACGCATTTCCAAATTTTGCCGAAGCATTAATTTTTGGAACATCGCATGTGGGAATGGATGTGCCGCGTGCTCCAGGGCGAGAACGTTCAAAAAGAGTAGGTTCTTCAAGAAGAACGCCATTGCTTGTTGATTTGTTCATAAATTCCATGTTTTGTTTCTCCTCAGCCCAAATTTTTCACAAGGGTAGCGAGTGCATCAATGTCTTCGCGCATCTTGGTTTCGGTTACGCATACCAGCAAACCGGTTTTGTCGTTTGCAAAAAAGCGCGAGAGGGGCACGCCTGGGGCAATGCCTTGTGCTGCTGCTTTTTTCACGAATTCAGCTGCGTCGCCTTTGATGTCTACAACAAATTCATTGAAAGTAGGGGTCTTTGAATAACGCAGAGCGGCTTTGCCTGTTGCTTGCAGCGCTTCTTTTGCGTATTCCGACTTTGCCAAATTCAACTCAGCGAGTTCCGAAAATCCTTTTTTGCCAATCATAGAAAGCCAAATGGTGCTCCAAAGCATCATAAGGTTCTGATTCGAACAAATATTGGATGTGGCTTTTTCGCGACGGATATGCTGTTCGCGTGTTGAAAGTGTGAGCGTGTAGCTCCGTCGTCCTTTTGCGTCAATGGTTTCGCCGCACAAACGGCCTGGCATTTGCCGAACGTAATCTTGTTTTGCAGTGAAAAGACCTAGAAAGGGGCCGCCGAACGCAGCAGGAATTCCGAAGCTTTGTCCTTCACCTGTGACAATATCTGCTCCATAATATCCGGGAGGATTGAGCACGCCCAAAGAAAGAGGTTCTGCCACATTTCCGATATAGAGCGCGCCCGACTTTTTAGTGAGATCAGCAATAACATCTTGCTCTTCTACACAGCCCATTACGTTTGGAGTTTGAACAATAACCGAGGCTACATCTTCTTTAAGAAGGCTTTTGAGCGCATCAACGCTTGTTCGACCATCTTGAGCGAGAGGTATGATGGTGAGTTCGGCGCCCAAATTTGCAAGATAGGTTTTCGCAACTTCAATGTACTCAGGGTGAACGCCTTGTGAAATCAAAACGCGTTTGCGATCGCTTTGAATGCGCAGTGCCATAATGACTGCTTCGGCAAGGGCAGTGGAACCATCGTAGTGCGAAGCCATGGCAACGTCCATGCCGAACAGTTCTGTGATGTGTGTTTGGAATTCGAATAATGCTTGTAGCGTTCCCTGTGCCATTTCTGGCTGATAGGGAGTATAAGTTGTGAGAAATTCGCCGCGCAATGTGAGCTGATTTACGGCAGCTGGGCACATGTGGTCGTATACGCCGGCACCCAAAAAACTCAGAGTTTGCTGAGTTTGGCGGGAATTTTTCATGAGCTTGCGAAAATGCTGATTGATTTCAAGCTCCGACATGGGTGAGCCAACATCCAAATCTTTTGTGAAGCGAAGTTCGCTGGGGATGCCTTTAAGAAGGTCTTCAACCGATTTTGCGCCAATAACCTTTAAGAGGTCTTGGCGGTCACTATCCGTGTTCGGAATAAAGTGATGCGGGTTTGTCATGGTGTCCTCTTTTCCAAAAAACAAACGGGGAAAAACAAACTGGGGCGCGCCAATAACAAGCGCACCCCCATCACAATGTCTTTCAATTGGTCAGTGGTGCGCATCTTCAGCAACGTGTTTTTCGTATGCTGGCTGATCAAGAAGGTTCTTGGGAGCTTCTTCCACACTGAGTTTGGCAATCCAAAACTTGCCATGGGGATCTTCAACCAATTTTTCAGGAGCATTTTTAAGTTCTGTGTTGATTTCCAGAACAGTGCCGCCCGCGGGCATATAAAGATCGCTTACTGTTTTTGTGGACTCAACGGTGCCAAAGCTATCACCTTGCTTAAATTTAGCTCCAACTTTTGGCATTTCGACGTGCACAATGTCGCCGAGCATTTCAACTGCGTGTGCAGTGATGCCAACAGTTGCCTTGCCGCCTTCAACTTTTATCCACTCGTGCTCTTTGGTATAGAGAAAATCTTTTGGGAAACTCATACAAATTCCTTTCTTCTGTGGAATAATTCACACATTTTATGTTTCACATCCCAGTATCACTAACTATAAATTCTCCAAATTCTCAATCACAAATTCTCAATCACAAATTCTCAGTCACAAATTCTCAGTCACAAATTCTCAATCATAAAGCGCAATCAGAAAGTTACCAATTCCGGTTTGTATTTCCAATTGCTGCATCGCATAAATGCAGCATCACTTAATGCGTGCCGTGCCATTTTTGTAGAACGGACGAGATACAATTTTTGCTTGTTTGCGTTCGCCACGAACATCTACCCAAATGGTGGAGCCTTCTGCTGCAAGTTTGGAAGGCACGTAGGCTTGGCCAAAATTCACGTTAATGCTGGGGCCCATGGTTCCGCTGGTGACTACGCCGCACGGACTGTTGTCGGTTTGCAGTGCAAACACGTTGTATCCGTGACGACCAATGGCTTTGTCCACCATTTCAAACCCGACAAGTTGACGCGTGAGGCCCTTTTCTTTCTGGCTCAGAAGGACGTCGCGACCAATAAAGTTGCCTTTGTCAAACTTCGTTACCCAGTCCAACCCACACTCTTGAGCCGTTGTGGTATTATCCATATCGTTTCCGTAAAGGAGGTAACCAACTTCCAAACGAAGTGTGTCACGGGCGCCCAGACCAATGGGTTTTACGCCGTATTTTTGCCCCGCTTCTATGAGAGCATTCCAGACTTTGGGAGCAGCGTGTGCAGGTACATAAAGCTCGAAACCGAGTTCGCCCGTGTATCCGGTGCGTGCAATTATGGATGGAACACCAACGGTTTTTCCTTCTGCAAAAGAGTAAAATTTCATGTCGTCAATTTTGATATCAACAAGCTCTTTTACAAGGTCGCGCGCCTTGGGGCCTTGCACTGCAATTTGACCCCACTGAGCGCTTTGATTTTCCAAAGTGACGCCTGTTGCGGGTTTGTGTGCCTTCATCCACTCAAAATCTTTGTCGGTGTTTGAGGCATTAACCACTACAAAGTAGCTTTCAGCATTGCGGCGATAGATAATAATATCGTCAACAAGTGTGCCGTTTTCGTAGCACATTGCATTGTATTGTGCCTGGCCGTTTACCATTTTGGAAATATTGTTTGTGGTGATGCTATTCAAAAATTCGAGAGCTTTGGGGCCTTCAACAAGCACCTCGCCCATATGGCTGACATCAAAAAGTCCAACACTCGTGCGTACGGTTTTGTGCTCATCAACAACTGTGGTGTACTGGACGGGGAGATCCCACCCACCAAAGTCCACCATTCGTCCTTTGAGTGCTCTGTGCTCGGCATTTAACGGGGTTTTCTTGATTTCTGTTGTTCCCATTGCGGCGTTCCTTTTTGTGCTGAAAAGTAACTGAAAAATAGCTGTAGAAGCCGGACTGTGCCGACAATACATCAGCGTCTGTCGATTTGTCGAGTTTACACCTGGGGTGAGATTTTGCGACAACACTATTCTGCCCTATATTATGGCGTTTGGTGATTTTTTGAGATAGAACAAGTCATAAACTGCGCACGTCAGTTTTTCGATGGTTTTGATGAGCTCTTAGTAGTCAACATATTTTATTCGACAATATGGCTTATTTTACTGAGCAGCAAGTTCCTAGAGTAGGGAATGTTCCTATGTCAAGCGAAAATAAAGTAAGTCCGTGCTGCGAATGCGACGTCCATGTGTCATAGTGAAATGGTTGCGGGGTGTCGAATGGATTTTTTGGAGCTAGTAAAAACATTTTTTGAACAAGAGCTAGACGCACTTCTGCATGATAAGGCTAGTTCCTCGTATCGTAGCAATTCAAAGAAAGCAAAGGACCTGATAATCCACATTGAGGTTATTATGGAGCGCCTGTTTTCTTGTCTGCTTTTTCAATTTCATAATTTGGAATTGGTTGCACCTACTTTTTCTAAAAAAGTGGCGCTTTTGAGATCTCTCCATCCCAGTTGTTCTCTTCTCAATTCTGCTTCGCTAGGTTATTTGCATCAGTTGGCTCTTTCTGTTGAGAATAACGCAACAACCCGTGCATCTCTTCCATCCGCTACCGAACTTCGGTCCTTTGTGGAGGAGTTTGCTGTTCAAGTTTCACTGAGGGTGGCTTTGGAGAGAGCGTTGCCTCGCCTGCACGAGACTGTCTACGACGGATCTCTTGCGTCAGATCAAAATATTCTATGCGTTGGACTTGATTTCGATTCTGCCTTGGACGATTTAAAAATTATTCTTCGTCGGGGGGGTGCGGGATTTTGACGTCCCCATAAATTTTTTGAGGATCTCGGGAAGGGGATATTATCCTATACCTCCTAAGAAATATTCATGTTTTTTGCGGCTTAGAGGTTTCTTTGAGTCATTGCTAGCTTGCCATGTAGATCCAAGATAAGACTTCTGTGTCCCTGATGGAAGGCATTTCGCCCAGTTATACTTCCATTGTAATGAAGAGGGGAACAAAAGTGGATCTAAAACGAATTGTCTCGAAAAATGTTCGTAGGTTTAGGCTCAAGAGAGGCAGCCCCTCACTTAGCCTACGCCTCCCTCTAGTAGGCCGCGGCCCCGTAGTT
>CAIZES010000071.1 GCA_903932045.1 uncultured Silvanigrella sp. | reverse complement strand
GACAATGTCTTCAGGTTTTAACAGATCAAGTATTTTTTTTGTACCCGCGTCATTCGGAGAGGCCTGAGCCGGTATTACGGCTTCGTTTTGAGTGGCTTGTGCGGGTTTGTCATCTGACGAGCATCGAGCAATTCCTACCAAAAGGAAAATTATTACCAGCAGACCCGCAAATCCTTGGATTGCTGCCTTCTCTCGGTCTGTAGATTTCTTTTTTGTAACTGCGCCTGTGGGGTCTTCGCAGTGCAGGCAAATTAGGCTGTCACCACTGTATTTCTCGCCGCACTCTTTGCATGTGGTCATTGCCATAAGTTCACCTAAATTTAATCACCGTTTTGTGCACCGCTTGTCTGCTGAATGTAATCAGAAAAGAATTCTTCCGCAAATGCTGATGCGAGCACCAGTTCTTCCGGTGTCATTTTGTTGATAAGTTCAATCAAACTCACTCGTATTGGATCATTAATAAGCTTGGTCATAGCTACGCCAAAATAAATAAGGCGACTATATTACAACAGAACGTTCGTTCTTATTAATCAAAATGCTTGCGCCAACCTTACAAATCAGAAGGTTTTTTATTCTGAACCACTGCCGCCAGAAACCCCTCCATTTGAGCTAGAAATATAGGGCGCATTTCAATCGGCAATTGATCGTGAATAGAAAGTATTTTCCGCTCCTCGTCAGTCAGAAAATCATAATCAGAAAGTGATCCAGGATGAACAGCTTCAATTTTCTCTTTTTGATGCTCGGTTATGTTTTTCTTTTGCAGTTTTCCCACCGGGTATAAAAGGCGAGACATGTAGGATGGATCAATCCCTGTTGCGGCGGCAAGAGCGGCATCAACCCCGTTATATTTTTCATCTATCAATTTGCGCAACTGAATGCGCCTTTTCTCGAATTTGTCCATCTGCGAATTGTGCATTTTATATACCTCTGAGTAATTAACCTTTTGGTATTGACCGTTGCTATACCTTTCGGTATAGTGTGTTCATGGAAACTTTACGCACATACCTGAATTCTCTTTCGATACCTCTTCAAGAGAGGTACGCCGAAAAAAGCGGCACAACAATTGGCTATCTTCGCAAGGCGCTCAACACGCGACCAAACTTGGATGGGGCTCTGTGTTTAGCTTTAGATAAAAACTCTAAAGGACTTGTCCCGCGAGAAAGCCTACGCCCTGATATTTGGCCTGAACGCGTGAAAAGATCATCAACAAAAACCCACACCGACAAGGCCGCCTAACCGTGATTCCATCATCACGGGACAAGCCTGCAACCACTAGCAGACTATCAAACGAAATTCTGCGCAAGGCTGCGGGCGTTAAAAATGCCGTAATTGCTACAGCTATCGGACACGATGACGGGCATGTGTCACGTATTTTGAGTGGTGAACGAGGGCTGCGACTTGATGAGTTGCAGCCCTTTTTGTCGTCCCTTGGAATGCGGGTGATCGAGTCAGACGGTGAGATGGTGAATATTTCAGCGGACAAGCTTGCTGCATTGAAGTTGCTGGCCCG
>CAIZES010000070.1 GCA_903932045.1 uncultured Silvanigrella sp. | reverse complement strand
TAACAGGGTGTTGATGTTGTCGATGATCTTCATGAATAGGGGCTCATTTAGTCAACGCTTACCGGTTCCTGTATAAATTTATGCGTAGATAAGTTACGGAAAAAAGATGTGGTGAAGGAATAGGTGAACAATTTCATGAAATACGTTTGAAATTCGAAATTCCGATAGATACATTACATGGATTTATTTTCTGGATTACCTAATCTCTGCATTCCGTTTTTTTACACGATTAGATCGGATGGAATAATAGTGTTTTACTCTAAACAGGAAAAGCTAAAGGAGCCTACAGTTCCTGAATTTGCCAGTTCACACCCGGCATGGTTCCGCCTTGAAAATCAGATTAATTGGTACGACAGCAAGAGCCAGCAAAACCAGTCTTGGTACAAGCGTCTAAAAATTACGCAAGTGACTATGGCGGTGCTGATTCCAGCCATGAGCTTATTGCCTTCGGAGTTAGCCAAGTGGGCTGCCTCCATGGCAGGGATTATGATAGCCATACTCGAGGCTATTCAGCAGATGAATCAATACTCGATTCTATGGGTCACTTACCGAGCAACAGCGGAGCGGTTGAAGCACGAAAAGTATCTTTTTCTATCAGTGGCAGGTCCATACAAAAATCTGTTGGAACCTGATCGGTTGGTTGCGCTTGCCGAACGAGTTGAAGAGCATGTATCAACCGAGCACGCCAATTGGTTTAACGATACAAAGCGGCGGAATGTTGTACAGAAAGTCGAGGGAGCATAATGAAGATTACACGACCTTCCGAGTTGCAAATCGGCATGAAATGCCTGAAATTGCCCGTTTATTTTCCCTCGATTTCATCCGTGAAAACAGCCTTGCGCCCATTAGACTATTTACAGGTCTTGTCGTCGTTAACTGCGTTGAATAGTCAATACTTGGTTTCAGCATTTGATCTCTCCACTATCGAAGCTCCGGAGCAGGCAGTCAGAATTCTGGCGACATCCACTGCCGAGGGTGCAATTACATTGATGGACTCAGGAAATTATGAGAGCTTTTGGAAAAATGCCCAAGCGAATTGGTTACAAGCAGACTTTCACAGAATGCTGAAAGCGTTTCCATGCGATCTCGCGTTCGGTTTTGATGAGCAGGAACCGCCAGTCGACCTAGGCGAGCATGCGACATTGGTGGCGTCCCGCTGGGAGGCAGATCAAGACGTGGCCGGAGCTTGCCAGATTATTCCAATTATACACGCTTCAGCAAACCAGTTGCCATTGCTATGTGCCACCGTAGTAAATGAAACAGGAGTATCAATGCTAGCCGTTCCAGAGCGCAAGTTGGGCAATGGTATTATCGAACGTGCTTGCGCTGTGCAGGCTATTCGAGCTGAACTTGATAAGCAGGAACGTTATGTCGCTCTACATTTGCTCGGTACTGGGAACCCTATCTCGATTGCTGTGTATTCTGCGATGGGCGCGGACAGCTTCGATGGGCTTGAGTGGTGTCAGACCGTAGTCGACCATGATACTGGATTACTCTATCACTTGACGCAGAGCGACTTTTTTCGCGATCAAACAACATGGGGAGATGCTGGTCTATCGTTTCATGCACGAACATTGGCACACAACCTTGACTTTTTTGGGGGGTGGATAAAACGATTACGATATGCTATAAACGAAGGGCGAGCTGTTGATTTTTGTCGGCACAATTTGCCTGTCCGTGTCTTCCAACAGTGTGCCCAGTCCTTTGGCTGGGTTTCATGATGAGTGTAACATTCATCAATCAGACGATTCGTGCAATGTGCGAGGAGGTTAATGTCCAGAAGTCCCCATTATTGGATTGGCGTCAGCTGGCTGAGGAAGAATTGCTATACGAGTCCGCAGTCTGCATTTTCGGAAGTCAGTTAGTGTTTGAAATGGCGATAGCGATGGCTGATCGATTGCGTGAGACCGGTTTGCTACGACCGGAGTTTTTTCGGCTGGAACGCTCTGATTTTGAGTTTCGTGTTTCGAAAGCATTCAACGATCCATTGGCCTTGAGTGATAATAATGGATCAGTTCGATGGGTGCTGCCTAGGTTCAAAAATCGCCTGGCATCGTTGTTAACAAACACTCTTGATGAGGTTTATGGGAATTCACTATCAATACGAGGCTTGCTATTTAATGCCCAAAATGCTAAGGCGGCTCGCAAAGTGTTGATGCTGCATATTTGGGGATTCGGTCCGAAACAAGCCAGCCTTTATTTACGCCGTATTGGCTATTGCGCAGATCTCGCTGTTTTGGATGTGCATGTATTAGACTATCTCAAGTTGGCAAAAGGCATTTTCATAACGCCAAGAAAATTGGGACTCCTGACTTTTTACGAGGAAATTGAAGACACTTTTCGCGAGATCGCATCAGAGTTTGGACATTCACTTGGCTGCGTTGATTTAGCGACTTGGGTCACGATGCGAGTTGCTAAGCGGGAGGGCTATATATGAGCTTTGTGAACCTTGTCTCTGGAGGCCTTGACTCGACGCTGATCGGTATGATGGCAAAAGAGGATCAAATCGATCACTATCCACTTTTTATCGATTATGGGCAACGTGCCGCTCAGATTGAATGGGATACGTGCAAGGCTGTTCATAAAAATCTTGGATTGCCTGAACCGACAAAGATGGATCTCTCTGGTTTTGGACGTGTTATCATTTCTGGACTGACAAACCAGCATTTGAATGTGAAGGTTGATGCATTTACACCTGGTAGAAATCTGATGTTTTTGCTTATGGGTAGCGCATATGCCTTCCAGCTTGGGCTTTCATCTGTCGCTATTGGCTTACTAACAGAGCAGTTCAGCCTCTTTCCTGATCAGCGACTATTTTTTGTGGCCAAAGCGGAAGCTGCTATAGAAGCCGCAATGGGTCGTAATATCAGGGTGATAACTCCCCTTATAGAGTTTGGGAAGGCGGATGTCGTAAGGCTTGCCGCTGCAAAGGGATTAAGTGGTACGTACTCGTGCCACACAGGTGATACGCAGCCCTGTGGTCACTGCATTGCCTGCCTTGAATTTTTCAGTTAAACGAAGGAGAATAAAATGGGAGGTAGTTCTGGCGGTAGTATTCCGAGTTCAGACATTAAGAGTCTGGAGGCTAAAGCGAAAAAGTTGCTCGCTGAGGCAAAGAGCGATATAAGTACGCACGTCTTTATTAGCTTCGACCACGAAGACTTGGACGAGGTGAACTTGTTACGTGGACAGGCTAAGAATGAAAAGTTAGATCTTCAATTCGATGACCATTCCGTAAAAGAGCCATATGATAGTTCGAATGCCGACTACATCCAGCGAAACATTCGAGAAAAGATTGATCGTTGTTCTGTCACTGTTGTTTATCTAACTGAAAAATCAGCATCAAGCAAGTGGGTCAATTGGGAGATTGAGGAAAGTATCAAACGCGGAAAGGGTGTGATAGGTGTCTATTCTGGCGATACACCTCCTTCAAAAATACCCATAGCATTCCAGGAAAACAGTTGCAAGGCAATAAAGTGGGAGCATGAAGCGCTAATGAAAGCCATAGAAAATGCAAGCATAAAAAGATAATCATCAATTAGGAAATACGCCATAAAAATGGCATTGGAATAGTTTTTTAGGACAAACTGATGGCTTTTGAAGATCTTTTCAAAAAATAGAGGTTCCCTTAAAAGTTAGGTACATGTCCGTTTCCTTCATTTGAAATTGATAAAGGAAGAAAACTCTTTTTGCAGCAATT
>CAIZES010000069.1 GCA_903932045.1 uncultured Silvanigrella sp. | reverse complement strand
GCTTGGTAGTAACACCTGTAGCACAGCCCCCAGTGACACAACTGCGGCATCTATTTTTACCGACTTTGTTGCCGATGATGCTGCAGCCAAAGCCAGTGTTTACATTATGCCACGCACTGTGATCGATATGTCTACAATTTCTAACTACGCGCTCAATAAATTAGTAACAAATTTTCCAGCTGTATTTGGGGGTCAATCGGCCGATCTTTCGGCATTTCCAAACCCATTTTGTAATCCAACTTCAACCATGGCAGCAACGTGGAACAGCACATGTGTTGGCAGTTCTAGTCCTGTTGCAGATGCCGACTTCGATCCTTCAGTCAATTGGTTAACTCCTGTACAGTTTGCGGCGTTGGCCGTTACAATGCCTACGACATTATAGCAGTGAACTGAGATTTTAGAGCGAGACAGTCTTATGTCGGGTTTCATTGAAAACCTGCAAGCATGGGTTTGTACCGCATGGCTATATGGCACAAGTTCGCGTGCAGCTCTGTCAAATGCAAAAACAGGTCGGACTTCGTTCGCATTGTTCTGCAGAAGATTCCACTCAAGTCCTTCCTTGCTCTGCTAGTTAATAAATATTTATTCTGATAAATCCGCTGGAATCATGGCCTTTTTTTTCTGTCTTTCCCTTTCAGGTTTGTTTATCAGCTCATCTGTTCTGGCATTAACTATTGTAAGTGCCGAGGAGTTGCTTAGTTCAATATCAGCTTGATACAAAGGTATTGATTGCAGCAAAGAAATAGGCAAATTAACATCTTTTTGACTATTTGAAAATCTTGTTAATTTCATCGGAGAACAGTCAAACCTTTCGTATATTGACTTGCGCTTGCATTTTAGTAATGATGTTAGAAATAGTTGTTTTTTTTGGAGGTCTAGGAATGCTGGTAGGACGTTTGTTGATCTCATATTATTTGCAACGCTTCCGCAATTTACTCTGCAGTTGTCTTTTTGCCCTCTCTTGCGTTTGTTTTTTGATGTTGTCTTCATGTGTTGTTGTTCATCAAATTGATCGCGACAAGTTAGCCAAACGTTATATGGAATTTGATCCCGATCCTAAACTGAGTAGCTTTAAGCACGAAGTGCGTTACATACGCGAGGGTGCCGCGGGTGGAGCTGGTCAAAGCGCCGGAGGTGGTTGTGGTTGTAACTAAACAAACAGCAAACCGGGCGAGTGTTCGTGTTCTTTTTTTGGCAGTGTTGTTCTTGGCTACGAGCGTTAAGGCATGGGCAAAAAACTCGTTCACACTTCTTTTGAATACATTTACTCAAAACAGCAGCACGGGTAAGCAGGTTGTTGACAACAGTGGAAACGAAAACATGACGGTATTTGAGCCGGCAGTTTTTTTCTCCACGAGCATTGATTCTCACACGAATATTTCAATTAGTGCAATGTACGATGCATGGAGTGGTGCGTCCGATCACATTTTTAATTCCACAACTTCGGCGTCGGGAAAATCCTCAGCTGGAACGGCGTTGACTTCGGCTTCTACACCAACCACGGGAACGACACCAACCACGGGAACGACACCAACCACAGGAACTACAGGGGGAACGCCCTCCTCGAGTTCTTCAACTGGCGCAAAGAGTGGAGATGCAAGTGATAGCACCTATCAAACAAGAAAAGCTTTTAACATTGGATCGACCTCGAAATATGGAAAGTGGGAATTGAGTCCGCGCTTTGGTGTGTCTTTTGAACAAGATTATAAATCTTACAACGGCGGTTTGAACGTATCCCGAACCTTTGCCGAAGAAAATTTTGTTATTAGCGCGGGGTATCAGCGTTTTCAAGATTCTGTTTATGCCTTTGATATTGCAACCGGCGTGTTCACAAAGTGGGTGGATAAAACAACAGATGCTTTTGACTTCAGCGTTTCGCAACTTTTGAGTGCGAGCGATGTTTTGTTGTTGGGATATGGGCACACATTGCAGCAGGGGCGGCTTCGTACAGAAATGAACACCGTTAACACAAATAATATTTTAGCCTCGGGCCTACCCGAACGCATTCAGGAATTTATGCCAGAAACGCGTTCGCGCGACTACGGACTTTTGAGATTTATGCATGGTTGGAGTGATGTTGTTTCCACTGGCGTTGACTACCGTATTTATTCCGACTCCTGGGGTATTTCGGCAAATTCCATTGAGCCTAATCTCACGTTTGACATTAACGACGACGCTGGGTTTGTTCGTTTTGGATATCGTTATCATCAGCAAGCAAAAACAGATTATTATACCGAGGTTGCAACCAAGGGCATGGCTTATTTCACATCCGATTCCGATTTGGCTGCTCTATCCTCGAATGAGGTGAGTGTTCTAACCAATTATTCCTTTGATGTGGGAGGGCGAAATTCCGATATAAAAAGCATTGATGTCGGTTTCGGCGCCTCTTGGTATTCTCGATCAAATGGGCTTACTGGCACAATTGTACAGGGGAGCCTTGGGGCCTCTTTCTAGTAGCCCTTTACGATATGCGTGGATATGCGTGGATGTGCGTGGATGTGCGTGGATGTGCGTGGATGTGCG
>CAIZES010000068.1 GCA_903932045.1 uncultured Silvanigrella sp. | reverse complement strand
GGATTTGAGGTGTGGCTTTTTCTTCTCGCAGAGTTGCGTTCCCAGAGGGTCCCTAAATCTATTGCAAACACAGGAAGTTTTTTTTTGCGTCAAGATTTTGTCATTCATGAATTCAGGTTTTTTTGACTCTTTCAGGGTTCTTTTTCCTAAAGCTTTTGCATTACAATGGAATGGATTTAACAAGCTAAGGGGAGTTCTTATGAATTTGTCTTTTTCTATTTTGTTTGCCTCGTCCTCATTGGTTTTGGCGTCTTCCTGTGCACCAAAAACGACATTGAAAAGTGGAACGCTGGATGGTTCCAGTACTGAGTCTACCGGTGACACATCCGCAGAGTTGCTTTATCCCCTGGGTGGTTGGGTCGATACTTGTGAGGAAGCCGGGGGTGGCATTGGTGCTTTTGGTTCTCCTCGCGCGGGCGGATCGCGCAAACACGCCGGCTGCGATTTGTACTCCACTGTAGGGCGTCCTATTTATGCCGTAGAAGATGGCACTGTGCTTGAAACATACCTTTTCTATTGCGACACCGATGCTCTTGTTGTGAAGGGTAAACATACCGGACGCGTCATTCGTTACGGCGAAATTCGTTCGGGAAGCCCAGAAAAACACGGGGTGTCGCCCGGTGATACCGTTAAGAAGGGGCAGGTTATTGCCGAAATTGGAAAGCTGTCTTGCTACAGTCAGGCTATGCTACATTTTGAACTTTACAGTGGCAGCGCCTCGGGGGGGCTCACAGTTCCCGATAACCCTCCCTATCAACGACGTTCGGATCTTATAAATCCTACTAAGGATTTGAAACAGTGGCGCGCGGATCGGTTTCATAAATAGTGGGCGGATAGCTTTTATGAGTGAAGTGAAATTAAAAAAAATGTGAAACAAATTGTGACCTGTTGTGTGGATTTGATGCTGCTATTTTTGAAAATGTGAGGATTGATTATGAATAATCGCAAAACTTTAGCCGTTGGTTTTTTGGTGATTTCCGTTCTTGCCGCTGTAGGTGTTTTTGTTATGAAAGCACGCAACGAGCACCCAACGTCGCCGCTGACTCCAGGAGGAAATCAGGAAAATAGAATGCAACCAAACCAAAACCCTGGTGTGGGAAATAATATTGAGAAGGAACCCACTGCATCTGATTCGAGTCAATTTGCAAAGAATGGAAGCAGTGCTCCTTCGAATGTAGCCTCTTCTGTTCACGTTAATTCGGCGCCTCTTACCGAAACCTCTGCACGAATTGTGAAAGCATTTTTTTCCGAAGATATTTTAAAAATACCTTCGAGAGATGTTGTCGCAAGGTTCCAGGAAATGGGTTTCAACTTAACCGATAAACAATCGGGTCACCCTGATACCGGTCTGCGCACAACTTATAATATTCTTGCTCCGCAATCGGGATACTCGCGACTTCAAGTTCAGTATGTGAAAAGCAACAATCGTGAAGTTTTGGAAGGGATTCGGTTCACGACCCATTCAAATCAATTTCATGCGATGATTGAGCAAGCTGTGAGAGAAAATCCCAATCTTAAACTCGAAACCAAAACCGAAGATTTGGTTATTTTCGAGCGCGGCGATGGCTATAATGTTTGGTTCAGGGCGTTTGATGAAAAGAATCCTCCCCCACAAGGTGGTGACCCCAATGTGATGAACGGTGGGCTTGAGCCTGACTTGAGCTAGTGACTGGAACGAACGTTCCTGAGTCTGAGTCAGCGCAAGCTCGGACCCGCCAATTCCCTTGGCGCAATCCCCTTGGCGCAATTCCCTTGGCGCAATTCCCTTGGCGCAATTCCCTTGGTGCAGCTCGCCGGTAAGAAATTTTACTACCTTCTTTCTTGACACTGCGTTTGGCGCAAAACCTTACTGCATGTGCATAAGTGCTTAAAAATCAAAAAAGTTCCGCTTTGCCTTAAAGTTTTTTTCTTTTGTCCGATAGGTGTTTTGGAAAAGGAAAGAAGGTTGTTCGGAGTGAGATGAAGGTTAAAGAAATGTTTTCGTACACCTACACAGAAAGGATGTGTGTTATGAAAAGAACATTAGGTTATTTTGGCTGTGCTACTTTGGCTCTTTTAGCGGTTTCGTGTGGCTCCAAAAAGTCGTCTTCAGCACCCCCAGCAGCTGCAAGCACGGCTCCGGGCGTAACTGCGTCAACCGGAAATACGGTTGTGATTGGAGGCAAATTGGCTGCGGCAGCTTCGCTGACCGATTCTTTTGGCCTCGCTTCTACGCAACGGCAACTTCTTTATTTTTCTCTTTTGGGCGGAAATATTATGGGGGCGCCCCAAGCAATCACAGCAGACGCCGCGGGTAGTTTTTCGGTAAAAGTGAGTAAAGTAAATGACACGCTTGTTGCAGCTCAAGCGGCAATTGCTCAAACACCAGTGGACAAAGTTCCTCTTGAAAAGGCCTTTCCCTCTTATGCTTCACAGATTGCGGTTATGTCGGACGATGTTATCAAATCGCAGTTGAGTTCATTTTTGACGCAAATGGCTTCTCAAGGTGGTCCTCAATATATTCTCGTTTCCTATGTCCCAAGTGGCGATGCGCTTGCCGAGGCCAAATCGTTCCAGTTTGTGGGGATGCCAACATCCGGCAACAACGTTATGGTTTTTCCGGGCGATGCTCTCATGGGCAATTTGAGTTTGGGAACGGTCACTGGTGGCGCGGGTGACGATGCCACTTCCGAGCTTAAGGCCGATGCTACAGTGCTTTCTTTAACCGATAAACAAATCAAAGAAATTGCTTCTGTAGGGCAAACACTCAAAATGGTGAAAAACTATTGGGTAAACAAACAAGCCGATGGCTCAGTGTCCCTTGAAGCTCAACCGTTTTTTATGTGGAATGGCAAAATTTCTGACCTTGTGGCGGTGGCGGGAGGGTCTGATCCGGCTGCGGGAGGGTCTGATCCGGCTGCTGCTGTGTATTCTGGGTATGGAATGTACGTTCAAGACAGCCTCGATACAGCAATACAATTTAGCAAAATGTGCCCTGCAGCAACGGGTTCTGGACAGAGCATGGTGTTTGGCACGCCTACGCAAATTTTGAATCTATTTCCACCCGCACAAATTGCGTGGCAAGTGAGAAACTGGAACGGAACGCTTTCTTCTGCAACGTATTTTGATGCATCAACACCCCTGAACAATGGATCGACCTCGTTGCAATCGCAAAATGGAAAGAATGTTTGCAACGGTGGTGCAAGTGGGTTTTATGCTCGGGATGATGGAGATGGAAACTACATGTTCAACTGGGGGACGGGTGGCAGTTTGCAGGGCAAGGTTCCTGCTGGCTTTTGGGATCTTCAAATTGACAGCACCTCGCGCGGAAAATTTGATCTCTCTGCCGCTTACCCTGTTGACGCTGATGGAAATTCAAAAATTCCGGTTCCAAGGGTGAGTTATACAAAGGATGGAAACAACGTAAGCAATGTTACGTTTACATTGGCTGTTTATGATCCTGCCGCAAAAGCCTTTGTAGACATGAACGACTTGGCGCTTTTCAAAAAGATGGCGTCGCAGATTTCTGTGTCTGTGAATATTTTGAACGGCAGTGGTGCGGATGAGGTCCGCGGCGTATATCAGAGAACAGCATCGAGTGACGCGCCTCTGACGGTTGATTTGAATGCAGACGGAAGTACTTTCTCTACAACATTGCCGGCACAGTATCAGAAGCCCTTCGCAACCAGTTACAGTGGGTCAGGGACCATTTCCTCCATAATGATTTCATACGTCATTGGGGGCAGCAATTATGCCTTTGGGTTCGGAATCAACTGATTCCGAATCGGACTCCGAATCGGAATCAGTACCTGAGTTTGAAGCCAATTCCGCACCAGATCCGGCGGCTCCAATGAAAGCGAGAGTTGCCGGTGAGGCTGCTGCGCCAACACGGTTGTTTGGCGATTTTTTCTTAGCCAAGTGCTCGGGCACGTTGGTGAGATCTACCGAAACAAGTTTCGAAATTCCGGCTTCCTGCATAGAGATTCCGTAAATTTGATCGAGAACTTCCATGGTGCGGCGGTTGTGCGTAATGACCACAAATTGAAATTGTTCGCTCAGCATTTCAAGCACAGCATTAAAACGTCCAACGTTGGCTTCGTCGAGAGGAGCATCCACTTCGTCCAAAAAGCAAAATGGCGCAGGATGTGTTTTGAGAAGCGCAAAAATGAGCGAGATAGCAGTGAGTGCCTTTTCGCCGCCGGAGTACAAATGCATGCGTTGCATTTTTTTACCAGGTAAGCGTGCGTAAATTTCTACGCCAGTTGTAAGCATGTCGGTAGGATTTTCTAAATTCAGTCGGGCCTCGCCGCCAGGGAACAAAATTGGGAAAAGTGACTGGAATTCCGAATTCACGCGTTCGAAAATTTCTTGAAAACGCGTTTTTGTGGTTTCTTCAATTTGACCAATGGCCTGTGAAAGTTCGGTCATGGATTGCACAATGTCGGAACGTTGGGAATCGAGCATTTCCAATCGTTCGCTGGATTCTTGAAATTCCTCAAGTGCGCGTTCGTTCACGGCGCCGAGTTCTTCAATTTCATTTTGCAGTCGCGAAATTTCTCGTTTGAGTTTGTCTTCCGAAGGTGTTCCGGGAGGAACTTCGGAGGGCAAATCGGTGGGGGCCAGCATAAAACGTTCGTTGGCTTCCAATTCGGTTTGTTCCACAATTGTTGAACAACGCATGAGCTCAACTTGCTTTTCCGAAATTACTTTTTGTTGTGCAGAATCGGCGTCGCGTTTGCTGCGTAATTTACTTGTAATAACTCGGGATTGTTCTTCCGTTTCAGCCTCGCGCTCTTGGTAAATACTCAGATCTTTGTCGGCACTGGAAATTTCTACCAACAAGGAATCAATTTCGCGATCGAGACTGAATTGATCGTCTTCGCTTGTTTCAATTTGAGCCGACACAGTGGAAAGCTCTTCAATCACGCGGTCTACATTTTGTTGCATGCGTTGAAGCTGATACGAAATTTCTTCGTAATTGCGACGAGCGTTTTGTCCGCGTTCTGCACTAATCATGCGGGTTGTGCGCTTGTCTTGAAGTTGCGAACTGATGGTGTCACGCAGCTCTTTTTTGTCGTCCTGTTCCAACTGCCATTCTTCTAGCTGAGCTTTGAATTCGTGCAAATCGGATTCGCAGTTGTCGAGCTGATTTTGATGACTTGCAAATCGTTCTTGTTCGGAGGCAATTTCTTTGGTGGAAATTTCGTTATCGCTTTCAATGCGCGCAATGTTTTCGTCAATTCCCGACACTTTGATATTCAGGGTTTCAATTGTGGTGCTGAACTTTAAAACTTCAACTTGCTCCCGTGAAATTCGGCTTTCAATTTCTGAAAGTTTTGCTTCCAGTGTTTTTCGTTTTTCGCCGGATTCGTGCAGTAGTCCCTGCGATGCGGCCAATTGTTTTTGGGCCAGTGCGCGTTTTTCTTCAAGCTCGGCAATCTGACGTTTGCGCTGCAAGAGGCCAGTGGCATCGCCACCTGCAAGCCGACCAAACGAAATTTCCCGGCATCCCGCAAGAATCACTCCGCGTTCGCTTAGGAACGTGAAACCAATAGCGTCGGTTCCTGCTTCACGCAGGGCTTTTTGAACAAGCCATTCATCGCGCGCAACAAAAATACGGCCCAAAATGTGCTCTACTTCTGGTTTGGCTGCTGTGTGAGCTCTCATGCCAACATTGCGAAGCCCATTGATCCTGAGAATTTTTTCTCGGGCAAGGATTTCTTGCTGTGAGAGCGGCGAAATAAGATCACGAACCAAAAATCCAACGCGGGTGAGGTCGAGTTCTTCAACCTTGTCCAAAAGATCTATGAGAGTTTCGGGATCTTCCACAAATGCGGCTTGCAGAAGTTCGGGAAGCGCGCGTTCCAATACAACTTCATCGTCGGGCGCAACAGAAACTTGTTCAAAGAAAAATCCGCTGAGTTGAGATGCCAGGCGTGTGCGGAGTTCGCGGGTACCATCGGAAAGGCCTTCATTCGCCGACTGCACCTGCTGAAGTCCGGCGAGTGCGCTGTTCACTTGTCCGTATTCGTCTTTGGCGAGGTCGCGTTGGTGTTCTGCTTCTTCATAAAGTTGTTTTACCGATTTGAGTTCGGTTTCTAGAACGCCTTTTTGTTCCGAAATTTCTTTCATTCCACTGGAAAGCAGTGCCAACTGTTGCTTCTGCGATTCACGATCGGCCGTTACCTGACCTCGCATGCGGCGGGCTTCAGCAAGGAGATCCGCGTTGCGGCGCACCAATTCATTTGCCCGTTGAATGCGTTCGAGAATGGTTTCATTGCGCCCCCGCAGGGTGACCATGAGCTCTTGAACGGCTCTGATTTCCGATTGAATTTCTTCGCCGCGTCCGCGCTCAACGCGGATGCTTTCTTCGGCTTCGTCGAAGCGTTCTTGCAATGTTTCAACAATGGAGTCAATTTCGCGAAGATCTTTTTCAACTTTGTCCATGTCCTCGGAACATTGTTTCATTCGGTTTTCTTCGCGTTCCAAATTTTCGCGTTCAATTTTTAAATTGTTGGCGAGAGTTTCGCGGCGTTTGAGACGTTCTTCCGAATTTTTGCGTTGATTGTCGCGGCGTTCTTTGAATTTTGCTACAGCTATGCGGCGATCTTCGAGTTTATCTTCGAAAATTTTAATTTGCACAGTGAGTTCCATGTGTTCCGCTTGCAATTCGTTGGCGCGCGCCTCCCAACCCGCGGAATCCATAACTCCCTGCTCAATTTCTTTGCTGATTTTTTCAATTTCGTCGCGATATTTTTTGGCTTGCGCTCGGAAAAATCCGGCTCGGTAGCAAAGTTCGGCAATTTGTTTTTCTCGTAGGGCCTCGCTTTTTGCTCGTTTTTCGGCAGCCTTTTCAACCTGAACTTTCAGTTGTTCGCACCGATTTTTGAGTTCATTTTCAATTTCGGCCAAACTTGTTAATTTTTCGCCAGTTGATTGCATGCGTTTTTCGGCGTCGTGGCGGTGTTGTTTAAAAATTGTGATGCCAGCAGTTTCTTCCAAAATATCGCGCATACTCGCGGGAGTGGCTGCAATAATGCGGTCCCGCTTTTCTTGTTCAATAATGGAATATCCACGCGACCCGATGCCGATTGACAGCAGAAAGTCCACAATATCTTTAAGGCGGCAGGGTTCTTTGTTCATAAAGTATTCGCGTTTGCCATCGCGAAAGAGGCGGCGACCAATGGAAATTTCGGCCATGTGCATGAATTCCGGTGGACACTGAATGCCATCATTTGAAAAGTTGAGAACAACCTCGGCCATGCTCATTTGTTTGCGGGCATCGGACCCCGCAAAAATGACTTCCTCGGGGTCGCGCAAGCTTTTTGCCGATTGTTCGCCCAATACCCAGCGCACGGCGGCAATAATGTTCGACTTGCCTGTGCCATTGGGTCCGATAATTCCAGTAATACCATCGTGAAATTGAAGATTCACACGGTCGGCAAGAGTTTTAAACCCCGAAACGGAGATAGATTTGAGTTTCATTGGAACCCCAAGATTTGGATTTTCTGGTTTCTTGTAACACGCAAATTTTTCTGTTAGCAAGGAACGCAGTTATCTTTTCTAAGAGTAGGAGAGGGCTATGGCCAATCTTGGTGTAAACATTGACCACGTCGCTACGCTACGTCAGGCACGCGGCACTCTTTATCCCGATCCCGTAGATGCTGCCGTATTAGCGCAGCTTGGTGGAGCCGATCAAATTACGGTTCATCTGAGGGAAGATCGCCGTCATATTTGTGATCGCGATGTGCGTGTTCTTCGTCAATTTTTGCAAATTCCTTTGAATTTGGAAATGGCAAATACTCCTGAAATTGTTGGTATTGCACTCGAGGTTAAGCCCGATATGGTGACTTTGGTGCCCGAAAAACGTGAAGAACGCACAACCGAGGGCGGTTTGGCCCTTCGTGCGCAATTTGAAAGTTTGCACAGCACTGTTTTGAAGCTTCAAGAAGCAGCCATTCCTGTAAGTTTGTTTGTTGAACCTAGCCTAGAAGACATGGAGCTTTCTGCGCGCATGGGTGCGCGTATGGTGGAGTTGCACACAGGCAAGTATGCCGAACTTGCTGGCGACGCTCAAAAACGTGAATTGGAGCGCATTGAAAAAGCTACCGCAGCAGCAAATAATCTGGGTCTTATTGTGCATGCGGGTCATGGTCTTCATTACCGAAATGTACGTCCTATTGCGCAAATTCCTTTTATGCACGATCTCAACATTGGGCACAGCATTATAGCTCGAGCTGTTTTGGTTGGCCTTGAGCGTGCTGTTCGTGAAATGAGGGATTTGGTTTGCAAGTGATGCTCTCTGTGTGGAGATTCCAAGGTGTCGTTTATCAATAGCAACGTGAGTGTTCATTCTTCGGACTATAAATCTAATTTTGCTGCAAACAAGGCTGTTTGCGATGATCTTGCCGAAAAATCGGCACGAATTCGTTTAGGCGGCGACGAAAAATCGCGGCAGCGGCATCAAACTCAGGGAAAGCTTTTGGTGCGTGATCGCATTGCGCTGCTTTGCGACAAGGGAACTCCTTTCTTAGAAGTTGGACTTTTTGGTGCGTACGAAACCTATTCCGATGTTGTTCCTGCGGCAGGAACCGTTGCAGGAGTGGGCGTTGTTCACGGCCGACAATGTATGATTATTGCCAATGATGCCACGGTAAAAGGTGGTACGTATTACCCGCTTACCGTTAAAAAGCATTTGCGTGCGCAGGAAATTGCGTTGGAAAACCGGCTTCCCTGCTTGTATTTGGTAGACAGTGGCGGCGCATTTCTTCCTATGCAATCGGAGGTTTTTCCCGATCGCGATCATTTTGGTCGTATTTTTTTCAATCAGGCAAATTTAAGCGCTGCTGGTGTTCCGCAAATTGCCGCAGTTATGGGGGCGTGCACTGCGGGAGGTGCATACGTACCAGCCATGAGCGATCAGTCCATTATAGTGAACAAAACGGGGACTATTTTTTTGGCAGGCCCACCACTTGTGAAAGCAGCAACAGGTGAAGACGTTACGGCCGAGGAACTTGGTGGCGCACGCGTTCATACGGAGCTCAGTGGTGTTGCCGATTATTTTGCCGAAAATGACCAAGACGCCATTCGCATCATGCGCGAAATTGTTTTTCATCTTGGTGAGAAAGATCACGCGCGCGTTTCGTTGCGTTCGCCCGAACCTCCAGCATTCGACCCCGAGGAAATCTTGGGGATATGGAACCCCGATCTCAAACGCCAAAATAATCCTTTGGAAGTTATTGCACGTATTGTCGATTCCAGTCGTTTTTTTGAGTTCAAAAAGAATTATGGGACTTCGGTTTTGGCCGGATTTGCGCATATTGAAGGCATGCCTTGCGGTATTTTGGCAAATAATGGTGTGCTTTTTAGTGAAAGCGCTCTTAAGGCAACGCACTTTATTGAGCTTTGTGTCACCGAGCAAGTTCCACTTATTTTCTTGCAGAACATTTCAGGTTTTATGGTTGGAGCCCAATACGAGCGCGGCGGCATTGCAAAAGATGGTGCAAAAATGGTTCACGCCGTATCCACTGCAAAAATTCCCAAAATCACTATGATGTTGGGTGGAAGTTTTGGTGCAGGAAATTACGGAATGTGCGGACGAGCATTTGGTCCGAGATTGCTTTGGACCTGGCCCACAAGCAGGATTTCTGTGATGGGTGGTGAGCAGGCCTCCCAAGTTCTTTTGGCTGTAAAACAAGGACAACTTGCCCGAGAAGGAAAAAAACTGACCGCCGCCGAGCAAGATGCCATTGTTTCTCCCATTCGCGAAAAATACGAGCGCGAAGGCCATCCTTACTACGCATCGGCTCGTTTGTGGGACGACGGCGTCATAGATATGCGTCACAGTCGGGCTGTTCTAGCAGCAAGTTTAGCAACTGTTTTGAATGCCCCCATGGAAAAAACCAATTTGGGCGTGTTGCGCATGTGAAAGGTTTTTGTCCATGAATTTGCTTGTTGCCGAAAAAATCTTTTTTAAAGGCCAATACATTCGGGTTGAATGCTTGCCTTTTGGGATTTATCGCTTGGTTTTCGCACGTCCTGCCGTGCGAAACGCTTTTAGTTCAATAATGATATGGGAAATCAGTCATGTTCTTGAGCAATTGAAAGCAATTTCCGACTTTCGTTTGATGCGTGCAATTGTGTTTTCCGCTGAAGGGAGTGCTTTTTCGGCGGGCGCCGATTTAAATGATATGGCAGCTTTGGCTCAGGCAACCGAAAGTGAAAATTATCAAAATGCTTTGCTTTTGGCAAAAATGTTTCGCGCGGTGGCTTCGTTTCCTGCTCCCACTTTGGCTGTAGTGCAAGGTGCTGCCGTTGCGGGTGCAACGGGGCTTTTGGCGTGTCTCGACCATGTGGTTGCTGCGCCAAACGCTAAATTTGCACTTCCAGAGGTTCGTTTGGGTCTTGTTGCCGCCACAATTTCTCCCTATTTGGTTCGAAAGTTGGGGGCTGGGCATGCGTCAAGTTTGATGCTCACCGCTCGACGTTTGAATGCCGTTCAAGCTCTTGATGTGGGTCTGGTGCATGAAATTTCGGAACAGCCCGGGATTTCTGCTTTGGAAAAACAACTGGAAGTGCGCGTAGAAGAAATACTGATGGGTGCTCCAAATGCCCAAAGAATTAGCAAAGAGCTAATCATAAGGGTGGCCCCATTGCCAGATGACGCCTTCATTGAGTACACAGCTCAAACGCTTTCGCGAGCCCGCAGCTCGGTTGAGGGTAAAGATGGGCTGGTTGCTTTTTTTGGCCATTCCACTCCCTCATGGTGTGCTGAATTTGTGCAGGCGAAAAAAAAGGCGTCGGAGGAAGTTTGATTAAGCTCGTTATTGCAAATCGTGGAGAAATCGCACGCCGTATTTTGCGCGCAGCTCGTACGCGTGGTTACTGCGTTGCTGTGATTTCTACGCAATCCGACTTTGATGCTGTTGTGCGTCGTGAAGCCGATGCCGTCCTTGAGGTTCCTTCCTTCCTAGATGCGAAAGCTATTGTGCAGGTCGCGCTCGATTGGGGTGCTCATTTTGTGCATCCGGGGTACGGATTTTTATCGGAGAATGCGGCATTTGCTGAAATGATTGAACAAGCCGGGATGGGTTTTGTTGGACCAACTCCTCAGAATATGCGTCAACTTGGTCCTAAGGAGGCCGCCAAACAGTTTGCGCAGCAGTGCGGTGTTCCCACTCTTCCGGCGTTGTGGTCTGAAATTCTAAAAAACATTCCAAGTCAGTCGTGGCCCTCTGCGCTTGCAAATGCCGGACTCAAACTTCCGCTTCTTGTGAAGGCTAGCAACGGCGGCGGTGGGCGTGGATTGCGTGTTGTTCGCTCGCTTGAAGATCTTGGTGCGTTAGTGGAGCGCGCCCGTTCCGAGGCCGAGGCAGGCTTTGGTGATGGGCTCATTTTTATTGAGCAATACCTCGAAAACGCGCGGCATATTGAGGTTCAGGTTGTTGGTGATGGCTGCGGTCATGCTGTTTCTGTGGGCGATCGGGAATGTTCTGTTCAACGGCGTTATCAAAAAATAATTGAAGAAGCTCCGGCTCCCAATCTCTCTTCATCGTTGCGCCAGGAAATTGCAAATTGTGCCGTGTCACTTGCAAAAAAATCGCATTATCGCGGCGCCGGAACGGTGGAATTTTTGCTGGATTCCTCGCAGGCATTCTATTTTTTGGAAATGAATACTCGTATTCAAGTAGAGCATAGCGTTACCGAAAAAGCTTGGGGCGTGGATTTGGTTCAAGCGCAATTTGATATTGCTGAGGGCAGATGGCCTTCACAAGTCGATCAAAATGTATGGGTTCCGCTAGGGCACGCCATCGAGGCTCGTCTTGTGGCCGAAAATCCGCAGCAGGATTTTGCTCCTACCCCCGGTCCTTTAAAGCGTTATCGTGAGCCCTCGCAAGCTTTTGTGCGTGTCGACTCGGGTGTGGTTGAAGGTTCGCGTGTGAATCCCGAGTTTGATTCGCTTGTCGCAAAAGTTATTGTTTCGGGGATAAATCGTGAAGAGGCTCGCAAACGTCTTTTGCAGGCTCTTGAAAGCACGGTGATGCACGGGTTTCCCACGAATTTGTCTTTTGTTATTTCGGTTCTCAATCATCACGATTTTATGCTGGGGCATGTTCATACAAAATGGGTGGAGCAAAACCTTGATTATCTGACAAGGTCGCTTGTACCTGCGTCGCTGTGCAATTTTTTTCAGTCCGAAGGCTTTTGCGAGCAACTCACGCTGGCGCTTTGTGGTGGATTGTCTTGCAGTGGTGGGCCGTTTGCGCAAAAATTTTCGTCCATCAGCAATTGTTATTTGCGCATTGGAAGTTGTTTGGAAGAACCACCATGGTGCTTAAATGCCGTTGACGTCTCGTTGGGGCGCTTTTGCGTGTCGGGTGGGGCGCTTGTGAGAGCAATTCAAGATGCGACTCCCGAGCTTGCAACTTTGTCTGAAGCGTTTCGGCAGCTTCATGCTCGTTCGCTTCAAAGTCGTGATGCGGATATGCTTGATTTCGTGGCAACGCGCGTTTCGCAAACACAAATTGCAATTTCTTGCTTGGGTGAAACTCTCATTGTTGAAAGCACACGACATCGAGCCAAGGCCACAACCCTAGCTGCCGCGCCAAAAACAGAGATAATGGCCCCGTTGGCCGGAAAAATTACTTTGGTGTTGGTAAAACCATTTGACGAAGTTCATGCAGGACAAGTGCTTTTTGTGTTGGAATCCATGAAAATGCAATTTGATATCAAGGCGGATCACGATGCTGTTATTGATTGTGTTGTGGCAATTCCCGGACAAGTCTTGACAGGACCCTCTGTATTAGCCACTTTAAAAGTTCCTAATGACTCCGTTGGAGGATAAAATTACAATGGCACCATACGCCAGCAACGATCTGCGTCTTCTTACCGAATCTGTCCGTCGCTTTGCCGAGAAAGAATTGGCTCCCCATGCCGATGAGCTCGATAGGGAAGAGCGCTTGGCTCCTGGCATTTTTAAGCGCCTTGGCGACTTAGGAATATTGGGCCTTACTGTGCCTCAGCAATTTGGTGGCGCTGGCCTTGGGGCCGTTGCACTGGTTTCGGTGATGGAAGAAATGTCTTACGCCGATCCCGGAACGTGTTTGAGTTATTTGGCTCATTCGTTGCTTTTTGCTCATAATCTCGCAGTAACCGGCTCCCCAGATCAACTGCGACGCTATCTTCCCGATGTTATTTCTGGGCAACTTGTTGGTGCCTTCGCCATGACCGAACCCAGCGCAGGTTCAGACGTTCTTTCTATGCAAACTCGCGCTGTTTTGCAGGGCGATCATTATGTGTTGAACGGTACTAAGATGTTCATCACAAACGGGCCCGTGGCCGATGTTTTTCTGGTGTGCGCCAGAACCGGCGACGACAGGAAAGATATTTCCATGTTTATTGTGGAACGAAGCATGCGCGGTTTTTCAGCTGGAAACCGTTTGAATAAAATGGGAATGCGTGCCAGCCCCACAAGCGAACTTGTGTTTAAAGATTGTCGTGTTCCCATTGAAAATCGTGTTGGCGCTGAAGGCGAAAGCGTTAAAACCATGATGAAGAATTTGGATATTGAACGCGTTGGCCTAGCTGCAATGAGCCTGGGAATTGCTCGTGCATGCTTGGATATCTCTCTTAAATATGCCTCTGAACGGGAACAATTTGGACAGGCTATTGTGAGCTTCCAGTCGGTGTCCGAAAAAATTGCAAACATGTACATTGGATATCGCGCTGCTCGCGCCCTTGTGTACGAGGCCGCACAGGTTATTGACGAAAACAGGCGTGCTAACCAAGAAGCCGCAACAGCCAAGGTTTTTGCAACCGAAATGGCAACTCAGACAGCTCTCGACGCAATTCAGGTCATGGGTGGATATGGATATATTCGTCAATTTCCCGTTGAACGTCTTATGCGCGATGCAAAACTTTTGGAAATTGGTGGCGGTGCGAGCGGTATTCTTCGCAGTGTTATTGTGAAAGAATTCATGCGTAAATTGCATCCCAAGGCAGACCATTCCAAAACCGATCATGCGAAGGCTGAGCAATCACGCGTAGCAGCTTCGGTAAAACCCGTGGGACAATAATCGTGACTCTGCGTCGCAAGGAGAGTCAAAAATTACTTGGGCGACTCGCCAAAGTTGAATCGCCCGATGTCACTTTTTTGGGTGAGCGCTTTCCAATTGTCATGAAAAAGGCGCGTGGCCTGAGCGTTACTGATGTCGATAACAACCGGTATCTCGATTTCACCGCATGTTTTGGGGTTTTGGCGCTTGGGCACGGTAGTGCAATTGTGCGGAGCGCGCTGCGCCGACAGTCGGCAAAGCTTATTCATGGTATGGGTGACGTGCATCCCACACGTGAAAAAATAAAACTGTTGGAGTTGTTGGCTGGCGTTGTTCCATTTGCGAATGCTAAAATAACTCTCGGACTTTCGGGAAGTGATGCTGTTGATACCGCAATAAAAACAGCAATGATAGCTACAAATCGGAATCGTTTTTTGAGTTTTTCGGGGGGCTATCATGGACTCACGTTGGGGCCCTTGGCGCTTAACAGCAGGCAGCATTTCCGAAAAGATTTTGAGTTTTGGATTGAACACAAAGCAACAATACTTCCTTTTCCAGAGTCCGATATTTCTCCGGAATATGTGTGTGCAAATGTTTCACCAACGTCAGAGGAACTTAAAAATAGAGGGTTTACTTCGGTGTCTGAGGCCTTTTCTGTGTTGGAAAAGGAGCTTCGCACACAGGCGTATGCTGCAGTGGTATTCGAACCTCTTCAGGGAAGAGCCGGGGAACGTGAATGGCCCACGGGTTTTTTAAAAAAATGTGAAAGCCTGGCGCAACAAACGGGAACTCTCTTAATTGCGGATGAAATTTTTTCTGGATTTGGGCGCACCGGAAAATTTTGGGCTCATGAACACCATGGGATAACTCCCAATATCATTTGTGCCGGAAAGGCTTTGGGCGGTGGTTTGCCGTTGAGCGCTTGCATCGCCGATTGCATGGATGCCTGGGGAAAATCCACAGGTGAAGCTCGGCACACAAGCACATTTCTAGGCCATCCATTGGCGTGTGCTGTGGGTTACGATGTGGTAAGTGAAATCTGTAGAACGTTGCCACTTATTCAGGAACGTTGTCAAAAGTTGGATGTCGAGCTTCAAGCATTTGTTCGTTTGTGTCGCCAAATGGGGATTGCTGAGCGTCATCCATTTGTGGTGCGTGGTAAAGGATACATGCGTGGTTTGTGGTTTTTTCGCGAGGCTCCAGGGTTTGCCGCAGAGTTGTCGGAAAAACTTTTGGAAAAAGGCTTTTTCACACTCCCTTCGGGTGAGTGTGGTGATGTGTTGTCTCTCACCCCGCCACTCACAACAACCATGGCTCATTTTAGAAAACTTTTTAGGGTTGTAGCAAGTCTTCTTTGATGGAATTTTACTGTATTTTGCGCCATTTTCTGCCATTTTTGGATTTTTTTCGTGTTTCAAATCAATAGGACTCCTGGGGTGATTCTGCGTCTTGTTCAAAATTTATGACACCGTGGGCAATAAATGCCGGAGCCTTGCGGTGGAACGAGCCGATAGGTCACTCACGGAGGAAAGACTCAATGTCGTCTCGTGATTCCGAGGCTTTCACAATTCAATCAGCGCACAAGACAATCTTGGAGAACGTGGATACGTTGCGCACGCAGCGTGCTGGTTTGGTGAACGACTTATCGCGCATGCACGATGAAGTCATTACTCTTTCAAAACGTTTGGAGTCCATTCGTGTTCATGGAGAACAAGAACTTGCAGTTATTACTGCCGAGAAAACGGGTTCTCAAAAAAATATAGAAGAACTCAAGCAAGAGTTGTCCAGACTACGTAATCATATTGATGGGCTTGATCCTGTGAAGCGCCATTTGGAGTCGAGCATTAATGACAGGCATGCTCAACTGGAGCGTATTGAGTCGCGATTAACCGAATCGCGCACTGTGGCCGAAGAATATGCTAATCAAATAGGACAAGCCAAGCTCCTTTGGAACGAAGTTGTGCGTCGCACTCAAGATGAAACCAAGCTTTTGGAGCAGCTGCGCGAGCAAACTTCGCATTTGGAACCCAACCGCAAAGAAGCCGTTGAGCTTGCGGGCCATATAAAACGCCTTAAAGTTGAAGACAGCATTTTGATAGCGGCGGTTGATGAACTGCGTAAAGCTGAAACGGATCTTCGTTCCAAAGTTGCAGCTTTGACGGCAAATTTGGAAGCTCAAAAGCAACGTGAAATAGAAATCATGCGCTACCAGCATGAGGCTGATTTGGTATTAGCCAAAACACGCTTGGAACATGAAGTTCTTGCTACGCGCAGTGTCGAAATTCGTAAAGATAACGAGGCATATGTTGAAAAAACAAACGAGTTAGCCGCAAGAAAGGCCATCCTTGAAAGGGACATCATCGATGCGCAAGCTCGTCTGCACCAGTTTGAAGCCTCTCTCGAGCCGTTGCGTGAATTGGCATTGCAACGCGAGCAGGAGTTGCGACGTGTTGATTCTGAAATTGCCGATTCTAGGTCAAATCTCAAGGATTTGACCATGCAGGTTACGGAACGTGAAAAACGTATTGATACTCTTTCGCAACGGCACGACGAAATTTTGGTTGAAAATCGTAGAATTGAAACAGTTGTTGGCAATCTTCATCAACAGGAAGCTGTCTACCGTAAAAAAATTCAGGATACGCAGGCGGAGTCGCAAAAGCTTGAGAGTGAATTGAATACAGCCCGGTTTTCGTTGGGGGAGCTGAATAATGAAATTATCAGAAATAGGGCGGTAAATGAGCGTTTTGTGACGGAAAATGGAGCCTTGCAGGAGGCAGTTACTCAAATTCAAGGCGATTTGGCTCGATTGATTGCGGAAAAAACGAAGGTCATTTCCGAAACGGAGCGTTCTCTTGAAAAACGACTTGAAGCCGAACGTGAACGTGATGTTTTTGTGAACAAGACTCACGAATTGCAAGGCCACTTCGAACACCTGCAGCGCGAAGTGGAGACATCCTCTCGTTCCTTTCAAGGGAATTTGGAAAAAAACAATGAACTCAAGACTTCAATTGAATCCATGAAAACAGAAATTGATCGCCAGCAATCTGTTCTTGTTGGGCTAAAACATGAAAAGGATGCAACACAGATGACTCTCGTTGAAACGAGAAAGTCATTGGAAGAAGTGAAGGCGAGTGTTGAAGCGCTGCGCAATAAACAGTCGGAGTTGGTAACAGTGCAATCGCGGGTTCGTGATCTCCTTAGAAAAGAGGAGTCAATTAAGGCGAATTTGGCCAATGAAAGTAGAACAGAAAAAGCAATTTCGGAACGAATTACTAAACTTGAGCAGCAGGAAAACCAAATTCTGACACGCATTGACAGTGCAAGAGGCAATTTGACCCAGTTGGAGCAAAATCAACGTGCTCTTTCTTCAACCAATTCAGAGCTTCAAATTAAGTTGGATCAGGTTACAAAAACTTGCGAGGAAGCAATTCGAAAACGTGAAAGCTTAATGGCAATAGTTGCACACGAATCGGAAGCTGTGCGCCAGGCTAGGGCTGACCTCCGTGAAATTGAGGAAATCAAGAACACAAAATTGCGCGAACTTGAGGCAATGAACCAGGGGCCAAGACCCGTTCAGCGGTTCCGTGACGCAGTCGCGCCAGATGCAACTGCAAGCACAGATGTGCAGGCGGCTCCTGTGAATCCATCTCAACAAGTCCGAGAAGATGCCGAAAAAACCCTTGAATCGCTCCGACGCCACCTCGACGGCATTCTTCCGAAACGCGATCCCTCCAAAGGTTGAAACCCTCGTCAGTATTGGTATGGTTGTTCGATGCTATTGCTGGGGAAGCCCTCTCCGGCTGTTCCCATTATTTTTGTTTTTGGAGTCACGCTATGAAGTTCCTTTCCATTCTTCCCGCATCGTTTCTTGCTTCCGTTGCACTTGCACAAGGTGAAAGCGCTCCTGTTCAATCTGCTCCTATTGGTCAGTCTCAATCGGCTCCAGGCTGGGTAAACCTCGCACTTATTGGCGGCATGATTTTGTTTATGTGGCTTTTTATTATTCGTCCTCAGGCGAAACGCCAAAAAGAGCATCGCTCTTTTGTTGATTCGCTTAAAGCAGGCCAAGAAGTTGTTACGCAGGGCGGAGTTGTCGGAAAAATTATTTCCGTTTCCGACGCGTTCATAACTCTCGATGCTGGTAATGGCAATATGCGAATTTTGAAGTCGTCAGTTGTGAGCGAACTTGGAAAATCGGAAGCAAAATAATTTCGCACAAAACCATTCATTTTTTAAGGGGTTTTTTCCCCTTAATTTGAGCCGTATTGATTCGGCAACGGGGGAACGCCATGTCAAAGGAAGACGGTCTGTTCAGTAACATGCCAGTTCTGTGGTGGGTGAAATCTGTTATCATTCTTATCACGCTTGTTTTTGCAGTAATGTACACCCTTCCTACTTTGGTGGGCGACAAAACAGCATGGACGAAGGTTGATTCTCTGGAGAATGTTGTCTCAGACGAAACTGCCTTGGTTGGTGAAAACGGAGTTCACTACAAAAAATGGTACCACAGAATTGCCGATACTGTTCTGCCTAACTCCCGTGTGAGCTTGGGTTTGGATCTTCGTGGTGGACTGCATTTGGTGTTGGAAGTTGATGCTGATAAATCCATCAAAGATTCCATGATGCGCGCCATGATTCGTGCACGAGACACTGTGGCAAATGATGTCAAAGTTACCGACATCAATGTTCTTCCCGATAATAGCATTACCGCAGTTTTGAGTGATGCAGCGAAAGCTGAAGCATTCAAAGAGGCAGTAGTTCGGCAAACCGGGCTTGTGGTTTTTGATAAAATTCAGGGCCAGCAGGTTTTGTTTTTGCCTCGCAAAGCACGCATAGCCGAAGAAAAATCCCGGGTTTTGCAACAGGCAATTAATACGGTGCGTAATCGTATTGACCAATTTAACGTGTCCGAGCCAAATATTTTTCAACAAGGTGAAGATCGCGTTGTTGTGCAGCTTCCCGGTATGAAAGAACCCGATCGCGCAAAGCAGCTTATTGGAAATACGGCACGTTTGGACTTTCGTCTTGTGCTGGATGAAGTTGCTGTTGAGCGACTCCCCGATTTGCTCAAGGAAGGCCGTGACGCTCTCAAATTTGCCGAAACCGATGTGAAACCAGAAACAATTGCAAAAATTTCCACATGGCTCCAGGAGCAAGGGCGCATCTCAAAAAATGCTGTAGTGATGTTGGAGCGTAAGTATTCTGCAGCCGAAGGCAAAACCAAGCTTGTGAGTGCAGTACCCTATTTGGTTGAAGCAAATGCTCGACTCACGGGCGATTTGGTTGAAAATGCAAATGCCGACCCCAATTCGGGTGGTCTTATTCCGCAGTGGGGTGTTGGCCTCCAGTTTAAACCTCAGGGTGGAAAGCTCTTTGGAGAAATTACAACTGAAGCTTTTAAGAAACAGAAATCCACCGGCGCAATTGCCATTATTCTTGATGACAACGTGAACAGTGCTCCTCATGTGAATGAGCCTATTCTGAATGGTTCGGCGCGTATCACTATGGGGCGTCAGGGCAGCACCGAAGATTCTAAAATGCAAGAAGCTCAAGATCTCGCGTTGGTATTGCGTGCGGGCGCTCTTCCTGCCACTGTGCGTATTATTGAAGAACGTCAGGTGGGACCCAGTGAAGGTGAAGAAAATATTCATGCTGGTGTGCTTTCATCATCGGTTGCCACAATTCTTGTGGTTGCGTTCATGATTTGGGTTTACGGAAATTCCGGAATTGTTGCTAACCTGGCCATGATATTCAACGTGTTTATCACGCTATCGTTCTTGGCTGCGTTTGGTGCAACGCTCACTCTTCCTGGCATTGCCGGTATCACGCTCACACTCGCAATGGCTGTTGACGGCAACGTGATTATCAACGAACGCATTCGTGAAGAACTCCGACTTGGTTTGAACGCGCGTCAGGCGTTTTATCAGGGCTATAATATGAGCTTCTTTACTTTGGTTGACGCCCATCTCACGGCTGCTTTTGCTGGCATCATTTTGTTGATGTACGGAAATCCAGCAGTTCGTGGTTTTGCAGTTACTCTTATTATTGGCATCATTGCAACACTATTTACATCATATTTCGTGACTGAGGTTATCGGGCAGTGGCTCGTAGAAAAAACCAAAGTCAAGCGTTTTGCTTAAGGAGAGCAACTATGAAATTGAAAATTGGCCAAGTCGATCTCTCCTTTGGACAAGTTGAGTTGTTCCCACCAAATTTGAAGTGGGACTTTATGAAGTGGCGGCACCTTTGGGTTGGCATTTCTCTTGTGTTGTCTCTTTTTTCTCTTTTGGCAATTGGTATTAAGGGCATCAATTACAGCATCGATTTCACTGGCGGTGTTGAAGTTTCCATGTCCATGAAGCATGGCCTGGTTTCACGTGAGAAGGTTATTACCACGGCGCACACAGCCGGTGTTGGCGAAGTCGAAGTCACTTCTATTTCTTCCGTTGGGAAAAAATCGGGTGGTGGCTATGTGCTTCGCGTTCAGCGCCAAAAGGGCATGGATGAAGTTCAAGTGTCTGCCGCTGCCGATAAACTTTCGCAGAAGCTCCGCTCCGAGTTTGGTACCGAAAACATCGATCTCTCATACGCAAGTATTTCTGGTAAGGTTGGTAAAGAAGAGCAAATGAAGGGCTATATGGCCGTTCTTCTGTCTCTGCTAAGCATTCTTATCTACGTTGGTTGGCGATTCGATACTCGTTTTGCTCCGGGTGCTGTTATTTGCTTGTTTCACGATGTTCTTATTGCACTCGGCGTTATGACAGCTCTTGGGCGGCCGTTTTCAAACACATCCATTGCAGCATTTCTTACAATTGTTGGATATTCCGTAACAGATACTATTATTGTTTACGATCGTATTCGTGAAATTGGCGCTCTGAATCCCCGCATGGGACTTACCGAGGTTGTGAACAAAAGTATTAACCAAACGATGAGTCGTACCGTTCTGACTCAGGTCACGGTGCTGACTGCGTTGTTGGTGATGGTCATTTGGGGCGGTGGTGCTATGTTCGACTTCGCACTTACCATGCTTATTGGTGTTATTATTGGCTCGTATTCTTCGATTTATGTTGCGGCTCCTCTAACACTTATGCTCGACTCCATGCTTCGTAGGCGTGGTATTGTGCTATCCGATGGTGCCAAGAAGAAAGTTGAGAAAGACCCCAACTACATTCCCCCAGTTATTGTTCGTAAGCGCAGCTAAAGGAGATTCGAATGTTGCGCACGGACGACGTGTCAAATCAATTGTCTTCCGTTGCGGAAACGCGACGTTTTCGCTGGCGAATGCGTAACGGCATAAATGTGCCGTGTTTAGAGTTTGTGAAACACCGCCGCAATAAGTTGCTTGGCGAATTTTTGGTGCCAGAAAACGAACAAAATCTTTTGCGAGCTCTTCCTAAGCCTGAGCTTATGATGGGAGTTTGCGAGGGGGCTGAACGGCTCGTTCGGGCAATTGAGAATAACGAAAAAATTTTTGTATATGCGGACTATGATGTGGATGGCCTTTCTGCCGCTGCAATGGTGCGAACATTTTTTCGTGAACTTAATTTTCCAATTGAAATCTATATCCCCGATCGTTTTTCTGAGGGATATGGTTTAAATCCAACGGGAGTGGATCGTATTCACTCCCAGGGTGGCTCGGTTATTGTTACCGTTGATAACGGAATTTCTGCTCAACAAGGTTGCCTGCGCGCGCAAGAACTAGGAATTGATGTTGTGGTAACCGACCATCACGACGTTCCTCCCGAACTTCCTGTTGCTATGGCTCTTCTGAATCCAAAGCAAAAAGATTGTGCGTATCCTTATAAAGGATTGGCCGGTGTTGGCGTGGCTTTTCAGTTGTTGGCTGCGTTAAGAGCAAAACTACGTGAAATATCTGTTCAGAGCGTGCGGGATCTTGCGCAAAAAATGAATTTGCGGCAATATCTAGATTTTGTTGCATTGGGCACCATTGCAGATATGGCTCCGTTGGACGGTGTGAATCACATTTTGTGCAAAACAGGCTTGCTTGTTTTGCGTGAAAATATTGTTGCTGGACGTCGTCCAGGCGTGGCGGCTCTTTTGGAGCTTGCAGGTTGGAAAAATGATCGTCCTTTAAGTTCAGATGATGTGGGATTTCAAATTGGGCCTCGTTTGAATGCCGCTGGGAGATTGGGAAGTGCTTATGCGTCGGAGGAAATTTTACATACCACCGATACAGTCCGTGCACGTCATCTCGCTCAGGATTTGGATGCGGAAAATAGGCAGCGTCAAACTATTGAGCGAGCCACAACTCAAGCTGCTATTGAAAAAGTGGAAGGAATGAGTTCTCTGCCGAATGCTATAGTGGTTGGAGATCCCGCATGGAATCCGGGTGTTGTTGGTCTTGTGGCATCTCGTTTGGTTGAACGTTATTATCGTCCAACACTCGTGTTTGGCGAAAACAATGGCAAGCTGCGTTTTAGCGGAAGGTCTACTCACGCTGTCGACCTTTTTGGAGTTCTCGATTCTGTGCGCGATCAATTCTTGGCATTTGGTGGGCACTATTACGCCATTGGTCTTACTTTGGAGTCGGAACGTATTGATTGGCTTATAAACTACGTGAACACTGAAGTCGGGCGGATTGTTTCCAGTGATGATCGTTTGAAACCGCTGGACCTGGATGCCGAAATTTCTTTGGAGAGTTTAGACAAAACTCTTTTGTCCTCAATGGAAATATTGGAGCCTTTTGGTGTTGCAAATCCTCGTCCGAAGTGGTTGGTTCGAAATGCCGAAATTGTTCATGTAAAACGCATTGGAAAAGATCGTAGCGCGAATCATGCGCGAATTCTTTTGAATGATGGAACATCCGAAGCTTGGCTTACAGCTTTTACAATGGCTGAAGATTTTGAAAGCGCCCACGCATCCCAACATCGCGTTGATGTTGTGGTGGATGGAAGAATGCAGGTTTGGAACGGAGAACGGCGAACAGAATTGCGCTTGCTTGATTGCAACGTGCGGAGGCACTAATGGTACAGTCAAACAAACAGTCCCCTTGGTATGCGGTACCTAAAAAAGAAGAACCCAAAATTTTGAAGAATTTGGAGTCTTTGTATAAGAACTGGCAAACCACGCCCTTTCTGAGTGCCGATAATTTGGTGTTGTTAACG
>CAIZES010000067.1 GCA_903932045.1 uncultured Silvanigrella sp. | reverse complement strand
TTGGGGTGAGCTGAGGGGAGGTTTGGGAGTGAAAAGGCGTTTGGAACTCTTAGACCCCCCTTAGAAATAAATAAGCCTCAGTTAGTTTAATTCTCGCATCCGTGCAGAGCGAAACGCGCTAGTCCCTAGCGGAGTTTTTTACGTTATGCCGTGTGGAGTCCGAAGTGGTCGATTTTGCTGTCAAGCATTTTTAGATGCGATGCCCCTTGGTGAAACGAGCATTCCTTGCTGTGTTTTGGTATCATGGACAAAGCTGGAGGCATTTGATGATAACGGGTATAGATGCTACATCCCGGTGAATAAATACTGGAGCTGCAAAGTTTTTGGAAATTTCGAGGATGGAATATGCGAGATGATTTCGAGACGTTCAGGATAAAGGAGCTTCGGACAGCCATAGGCGCTCTGAAGGTTCCATGTGCCGACAAACGCTCCCGACTTGGCTTGATACGCGCTCTTTTGAAGGCCAACTGCACGAGCGAGCAAGTTCTTACCGCGGCAGGCCCGATGGGTTTGAATGCCGGCGCGGCTGTGAGTTCTAACCACATGGCCTCCAAAACTTTTGTCGCGATCGACTTCGAGACAGCCAACCGCTATCGGAACAGTGCGTGTGCGATCTCGGTGGTGTGCGTTGAAGATGGAAAAATCGTAGACACATTCTCGCGGCTCATCAAGCCACCTATACCGCATTTTGAGTTCACCTATATTCATGGGATTTCTGAACGGGACGTTGCCAATGCTCCGACCTATAATGTGCTGCATGCTGAGGTCATGAAGCGAATCGCGGGCGTGGGCTTTATTGCGGCACACAATGCCTCGTTCGATAAGTCGGTTATGAATGCGCTCTGCGCGCATTGGGGATTATCGAGTCCAAATGTGCCGTGGGAATGTACCGTTAAACTCGCTCGAAAAACCTGGAATTTGCACCCGGCAAAGCTTCCTAACGTTTGTGACCATCTTGGGATTTCTTTGAAGCATCACGATGCCACGTCTGATGCCACCGCCTGCGCTAAAATTGTGCTGGCAGCGCAAAGAAAGGGGTGAGCGTCTATCGGTTGTTGAGAAAACGCTTTCGAGAGATCTATGGAAGGTCTCGATCAAGATCGATAAACTCAATCTTGCCTATCCCCCTTGGAAAAGCGGAAAAAAGCTCCTCCCAGGTCTCCCAATATTTTTTAGCCTGCGCGTTGTTGCACTTATTTCGTTTGAAAAAGTTCCACTCCTCTTTTACGCGTCGTCCGTCCTTGTACTGGGTATAATAGTCGAGGCGAAAATCATTCGATTTTACGGCAGCAAAGCCAAGTCTTCGGAACTTTCGTACATAATAATCGCGCGCTTTTTCGTTCTTAAACACGACAGAAACGAACGGCATTCCATCATGTCCGGAGCACGAGCCTGTCGTTACAAGGAGCGGGTTAGTGTTTATTCTTGCAAGTGCGTCTTGAATTTCTTGGTCGATAAAGTCAGTTCGATGAAGATTTTCTTTGTGCGCCAATGCTTCCGACTTTCTCAAAATGTCGAGTGTTTCGGCGGAAAGAAGAGAGAGAGTCTTGCCGTCATGGTTCATGCTTCTCCGTTTCTTTGGTTGTTGGGTAGCTCTAACCATATCGCGCTCCTTTGGTTCGAATGAGAGGGGATCGACACAGGGATAGCATGTTGGCCTGGACAATTCCGTCCATTGTATGCTCACTTAGTTTTTTTTTCACTGTGTCAGAAACCTAGCGCATTTCAGTCCGTCAACTCCTTTGCATACATGTCGTGGTATTCTTCTTTAATCTCCGTTTGCGGAGCAAATGTGCACGGATTTTGAATTTAGGTTAGGAGATTTTATATGGCCACACGCGGTGTATCACTGTTACTATTTAATGCCATTCGTGCGCTCTTTGAAACATCAGAGCGGCCTCTTTCCACTCGCGAGATCATCGATAATCTGAAGCTCACAAGCCAAGGCCAAAACTACGACACGATTCGAAAGCGTGTGCAGCGTGCGACGAAGTATCTTGAAGATGAAAACGTTGTGCGAAGCGTTAATCGTGATACCACGCAGGCGGGCGTAGAGTGCCGTTGGGTTCGCGTGGGACGAAAAAAAACATCTGTCCGACCTTCAAGTTGCACTGCTCCAACGAGCACAGAAATCGTACGCACTTCCATGGAAATTGCTTCTTCTTTTTTACCCGCAACGGTGTATGAGCAGCTTGCGGAACCGCTTCAGAACATAGCGGCTGCGCTTGAAGATTCCGCCACTCGAAAACTCTTTCGGAGCCGACTTGTTGTTGTGCCACGAGAGCCCACCATGCTTGTTCCTAAAATAAAGCCCGATGTTGTGACTAAGGTGCTTGAAGCAGTGCTTGGTGGAAAACCGATTTTGGTTATTTATAATAGCCGAAATAAAGGGCGAGAAGTGAGTATTTACTTACATCCGCTTGGGCTAGTTGTGCGCGATTCTATCATTTATGTTGTTGGAAAAACCAATTTCGCTGATGAAGTTTTGCATTGGGCACTTCATCGGTTTACAGCCGTAAAAGATCACAAGGGGGTTTTGCAACGGCCTGAGGGTTTTTCTCTCACAAAGTGGGTCACAGACTGGAAAATGGGAGATTATTCCGAAGCTGAAAGGGTTTCGTTTTGGATGGACGAGGAAGTCGCTTATCATCTCAAAGAAATGAAACTCTCCAGTGATCAAAAAATTGGACGTCCGTTGCAGGGTCGTGTTCGTGTTGATGCAACAGTAACAATTAACGACGAGTTTACATGGTGGGTTCTTGGTTTTGGACCTAAAATTGAGATTATCGCTCCAAAGGATTTAAGAGCTGAAATTCGAAAAAGTTTGAAGCTTGCTGTAAAGAGATATCAATCTTGATTCACATCTAAAAAGCGTCCCGTACTGGTATTAAAGGCTAATTTTATTGTTCCAACCGAGCCTTGTTCGTTTTTGGCAGTGATAATCTCAATGAGATCTGAAACTGGCGAGTGTTGGTTGTAAATTGCGTCGCGGTACAAAAATATTATGAGAGAAGCCAATTTTTCAAGG
>CAIZES010000066.1 GCA_903932045.1 uncultured Silvanigrella sp. | reverse complement strand
TGTTGTGGGAATTAGCAAATATCGTGCTGAAGTTTTGAACAAACGAAACCTCACCAATGAGGCCGATTTTGAACAAAACTCGGCATCTTCCTCAGCCATTTCTGAAATTTCTTCAGCTTCTGCTACCGGCCCAAATTTGCCAATGAACCCCAATTCACCAAACCAAACATCGCAGTCCTATTCCAACGGCATTCACTCGGCATACGGAAAGTTTCAAACGGGCAACTACGCCGCTGCCATTTTGCTGTTACGTGAATTTATAATCAAAAATCCAAACGACGAACTGGCTAAAAAAAATCTTGCCACAAGCTGTTTCGCACTTGCACTTCAGCGCATAAAAGAACAACACCTTCCCGAAGCCGGAAATTTGCTCGAAGAAGCCACTGCACTAGGACATCCACAAGCAGCCGCAGCACTGGCACGCTTACGCATTCGCACTGGAGAAGTTTCGGAAGCAACAACTGTACTCGAAAGCATTTTTTGGAAAAACAAAGATCTGAACGCAGCATTTGCTTTGGTTGACATTGCTCTTTCACACGATGATCTTCAACTCGCACAAGCTTATCTCAATAGAGCCGAAGGACTTATCGAAAAATTAAATCCTGAAGACTCCGCGGCAAAAAACACGCTTGCGGAAAGGCGGTCCCGATATCAAGCACGAACAGCGTTCCTACAAAATGAAATTGTTGTGGAACAGGCAAACATTCAAGTGGCCTTTCTGGCCCGAGAAAAACGTCCCACTGCACAAGCTGTTTTAAGCGCAATGATTTCGGCACAAGAAAAACTCTCACAAAATTTTGGCCTACTCCCAGAAAACACCCTATTCCGTGCCCTCATTGTTCCTTCTGCCAACTTTCGTGAATCAACCGGAGCCCCTCCCTGGGCTCAGGCTATTTTTGACGGCATTATTCGTTTGTCTGTTGCCAATGGCAATTCCACATCTCGCGAAAACGCTCGAACAGCAGCAACCGCACGGCACGAAATGGTTCACGCACATTTGAGCGCGCTTTGTGGAGACACCATCCCTTCGTGGCTTGGCGAGGGTCTGGCCCAACAATTTGAAGGCCGCCCTCTCGCACAAAGCATTGCATCTCTGCGCACAAAACTCGGTATCAAGCTTCCCAAAGAACTTCCATCCGATCCGTGGTTCGAAAAGGAGTTTTATATGGCTCCACCAGAACTCATTGACGAACTCTACGCCCGCGCTCAACTTCTTGTGGAAGCCGTACAACGCACTCATGGCACTCTCGTGTGGAACACAATTTTCGACAAAGCATGCATTCACAAAGAACCGCTGGCCGTTATTTTAAACAACGAAGTTGGAAAACCCATGGCCCTGGAAATTTGGGAAAATGAATTTCCGGAAATTTCAGCAATTTTTTCGCAGAGAAAATAGCGATTCTGCAACAACATCTCAAAATGGAACAAAGCGAATTCACGGGAATACGCCGTAATTTCACTGTCATGTCCATAACAATGTCTCTATATTTTTTGTGCCAGAGAGATCCACAACGAAGGATTTCACTCTGTCTGATTGTATTTCCACGTAACAACAAGGAGGTTGCCATGCAAAACACACTCGCAGCGATAGCGTTTGGAGCATTCATTATTCAAGGAGCATTGGCGCAAAATGAAGATGCCGTTCGCGCTGAGCACACAGAACCCACTTTTTGTGTTGCTATGTATGCACCATCCACATGCACCGGAGTTTACGGGGGTGAACACTATCAATCTCGGGGAACAAACACCTGTGTAGCCATACAAAGTATGGTTAAAACCATCAACAATGCGTATTTGTGGTTCATTGAAGTGCGGGCCGAAGACATTCAGAAACTCATTTGCAACGAAAAAACCCCTTCGGACAGCAACGCCGAAAGGAACCTGGAACCCAGGCCAGAAAACATTTCAGAAAGACTCGGCGAATGGAACGAAGCAAGCGAATCCAATATCAACATGAGACTCGACAGATGAGGCACTTCCGTGACATTATGGGGGAAACCCTAAAAGGACACCCCAAAAATGATCACACAAGCAACTTCAGACAACTTCACAGGCCCAACTTGGGATAACTCACAAGAATATGAGTCCATCGCATGCGGCAAATTTGAAAAAGATCTCATAAAATCCCGAGAGCAAATTGAACATTTGCGCCAGGCCGCACAAATTGCCGAAGCACTTCTCACTTGTGTTGCCAGCCTATCGGAAAAAAGCGTAGAGGCCATTGACATCGTTTCCAAAGCCTTTTCTTGCAACGACACGTTCGAAACCCTTGCCCTTAACTTAAACACATATATCAATTGCATACTCAGTTTGGATGGTGCAAATAAAGAAGCCCGACAAATGCAAGGGACGCTTCAAAATCTTTTTACTGAAGCAGCCGAAGCCATGCAACCTGTTCATCAGCTTCTTATCACTGCCGATGACAATTTTCTTGCCCATTGCTTAATGCGTGAAACTATTGTGCCGCACCAATTTGCAATCAAACAACGCCGATGGTTCAAGCCTCATTTGCTAACACTTCCCGAAGAAACCCTCAGCACGCGGCTTGCGCTGAATGGCCCCACAGCCTGGGGAACGCTTTACACCAACATTTCAACATCTCTCCAATGCAAAGTGGAAACGGCACAAGGCATTCAAACAATGGGCGTTGCACGCACAGCGGGATTGCTAAAAAGCGAAAAGCGCGACGAACGCAAAGCCGCATACAACGCCATAAACAGTGCATGGCGCACTCAGCAAGAAAGTTGTGCTGCCGTGCTCAACTCACTTTCGGGATGGCGTCTCGACCTATACAAACGACGCTCAAACTCGCGTGAACTCCATTTTTTAGACACTTCACTTCACGCGGCTTGCATTCAGCGAGAAACTCTCGAAGCCATGATGCTCGCCGTAAACGAAGCAAAAGATATGGGTCGAAAAGCACTACAGCTGCGGGCTCGTGCGCTCAAAATTGATAAAATGGGACCTTGGGATCTTTTTGCGCCTCCACCTTCTTTCAACAGCCAAAGCCAGGGCGAAACACTGCAAACATTTGAAGACGGCATCGAAGCAGTGCGCGCAAGTTTTGCGGAAGTTGACGGCGAAATGGGGCACTTTGTTGCCAAAATGGCAAAAGAAAAATGGATTGAAGCCAGCGTTGGCGATCGCAAACGACCTGGTGCTTATTGCACATCTTTTCGCAAATCGCGATCGCCCCTAGTGTACATGACTTACCGAGGATCTCAAGACGAAATTGGAACCCTTGCGCACGAACTTGGTCATGCTTTTCATTACTGGACCATGCGCGATCTGCACCCTGTACAAACAGCGTGTCCAATGACCTTAGCCGAAACCGCAAGCATTTTTGCAGAAACATTAGTGAACGACAAACTTTCGGAGCGTTGCAAAACTCCACAGGAAATGCTCTCCACAATGTGGGGCGACATTTCAAATATCGACTCCCTTTTGTTGAATATTCCAGCTCGGTTTGCATTCGAAAAAGAACTCTACGAAAAACGCGACAGCAAAATATTCAACCCTACCGACCTTTGCGAACTCATGCGCAATTCGTGGGAAACCTATTACGGAGACGCACTTTCTGAAATGGATGACATGTTCTGGGCTAGCAAATTACATTTCCATATGGCCGGAAGCACTTTCTACAATTTTCCCTACACTTTTGGATACCTTTTTTCGCTTGGCATTTATGCACAAAGTAAACTTATGGGAAGCCAGTTTTACCCATCCTATACCGCACTATTGCGCGATACGGGCTGCATGACTGCCGAAGACCTCGCTCAAAAACATCTTGGTGTGGATATCAAAAATCCACATTTTTGGCGGGCCAGTATTGCCATTGCAAGAACAAAACTAGCGCTTTTCGAGAATATTCTCAGAGATTGTCGTTTGTAACATGGCTGACGCGCTTGGCAGAGATGCTTTACCGATACTCTTTTCTGGTCAATCCTTCACAATGAGCTGGTTTGCCAACTCATCGGAGTTACTTTCTTTGGCTGGAAAATGAGGTTCACAAAGCCTACCAATATCGGAAATAGCCTCAGCCAAATTCTGAGCGAGAGCTTTATTTTTCAAGCCCAAAATAACCTTCTGGCACACATCATTCCACGTTGCCTCCGGCAAAACTTTTGAAATAGTTTCGTCTGCCAAAACAACAACCTGGCGTTCAAACATGGAAATAAAAATAAGAATACCAATTCCATCCTGGGTGGCATTCACCTTTTGTCGATAAAACTCCAGTTCGGCCCTAACGTGACCTGCTTCCCGACGCTCGTGTTTTGTGAAAAAATAGCGTTTCAGTGGAGTAAATTGCGCCATAACAACTCCGAAAATGGCGCCTAAAATTGCGTAATATGAGGCAGGCAAAGCAACCAACACAGTCAGTGCGGGCAAATGGAGAACATTCAAACTTTCGGCAAAATGCTCCACAAGATGTCCCACAATAAAACCCACAAGTGCGCCACCAAACAAACCACGATTCACTTCAACCGCAGAGCTACTGCGCCTCACTATCATTGGAACAATTTCTGCGTTTGTTTTTTTCTCAGCCGCAACCACAGCAGCCTCAATTTTGGGACGATCGCCCTCACTCAAAACTGTTTCAAGCCAATTTTTCATTACCAATCTCCCGAAGCACCGCCACCCGAAAATCCACCACCACCGCCGCCAAAACCGCCGCCACCAAGACTATCGCCACCAAAACCGGAATTGCGGTTGCTGTAATATGATGACCCATAGCCGCCATATCTTCTACGATAAAAAGAATTCCCACCGGCGATACGAGAAAGAATTGCGGGAACAAGAATAATAAGAAGAAATACTATTCCGAAAATTCCCGGCAGTTGCTTTTGGGTTCGATGTCTAGGTCCTCCCGGCATAAGCTCTTTGCTAGGATCGGTGAACTTTGCAATAACTCGAACGCCTTCCACGATTCCGCGCGAAAATTCTTTCACACGAAATTGCGGAGCAATAACCTGATCAATAATTCTTTTCGATTGAAGATCGGTGAGTGTGCCTTCCAGACCTCGGCCGACCTCGATGCGTAACTTGCGATCGTTTTTTGAAACCAACAACAAAACACCGTTGTCCACTTTGGATGTCCCAAGTTTCCATTGATCAACAACTTTTATGGAAAAAGACTCAATGGCTTCGCCATCCAAACTTTCAACTGTTAACACTGCTATTTGCGAACCGCCACTCTCGTAAAGCTTTCGCAGTGCCAATTCCAAATACTGATGATCGGATGCCGTTAGAAGCTGAGCTTCATCAGTAACAGCATTGGAAAGCGAAGGCACGTTTCGCGCCTCGCTCACACGGGGAACAAAACACGCAAGCAAAACAAAAAATAACGCACAAGAAAAAGCAAATTTAAGCATTTTACTTATCAAATTTAACCTCGGGAGCTTTTTCAATTTTCGATTTCTCCGACTCAGAAACATCCCACTGCGGAAGCTTTTCAAAATGGTACATAAAACCATTAGTCCAACTTGTGGGCGGAACGGTAATCAAATTGTTGTACTCTTTGATAGATTCAATGTACCGGTTTCGAGCCACAGTAATTCTATTTTCAGTCCCCTCAAGCTGTGCCTGCAAATCGCGAAAATTTTGGTCTGCTTTGAGTTGCGGGTAATTTTCAGAAATCACCATCAACCGACCCAATGCCTGCGAAAGTTCGCCTTGAGCTTTTTGAAATTGCGCAATTTGCTTAGGGTCCAGCTTAGAGGCATCAACATTCACACTTGTGGCTTTCGCACGAGCATTGACCACGCCGGTTAAAGTATCTTGCTCATGCCCAGCATATCCTTTTACGGTTTGAACCAAGTTGGGAATAAGGTCGGCTCGACGCTTATACTGATTCGAAATTTCCGCCATAGAGGCTTCAACACTATTTTTTGCAGCGGGAATGGATTGCCAACCACACCCGCCCATCAAAAGAGATGAGAAAAACACACCAACAGAAAATTTTGCTTTCGAGAAATTTAGCAACACGAGAATCCTCCAAACCAAGGGCACAAAGGTGTTTTTAGGAATCAAACACAAATACCACGCAAAGTTTATCACCAATTTCAGTATCGCACCAGCAGCCGCTCATAAGAACAATGTCAGGCTCCTGCACAGTTTTTCGGCAAGGCGTTCCCAGGAGCCTTTGACGCAAGGCTTTCCGAGGAACCTTTGAAGCAGGACTCCATAGAAACAAAACCGCAAATTTGGGTAGCAGCAGTAATTGACCCAGAAAATGGTCGCTGATACCTTTAATATTCTCTTACCACACTTGGGAGAAAATCATGGCGCTTATTAACTTCGAAAATGTGTACAAGAGCTATCGCTTGGACAAAGTGGATGTTCCTGCCCTGCGCGGTGTTTCAATGGCCGTTGAAAACGGCGAGTTTTTAGCAGTTGCGGGGCCATCTGGTAGCGGCAAAACAACCCTGCTCAATCTCATTGGTTGTGTTGATGTTGCAACGTCGGGAGAACTCAAAATTTCCGGAGAAAACACATCTCATCTCACCGACAAACAACTCACAAATTTACGCCTTAACAAGATAGGATTTATTTTCCAATCTTTTAACCTTATTCCGGTTCTCAACATTTTTGACAACGTTGAATTTCCCCTTTTATTGCAAAAGACACTCTCACGAAAAGAGCGCGTCGAACGAGTTCGACACTATGTCGAAAAGGTTGGTTTGCTGGAATACATTCAACACCGACCCTCCGAACTTTCGGGGGGCCAACGCCAGCGGGTTGCCATTGCGAGAGCGTTGGTCACGCTGCCTTCCTTGGTTTTGGCAGATGAACCAACCGCAAACCTAGACAGCGAAAACGCACAAAATATTATTCATCTCATGCGTGAGCTCAATAGAAACGAAGGCACAACATTTGTGTTTTCAACCCACGATCATCGTATCCTCACCGAAGCCAAACGCATTGTCACTTTGGAAGACGGCAGAATCACCTCCGACGAAAAGAGGTAATCATGATTTGGAATTTAGCCATCCGAAACCTTCGCGCTCACAAAGTTCAAACCTTCGTTGTTGGTTCCATTGTTTTTTTTGGAACCCTTATTTCTGTTATTGGCGCAGCATTCCTAGATTCCGTTTCACTTGCAATTCGAAAAAGCATCACGCAAAGCATAGCTGGTGACATTCAAATTTACTCCTCAAAAAAAGATGTTCAATTCTCGGTTTTTGGCAACTCGCAAGGAGGCGACTTTCCCGACATCGGACAAATTGAAAACTTTCCTGAAGTCAAAAGGGCCATTTTGGAAAATATTCCCAATGTGAAGGAAGTTGTTCCACAAGGAATAAACTTCGCACTGCTAAACCCCAACACAACACTGGATCGTCTTCTCACAGACCTACGCAATCACCCCGAAACAAATGCTCTTGTTCAGGCCGACACCAAAGAACACGTACGCACACTGGCACAAAGATTGGGCGCAACCTACGAAAAAAATGCCCTTGGTTTTTTGAAGGTAACACCTGAGGAACTTATAACCACCAGAGCAGCTCTTGCGCGCGCGACATCCAACCCATTTTGGGACCAGTTTGATTCCAATCGCAACGACTCCCTGGAATTCCTTGAAAACAAAATTGCACCATTGGAATCCAACGACGCCATGAGCTATTTTTTCTATGTGGGCACCACTCCCGAAACAATGATGCGCGCATTTCCGCTCATAGAAATGGTACAAGGCCAACCTATTCCTCCCGGACAAAAAGGCTTTTTATTCAACGAATTTGTGTACGAAAAAACCATCAAACACAAAATAGCAGTGCGTCTTGATGCAATTGAAAAAAAACTCCACACCGACCATATCACAATTTCGGAAAGCAAAGAACTGCAACAAAAAATTCAGGAAAATGTGAATCAGGCCCCCGAATTCGCAAGCGAAATCTCTCCAAGAGTGAGTCGGGAACTTGCTTCCAATTTGCAAAACTTTCTTAGTATTGCTTCCGGAACAACAGCTGAACTCCTTCCACAATTTTTCAAAATGAACGATGCAAACTTTGCAACCAGAAAGGCCTACTTCTATAAAACAATTGCACCACACATCGTTTTGTATCGCATGAAAGTTGGCGATGTTTTTCCGCTCACAGCCGTAAGTCGATCGGGTTCTCCCAATTCAGTAAACGTTAAACTCTACGGCATTTTTCGTTTCAAAGGCATTGAAAATTCGCCGGTGTCAGGATATTTTAGCATTCTGGACATCCTCACATTCCGACAACTCTATGGGCATATGACTCCCGACAGAAAAGCCGAGACGCAAGCTCTAGAAGCCGAAATGGATGGCGCACTCTCGGCATTTGACGCCAGCAATGCAAGCGATTTGTTCAACCAAAATATTGCTGTTACAAGCAACACTGAAGGCACAAACTCTTCTTCGAACTCTTCTTCGAACTCTTCTTCAAACAAAGACTCCAACGCAAACCCTCGCTCAAATGAAGCACAGACACGCGCCAAAAAAAGCATGAACACTAAAGACGTCGATACAAAGAATTACACCACGCAAGAAATGGAAAACGGCGTAACACCCAATGCAGCCATCATTCTGAGCAACCCAAACAAACTAGACGAAACTCTTCGCAATATTCGAAAACTCTTCGCAGATAAAAACTGGATGTTAAAAGCCGCCCCATGGATTGAAGTGTCGGGCGTGCTCGGGCAAGCCGCATTTGTCATCAAATCAATTCTTCTCCTTTTCATGACTATCGTTTATTTCATAGGAATTTTCATAGTTGCAAACGCCGTGCTCATGACAACTCTTCAACGCACAAAAGAAATTGGAATCATGCGAGCCATAGGTGGTCACCGCAGCTTTATACGCAAACTCATTCTCAGCGAAGTGTTTTTGATGAGCACCATTTTTGGTGCCTTGGGAGTGAGCGCCGGACTGGCGATAGTTACTTGGCTTGGAGTCAAAGGAATTCCGTCACCAAACGAAAACCTTGAGTTTTTATTTTCCGGCCCCCGACTTTATTTGTCTGTTTCAGCATCAAACTTAGCAATTTCATACGGAGTTGCCGTTTTAGTATGCCTCGGAGCGAGCCTTTATCCCATTCGCAAAGCGGTCAAAATTCAACCCATCACCGCCATGCGTGCCGATTGAAGGAAACAAAAATATGCTACAAATGCTCGTCATTGCCACTCGAAATATTTTTGCTCAACGCATGCGCGCTTTTCTTTTAGGAACCGCCATTGCTGTTGTGTCGTGCATTCTGGCTCTGCTATTGGGGCTATCCACAGCTTTCGAAAGCACGCTATTCGAAACCGGCACTGCGCTTTTTTCAGGCCACGTGAACGTTGCTGGATTCCATAAAATTAGCGTCAGTTCGGCAACTCCCATTGTTTCAAATGCCAACCAGCTCATTGCCGATACCCGCGAAATTGTTGGCTCGGACGCCGCATTTATTTTTGATCGTGTCACAGCTTTCGGAAAAATTATTTCCGACACCACTTCCATTCAAGTTCCACTTTGGGGAGTTGATCTCAAAACAGATCTCAAGCTGCGTGACTATTTAAAGCTTACGACAAAGCCCGAATTCAAAGGTTCCGGCGCAACCCTGGATACCGCGGGAGCCCTTGGTTGCCTCATGATATTTGAGTCACAGGCCAAAAAATTGGGTGTAACACAAGGCGACGGAGTCACGTTACTAGTTCCAACCATGCGCAATCAAAATAATACGCGCGATCTCAAAGTGTGCGGCATTTTTAAGGATGTTGGAAGTTTTTCTAGCTTTTCGGCATTTGTGAACAAACAAGACACCATTGAAGTTTATCAACTGGACCCCAATACCACGGGCTTCATTATGGTTTTCCTAAACGACGTCTCTAAGGCAAATGCTGTTGAAAACAGACTTCGCACAACACTCGCAAACAAAGGTCACGCTATTCTGGAAAAAGATCCCACCCCATTTTGGATGAAGTTCGACAAAATTGCTAATCAGGATTGGGTTGGAGAAAAATTAGACATCAGCACATGGGAAGACAACCTGTCATTTGTTAAATGGGTGGTTGAAAGCCTCAACGGCATCAGCATTCTGCTTGTCAGTGTGATATTAATTTCCATTGCGCTGGGCATCACAAATGCCCTTGGGATGGCTGTGCGCGAGCGAACCGGAGAAATTGGCACGCTACGGGCCATAGGAATGCAACGCGGAGGTATTTTACGCCTCTTTTTGCTGGAAGGATTTATACTTTCCGTTATTGCCTCCACAGTTGGAATCATTGGAGCACTCATTGTTGCTGGTATTGTGAATCACGCCCATATTCCTCTGCCAGAAGCCTTTCGCCAGGTGCTTATTATGGACACTCTGCAACTTGATATTCGGGTTGGTGCTGCCATTTTTTCACTTATTATGGTTACAATGTTTTCAATTGCAGGCTCGTTTTTTCCAGCTTGGCGGGCAAGTCGAATGCAACCAGTTACCGCATTGGGACACGTCCAGTAAACAAATTTCTGTGCATCAAGGGAACCTCATTTTTTGGGAGCTAATGATATGAAAAAAACAAACAACACTCTTGTCTCGCGACTCGCTTCCGGATTCATTTTGGGATCTCTTTTGCTGCTGCAATCGGTAGCGCATGCAACCGAAAAATTAGCGGGATTGTCCCAACAAGAAACAACCAAAATTTTAGAAACCATTGATGAACGCCAGACAAATGGAGGCGACTTCAAGGGCGTTTGCTACATTAAAGAAACAGAGAAAGATAGAGACCCTCGAATTCTTCAAGCAACCTACTTCCGTCGCGACAAAGATAGCAAAATTTTAATTCTCATCAGCAGACCAAAGCAAGAAGCAGGAAAAGGCTACCTTAAAATTGAAAAGAATTTGTGGATGTACGATCCCGGTTCGGGAAAATGGGAACGTCGCACCGAACGTGAACGCATTGGCGGAACAAACACACGCCGCTCTGATTTAGACGAAAGTAGGCTATCCAAGGACTACACAGGCAAATGGCTGAGCGAAGAAACTTTGGGAAAATACACGGCTCACAAAATTACGCTCACCGCTAAGGATGGCGTTGACGTTGCTTATCCTAAATTAGAAATATTGGTGGACAAAGACTCTGGAAATACCCTCAAAATGCAAGAATTTTCCTTATCTGGTAAACTCATGCGCACATCGTATTACCCACAGTGGAGCAAGCTTTTCAGTAAAAGTAAGGGAGCCGATGTTTGGGTTCCAAAAGAAATTCGCATTATCGATGAACTGGAAAAAGGTCGATCGACCACAATCTTAATCAAGGAAACCGATTTTTCCAATTTGTCAGATTCCATCTTTACCAAAGCCTGGGTGGAACAACAGTCACGCTAAGGAGTTTGATCGTGAAAATGAAACTTCGCACATTACAGCTCACTTCTGCTTTGTCTCTTTCCATTTGCTTTTCCAACGCAGCAAATGCCGAAGATTTTCCGCCCGCCGACGAATTTGGACTCTCTCCAGCTCAGGGAATAACACCCACTGAAAAACAACAAAGTGAGCATGATCGTGCAGAGATTGGTGGACGCCTGCGCATTGAGTCCACAACGTTTTTTTCAAAGAATAAAAAACCGAAAGACGCAAACACCAGCAATGGAAGTGGCGCAGAAATTTACATAGACGCCAAGGGAGAAAACAACAGCCGAGCCCTTTTGCGTGCACAATTAAAGCAAGGTGCCGATAATTCTAATCCTTCGGTTTCCATTGATGAGGCAAAAATTCAATTTGCTCTGCTGCAAAAAGTATTTGTGACCGGCGGCAGACAAAAGATCAAATTTGGAACAGCAAAGTTTTTTAACCCCACTGACTTTTTGAATGCACAAACCCGTGACCCCTTTGCCCTAGACGACAGACGACCCGGCATTGATGCCCTTAAAATTCACGTTCCAGGAGAAGGCTATAATTTGTACGGAATTGCTCTTTCACCCGATACAAAAAAGTTTGGCGATACCGGCGGCTACTGGCGAGGTGAGTTGGCTTTTTCCAAAGGGGAAGTTTCGGTCTCTGGACTGGAAATTCGCAACAAACATTCTCATATAGGAGCAGATGCGTCGCTTGCCGTTGGTGATTTTGATGTGTTTTGTGAAGCAGGCATTGCAAACAAATCGCAAATTTCGTCGGGGGTTAACTACGAGTTCAAAATAAATGAGAGCGATTCCATGGCTATCGCACTGGAACATTATTACAACGAAAATGG
>CAIZES010000065.1 GCA_903932045.1 uncultured Silvanigrella sp. | reverse complement strand
CTGCATCTTCCACCCCTACCCTTGTTCGTGACACATTATTGATGGTGCTGTTGACTTCGTTTAAGAGCATTTTAGCGTTTTCATTGGCAGCCTGTTTAGGGTGTTTTGCGCGTCCAGTGATTGCATTGGTTGGTTGTATTGGCATTTTTGCCATAGGTCATTTTTCCTCGGGGTTACAGGGCGTGCAGGGAATGCTCGATGAATCGCGGTTGATTTCCCCTTTCGAGGCTTTTCTGTATAAGGTGTTGCGTGTTTGGAATCCGGGTTTGTTAACTCTGGAGTCTCTGAAGGGTGCGTGGGAGCAAATCTCGATTGCGGAGCTCGCTATGCGTATCGGATGGGGTATGGCTGCAATAACATTTTTTGCGTCGGTCGCTTTTTTGAGTGTTCGCAATCGGGATATTGGGGCATTGGATTTGTGAAATTTTGGAAAACAAGAAAACTGAGCCAGATGACTTCCGAAGAATGGGAAAGTTTGTGTGACCGTTGCGGTAGGTGCTGTTTGTGCAAAGTTGAATATGACGACGGCGAAATCCTATACACAAATGTTGCGTGCAAATTAATGAATCCAGACACGGGAATGTGTTCCAATTATTCAAAGCGGAAAAAAAAGGTCCCCGATTGCATTCAACTGACGTGGCGTAACGTTGGGCGCATTCGTTATCTTCCTCATACATGCGCCTATCGGCTTCTCGCAGAAGGAAAACCTCTTCCAAAATGGCATCCGCTTATTTCGGGAACACAAAACACTGTGTCTGATCGCGGGATTTCCGTGGCGGGAAAAACTATTCTTTTTGAGTCCGAGGATATTGATCTTGATGAGTATGTTGTTGATTGGATTCCGGCGTGCAAACCACGGGCAGCTTTAAAAAAGAGATGATAGCTTTGGTTTCGTTTGTCAATTTTACTTTGGCGACCACTTGGCAACGGCCTTTGTGAGGTCGTTCATGCGAATGGGCTTGGCAATGAAATCATTCATACCTGCTTCGTAGCAGCGCTGTTGATAATCCAGAGAAACATGGGCTGTAATTGCCAAAATAGGTACGTCGTGGTTAAGAACTGTGGACGCTATGTCGCGAATGCGACGAGAGGCTTCAAAACCGTCCATTTCTGGCATTTGGACGTCCAAAAAGACTAAATCGTAGTTTATTTCTGAAAGCTCGCAGAGCGATTCTTTCCCGTTGCTGACAGCTTTAACCCTGCAACCAAGATGTTCCAACATTAGGACAAGGAGACGTTGATTTGTTTCGTTGTCTTCAACAACTAATGCCGTAATCTTCTTTTCAGATACCGATTCTGCTGTAGACACAATCCCCTCCTGAATAGTAATTTTGTTTGACGTCACTATATGATGGTTAGGACAATAAAGCCAGTACCTCAAAAATTTGTTTGACGCATGCGGGTTTAGTTTATCATACAGGAAATAGAGGAAGAGAATATCGTTGCTAAACTTGAGGGCGTCAGTTCCACGTGATACCTCTGCCGGGTACACTGGAGATACTCTGATGGAATCCCAAATTATGGTCCCCAAATTACTCGCCCCTGCCGGAGGGAGGAGTCAATTTTTTGCTGCTCTTAACTCAGGGGCCGACGGCGTTTATCTTGGTCTTACAACATATAGTGCCCGTGCCACGGCCGAAAATTTTTTGTTGGACGACCTGGAAGAACTCATGCCTCTGGCTCGAAAATATGAGTTTGAGGTTCTTGTTGCTCTGAATACACTTATTGAGCAAAAAGAACTTCAGGCGCTCCCAGAAATTTTGGCCCGTTTGTGCGATATTCAGGTTTCCGGGGTCATTGTTCAAGACCTTGGTTTGGCAAATTTGGTGAGACATCAATTTCCTAATCTGCGGCTGCATGCATCCACTCAAATGGCCATTCACAATTTGGAAGGCGTGAGGGCTGCAAAGGAATTTGGTTTTCGTAGGGTGGTTTTGGGGCGCGAGCTGTCTTTGGCTGAAGTTGCCGAAATGCGACAAGCGTTTCCGCCGGAAGAAATGGAACTGGAAATTTTTTGTCACGGAAGCTTGTGCTTTTCATACAGCGGGCTGTGTCTTTTTGGTGGCGTGCAAGATGGCAGAAGTGGAAATCGCGGTGCCTGCCCGTATCCGTGTCGTCGTTCGTATACCTGTGACGGGCAAAACACGTACGCCATTTCTATGTGTGATCTGAATACTTTGGACATATTGCAGGAAATTGTTGCTGTGGGGCCGGACGTACTCAAAATTGAAGGACGCAAAAAAGACGCTCAGTACGTGGCGGCCGTGGTGCAGTCGTATCGGGCGCGATTGAATAAAATTTATGGTACAAATACTCTGCGTGCATCTGCTCCTTGTGTTGCTATTCCCGATGAAACGCAGCTTCGAGAGGAGCGGGCTTATTCCTTTCAACGCAAAGCAACAACCCTCTTCCTGGAAAATGCGAGTTCCCATGTCGCAAATACTTTGGACACCGATGCCACAACTCATCTGGGACTTTTTGTGGGCGATGTTTTATCGGCTAACTCGTTGGGTATGACCTTTCACACTCTTGCAGATTTAGAGCTTCACGACGGATTGAGCGTGAGTGTTGGGGCCGTTGCAAAGGGCGAGGGACAACTTGAAGAGCCATTGTCGTTTGGAGTGTCTCGCCTGTTGGTGAATGGAAAGTCGGTTACCAATGTTGTTGCGGGAACAACGGTTACAGTATTTGTTCCATCGCATTTTGGTCTTCCTGGGGCCGGTGCGAAAGTGTTTAAGACGCGATCGAGTCAACTCAAGGCACGGGCAGATGCTCTCTCTCGTGTTCCCGAGGGCACGCGTTTGCGAAAGCTTTTGCCATTTGAGCTTAAGGTTTCTGTAGATTTTCCGGTGCCGTTGGAGGGGACGGGTCGAGCGGGCGAAAAGGTCGAAAAAGGCGACGAGGTCGAAAAAGGCGAAAAAGGCGAAAAAGGCGAAAAAGGCGAAAAAGGCGAAAAAGGCGAAATGCAAGAACAGGCCCGCGTGACATTGAATGCTCAAAAACTCGGGCGCACCGTGTGTGAAAGATCTTTTCTTGTAAAGGCAATGTCACCTTCCGATATCCGTTCCGATAATCATTCCGATTGGCGATTTAAGTTGGCGAAGGACGTTGAAAAGAATTTTGGTGTTTTTGGAGATTTTTCTCGCGAAGCTATTGTATCCCTTCAGCGCGCAGATAGTCCTGTTTTTATTCCAGGATCAATTTTGAAGCAAATAAAACGTGAATTTGGAGCTCTGTTGGAGGCAAGTTTTTTGGATTGGCGCACTGCGCTGTCGCGTGATGCGAAAGAATGGATAAAAAACACGGATGGAAATTGTTCCCGGGACTCACATTGCGTTGTTCTGAAAACGGACCAGCTTGATATTGTTCAGGCGTTTGTGTTTCCATTTGTGCTTCCGTCTGCCCTTCCGTCTGCGCATCCTTTGCAGTTGGATGTTGCGAAAAACGACAACTCTTCATACGACGTTCCTGTGCGTTGCACTTTTGCTATTTCCTCTCGTTTCTTGACGAAACACTCAAAGGGCGATTTTTCGCTCATAAGTATTTCTCCCAAAGTGCGCATTTCTCTTCCACTGATCACGCGTAAAAGTGAAGTTTTTGTTTTGCGGCGTGCTGTTGATTTCTTCTTGCGAAACGGAAATCGAGATTTTGAAGTTGGCGGACTAGGGGCGCTTGAGTTGTTGCGGGAGTGTGCTGGCTCTGAATTCCAGGGTTTGCAAATTTCTGCAGATGCAAGTTTCTATGCGCGTAATGGGGCCGCTGTTGCCGCTTTGAATGAATTAGAAATAAAACGTTTCACGTTGTCTCACGAGGAAACTCTCGAAAATTTGGACTCCAAGTTTTTTAACAATTTGTTACATTGCTCTGCTGTGGTGTTCTCTAATCTTGCCTTGATGCATTCCGAAAACTGTATCAAGCGCGGTATTGGAAAACAGTGTGATGGCGAAAAGTGTTCTCAGGAACCTTTTTCTATGATTGATGCTCAGGGACGTGAATTTGTAGTGTACCGCGATGGTTGTCGAAATGTGGTTACAGCTGCAAAACCCATTTCTCGAGAAGCTCTCATTCCGAAATTTGTAAGCCTGGGAGTGAGCGAGTTTTGTATTGAGCTGTTGTGGAAAACGTGGACGGTTTTGGAAGTTCAAGAAATTATGAAGCGAATTTGTAGTCTTGTTGCAGCTCGCTAATTCCTTCTCGTACAAATCACGTTTTGGGTTGCGGATTATTTTTTGCGTTTTGCAGGAATAATGCCGGGAGGCAGCCAAAATCCCCCTGTGTTGTATTGATTGGCAATAATTCGTGGCGATATTTGCAACAGATCTCTTCCGCTGCCATCGGCGTTATCAAGAATGTATCTTCCATTTGCGTATTCTCCAAAATCCTGTCCAATGCCAGGAACTTTGTGCGAATCATTTTCGGGAAGCCCCGCAATGAGATATGTGTGTGATGGTGAAATTCCGTTGGTGTGCATACCAATGGCGCCGGGTGTTGGATAATAAATTTTAGGGTCCCAAACAATCCACCCCATTTTTGCCAGTATTTTGTTGAGGTCGGTAACCAAGGGTGTTCCTTCAAAATTGGACGAGACCCCTGCTCTTTCAAAGACTCTACGCAATACGGAGCTTTGTACCTCAGCACACGGCGTGTTGCTGTATCCGCGTTTGTCGGCAATGGATTGTCCTTCGGCTCGTGCTTTATCGAAAAATGAGCCGTGGCTTGCTCCAAAAAGTTTTGCGATACGTTGGAGTTCTATAAAAATGATGTGACTTGTTTCTGTTGGAGAAAGGTCAGTGCGCATAATATTTCGTTCAAAACGTGCTCGATACGATGCAAAATACTTTCCGCCTCCGGTGCTGGAACTTGGCCAATGCGAAATGTCGTCAATGTCGGGTTCTGGTTCGTTCTTGGGCGTCCAAACAGTTGTTTCAGGTTTTGTGTTCGCAAAAACACGTCCCCCTTCATTATGTGTACAATATATGCTTTGCTCACCTTCCCCCACAACCGTAAATTCCAATTCCGATTCCATTTTCTGACCAATGGCGTTTACGCCGCGAAATATCATCTGTTTTCTTCCGGCACAAGAAAAACGATAGCAAAAGCCATTTTTGGCCGGAGAAAAATCAGAAAATCCTGGCATCAAATTTATGAGATTGCCGTTTTCTCGTACAAAAATCCCTGTGACGGTGCTAACAATGGGATTCCATCCGAAGCGAACGGCTCCTGCAACGTTTTGGCCTGAGTATGGCTCCAAAACAAGATCGTCAAATCCAGGCATGGGTGGTAATGTGCCGCCTGGGCGGTTTGGCTCGCCTGCGCCTCCCGTGTTTTCTGCAATGCTTGATGTTGCAAAAAAGAATGCATTCAGTAAGCACAAAGCAATTGTGAATTTGGACAACATTTTTGGGATTGATCTTGTTGTTCCATTCTTCATGAACGTCTCCTTTTCATGAACGTCTCGCTTTCATGAACGTCTGTCTGCGATGTTTCATAACCTATGTTGTTAATTTTGGAATTCTAAATGGAATTTTATTTTCATATTTTACGTTGAGACAGATTTGCGTTTGTTGCACGATGGCCAGCATTCAGAGAGCGCTCCCATGAAAATGCGAAAGGGCTCAGTATGAAACTCAAGCACTTGTCCTTGTTTCGTTGCATGTTTCGAGGCACATTTCTTTGTTTTTTTGTGGCACATTTTTGTGTCGTAGCAAAAACAGCTCTTGCAGCGCCAACGTGTTCAAACGGGCTTTGCGATATTTTTCGCTTGAGTGTTGTTGCAGCTGGGGGCACAACTTCGGCTTCTACTGTGACTCTACCCGGTGGAGGTTCACCTCACATTTTTGTTCCGTACGATGCGGGTGGTCGGTCGTTTGAGTGCAGCAAAACAGTGCGGGTGCCGCAGCCAGTTCACGATGCCATCGTTCGAACTCTTCAACGCATGGCCTCACAAAATTATTTGGCGAGAGTTTCTGAATTTTCGCCTCACGAAAAAACTATGCTTCTCTTTTTTCATACCGTCATCCAACAGGCTAGAGGCCTGGGTTCTTGTGGCGGAAGTTGAGGACCGTTAGCGTATTCACCATTTTGGGGAGGATTTTGTTATGATTGGGACGTTTGCAAAAAATGCCGTTGCTGTTATCGCTCTAACTTCTGGCTTAGTTATAAGCACTGGATCTGCATTTGCGGAAACAGTTATGCCATCGGTTGCTCAGGTGTGCAAAGGGAGCCAATGCACGGTGTTTCAGGTTGCGGTAATGCTCAGAAATCCGCCAGCATCAAAAGTTGAAGATTCCATGGGCACCATCATGATTGGGGGCTATGCAAATTCCTACAGCAGTCGGGTGGAAATTTTAGGAGACACTTGTACAAAAGAAGTGCGTGTTCCTCAGCCTGTGTATGAAACCATTGTGCAAATTATGGAGTCCATGCAGGGTAGCAACGGAGAGCCGCCTCCAGCCCTCACTCCCACGCAACAAACTGTGTTGCTATTTTATTCAACACTGATGCAGCAAACAGTTGGTTTTACATGCGTTCAGTAGGGGTGTTTTCTTTTTATGAATGTGTTCTTTGAATAAGCGTGTGCATAAGCGCGCGCATAAGTTGCAGACTATTTTGTGCAGAGGGCTTTTTATGAAGCTGCAAAAAACTCAAAATTGGTGTTTTGTGTTACTCTTATATTTTTCAGATGCGTATGCGACGCCTGCACAAATATGCGTCGATGGTTTTTGTGACGTTTTGAGCGTGAGTTCGCAGGCACGTATTGCAACCGACGATGCTCAACTAAATCGGAATGGTAATGTTGTTGTTGTCGAACCCGGAGTGACGAGTTCTGTGGCGCAGCTCGACTGTCGTGTGAGTGCAGCAGTTCCTGAGGCCGCATGGGCAGGACTTCATGCCATGATGGAAAGCGTTGGAGCACAAGCCCGTCCGCCATCGGATTTGAACAACGCTCAGCAAGTTATGATTCTATTTTATTCGTCCCTTCAGGATATGTTGAAAGAGTTTTCGTGCGACCGCGCTGCGGCGCAAATGCACTAAGGAGTTTGTGCAATGTGGGTGTCGAGCTTCAGGGTCCACAAGGCTTTCTCTGTTTCGCTCTTTATACGACCCACATGAATTGCGCTTTCCTTTAGATGGTATCGAAAAACACAGCGTTTTGCCTCGGTGAGTAATTTTGTGACCGAACCAGTGACCGAATTCACATTTCCGATAATCGGACTTTCATTCAAAAAATAATCACCGCGAGCGCCAGAATTCATTAAAATTGGCTGTGTGAGATTGAGTGCAGGAGTTTCGTCGGATGAATTTCCGGAACACAAATATTCAACAGCCCACTTTAGTTTTGCGCGGTCTGCGTAGGTGCTTATTGTGCTCTCGGTTGGATTGTCTTCTGGGTCGCTCAAATCCGCGTATGTTATCGTAGGTGAAAGTGTCCATTGATAATTGGAAAATTGAACATCAGCACCATTTGCGCTTGAGAAAGGGCTCATAGCGCAGACGTCTACGAAAATATGATTACCATAGGTGAGACTGGTGTTTGCCGATGTGAGATGAATCACATCTTGCCATGCGGCATCCTGAGGTGACGACGTACCGGAAGAGACAGGGATGTCGGGGCGTCGCGCAGGCGTGAAGTAGCTGTAATTTTCTCTGTCGCTATTTTCGTTACTTCCAAAAACCGATTGCACGGCAGCGCTCCCAAAAAGCGATCCGTTTTCAGAACTGTTTGGGCCCGTTTTTTTTGTGAAAAATAGGATGTTGCCCTTGCTACTGCTCGTTATCCCTGCATTGCAAACCCACACGTTTTGCGCAGAACTGATCACTTGTAATTGGACGTCAAAAACCGAGGGAATGTTTGCTGGGCAATAGTGATCTATTTGTTTGAGGTCTTCTGCGCGACGTTTTATTGCAGATGAATAAATAAATGTTTCTCCAGAATAGCACTTACAAACAACATTCTGTTCGCAGGTGGTTCCGGATTTTTCCTCAACAAAATTCCCGGAAGAATTGTAATATCCAAACTCGTTTCGAGAGTCGGCAGCGCGTTTGCATCTGTCATGATGTCTCTCTTGGCCATTGGGGCATGGTGCGCCGCCTGACGAAGCGGTGGCATCTGATGTCATTGTTAACAGAACACACATTGCACTCAAATTCGTCAATAGTATTTTTTCTGTTTTCATGTTTAACCTCAATTATTATTCAAACCAACGGATGTTCACCTGTGGCAACTCGCTCGATTCTATGAGTGCACTCTGTGCGGTTAAATTGGAGACGCGTCGAATATTTAGATTTTTGAGAATAGCTGCCCCGGAGGTATCAATACTCTCCACAGTAAATTCGACATCGGCTTGTTGAATGAATTTTCCAACACGTTGGCAACTTGATTGCGAGACGTCGCACACCTCTTGTAAAAATGGTGGCCACACACTGCTCATTCCTACCAAAGCATTTAAATTGTCTACAAACCTTGTGAGGTCTCCAAAACTTCCTTGACGAAGAGTGGGGGTTGGGACATCCACAGTGGGAATTTGACGTGTTCTTGCGCCAGAAATATCGTTGATTGTTTTCACTGACGAAAGAATGGGGAGTAGGTCTGCGTTTGTATTAATGTTCGTATTTTGCGCATCAATGAGCCACTGTGAGTTTTGTTTTAAACTCAATCGATAATAGGTGTCGGGATAATTTGCGTTTATGGAAACCTTGTATCGACCTCCAGGTTGTACTTTGAGAAGTGAACGATGCTGACCAATGGGCATAATGCCTTTCCACTGCGGCGATACAACCCCCCCTCCATACCACGCATCACTGGTGTGCCATTTGCCGTTGTTGGAAAGTTCGGAAAAGTATATTTGTGCGCCAAAAGGCGCTGCATATTGGCAGGAAGAAGTGTTCGCCCACCTTGGAAGAATATTTTCGCTGCATCGATTGTCCAATAGCACACTTGGAAGTATTTCTGTTCCCTGCTCGGTAACGTGAAGCGCAAGGTTGGCTAAGTGCATATCCATAAGCATGCGGGTAGGCCAGGCTGGAGCATTTCCGTCGTAACTCATTTGTCGGGGAATGGTTTGCGGTGCACTTATTGTCATTCGAAAACGAGTGAGTCCTAATGTTGTAAGGTCTGAAGAATTTCCACTGGCATCACCAGCTGTAAAATAGCCAATGGTTCCCAAAATTTCTCCCTGTTGGATTTGTTGTTTGGAACAGTCTGAATGCGTTTGAGCTTTTGCACGCACCGAAAGAAGTGGGGCAATATTTATAAAACATGCGAAGCCACGAATGAGGTATTCATTATTGGTGATATTTGATTCAACTTTGCAAAGTGATGGATCCGGTGTTGAAATTGTAAGAGGCATATTAGCAGATAGCTTGAGAGCAACGCATTCTTTGCTTAAATTTGCCTTTCTGCTAAATTCAATCAAGCGGCGACTGTAGTCTTGAAACGGATTCTGAGAATGGTCGTATTTTGCTGTTACGTTGTTTTTAAAGAATTTGTCGCCATAAATTGTAGATTGTGCAGAATCTTCAGAAGTGTAATCGGCTCCCATCAAGATCATAATTTGCTTTCCCCACATTTCGGGGGGAAAGTTTCCAATGGAAGTATCGCCGCTGGAATCATATCTTCCCACTGTTCCTGTCTCGGGATTTGCAAAAAGAAATGTGCTTGTTGGAACCGCAACTGATGCTCCTGAAGAAAGTGGATTTGAGTCTGCCGACGCGTTTTGTGCGATGTTTAGTGACAGCAGAGCTGTTGGCATACAAAGCAGTAAAACATTTTTAGAGATATTCATGAGCCCTCCGTTGGTTGCGAAATAAAGTGCTATGTTGTAAGCCAACATCTTGCCATGTTTAATTATTTTCTGGAGTTAGAATTGTGTGAATTGTCCACGAAAGCGATTCGGTAATGCCTCGCAATCTTGCATTGTTGCTATTTTCTATGGTTTCAAAACGAACAATGCAACGTTCTAGGTTTCCCGAAAATGAAAAGGTTTGATTCTGAGTTAAAATGCTACTGGCAGCAGGCGTTGTTGTTTGGGGCCCGGTAGGAGAACGAAATGAGTTGTTGCTTGCAACTATTTCTCCCATGGAATTGTAACCAAGCTGAGTGCCGCAAACAACTAATACTGACAGCGCGGGATTTGCAGCTTGAACGTATGACGAAAAAGTTGCAAGCGTTTGACTCGTATTGAGCGTTACCATCTCACTTGGGGAGACGTCGATGCACACGTCAACAAAATAGCTGCCGTTGTATGCGAGGGACGCCAATTCGAAGTGAATGTCTGTTAGTGTGTTCCCAAATGGGTTGCTGGTGCTACCAAATGGAACAATCGGATTTCGTTCTGGTGTTTCTGTAAATGCAATGGCTGCAAATTGAGGAGCACCATTTAGAGAAACATTTGCTTTTGCAAGAAGGCCTTGCCCCCCCTTCACTCCTGCATTGCAAACTGTGGCGGCTGCATCGAGCTCGGGGGTTACGTTTCCGCTAGGGTTTTCGCTGCTGCTTGGGTTTCCTGACGCCGAAGAATCACCTTTTGCTACAGCGTTGAATATGGACAACAAACCCACAAAAACAAAGAGCCGCTTCATAAATCCTCCGATCCGTCTTCAGTAAAGTTGCACTGCTTGACCGTTAATCCCCAGTGGATGTATTTACAACGTGGGTGTCGAGTTTTACGGTCCATTTCAAACCTTCGGTTTCACCTTTGATACGAGCGTTGGTGGGGCCATTATTTGTTTCAATGAGGTGGTAGCGGAAAATGCACTTCCTTTGGCCCGAAACGGCT
>CAIZES010000064.1 GCA_903932045.1 uncultured Silvanigrella sp. | reverse complement strand
TTATATATTTCGAGATACACGGATTTGTAGAAATGTAGTTTGTGTATACGTTTCTGTGAGAAAATATGTTTTTGAAATAGATAGTTACCTAAAAAGAGACAAGGCCGGCGGTAAACTCACGCTAGCCACTCTCCAGCGTCGTTCTTTGCAGCAAAGTATCTCTCGCTTTCTAGCTTTGCTGTTTTGGCCCATTGCTGCCATAGATCAACATTGGAAAGAACCTTCCCACACTCGTCTTTCTCGGTGGCAAGTTTGAAATTCACAAAATCATCCATTTCGGATGTTTCAAGCGAAACAACGATCATAAAAAATCCCCAAAAAGGAACCTCATCACAATTTCAAATGGGAGAACAGGGCAGAACTCAGTTTGTTGTGCAAAAAGCCGTTTGGATAAGTGACAGACCAAGGTTGCTCTGAGTTCTCGCGGTTTGTGAGATTATGACTCGGTCTCCTTATCCAAATAACGCAGGTACCGCTGCGCACGGATGACAGGCAAAAGTGCCGCCGAACATTGATGCTATTTGAAAGCAGTTGAGTTGGCAAGTTAAAAAATTCTGTCATATCATTGAGCTGGGAATGAATAGTGGAGGTTTGGAAAATCGCAGTCCAATCACAGTCGCCTTGCCCTTGCCGCAATAAACAGAGGAAAATGCTTATTGAGCCCTTGCTCTTTGTGCCAAATATCCTCAAACAAGTCCTCCAAAATAAAACCGTTGCGCAAGAGAGCGCCTATCTGTGTCTCCCACGAATGCCCGAACTCATATGGAGAGTCGACTCCCATGCAGCGTTCTCGCTCCTCTGCAGTAAGGCAGGTCTCGTCGCTATAGGGCTGTGCATACTTCAATACAAAATTCCCCTTTAAGGATTCGTCGCAATCAAAAAGGAAATTCACAGGATTATTGAAACCCCAGATAAGAGTTCCGCCCGGTTCAAGAACGCGAGCACACTCGCGCCAAACGGGTTCCAGATCTGGAAAAAAGCAGTTCGAAACGGGATTGATGATAAAATCGGTTAAAGAAAATGTCGCCTGAAGGTGCCTGTGCAGGTCATCATCATGATGGTGGTCACTGCTGAAGACTTTACTTGGTATTGGATACACTTTGCGCTCAAGAAAGTGCTTGGGACAAGAGGAGATCGTCATGCCCACTCGACAGAGCAAAGACCGGGATTCCTACAAGGATCTCGCACGGATGTTCAAAGCACTGGAACTTAACACACCCTCAATCTAATTCGCTAATTTATTTACAAAACCGATATTCATCAACATCACTTTCATGCAAAAATCTGCGTTTGAGATCCACCAACCTTCTTGGTTGTGCGCCGACGTTGGCCGTCCCACGGGATTTCTTTCAGTCACATTTGGCCGCAAATCGGCGACCGACTGCAGTTGAATTCAACCTCGGCGGTGCTGCCCCATCCCGCACCCCACCCCCCCTTTGGGCATCAGCTTGCGAAAATAACGCATAGACAATGCGCAAACTGGGAAGAATCCCCACAGATTGCAAATATTATTGACATTTGGGAGTCCTTAGTGCTACCAAAAGGCATCAAGGGAAGATAAACTGAGTTTAAGTTTTGTGTCTTGCTGCCGATGATAGAGTTGGGGAGGAACCTTTGGTGCAAAAGGCTACACACAAGTTGGAGTCTGTGAAAACGGCATGCGACCGGGCCTTAGCAGGCGAAGACACTGTTTTGTTCACAGCACCAACGCGTTCACTGTTCCAGATTGTAGAAACGTTTTCTTGTTCGGTGCCCGAAGCTAAGCGCATTTGCATTGAAGGTATCCGCTCACTGGAGCCCAGTGATTTTTCGCATAGCCTTTTGCAGTGGGACGCCGTAGCCGACGTGTACGGTCTGCAAAACTATCAAGGCTTCGACTGGTACGTAAAGTTTATCCTCGACAAGGATGACTGCGGAGAGTTGCTTGAGTCCATATCGTTCCATCGGCCCGAGAAAGATCTCAAGCTTGTTGATGGACGAGTATTGAAAGCTAAGGGAGGTTAAAAATGAATCGCGTTGAAAAAATTCGTTGCGGCGAATGCGGAAAAAAAGATGTTACGGAACAAAATGTGCGTGACCAGTGGGGAATGCCATGGCGCGATTTTCCGTTTGTGAAGGTTGAAAGCGACCTTGTTTTACCAATGTGTTCACATTGCGGCAACGTGATAATCCCAGCAAGCGCAGTCGACACCATTGACAATGCATTGCAGAACGCTATTCAAAACCTCACCAAAACACTGCTTAGTGAGATTAAAAAGAAGCACGGTCTTAAGCTTGTAAATATTGCAAAACTCACTGGGGTCACTCCTGAGTATCTCTCAATGCTTTTGAACAAAAAGAAAGTGCCGTCGTTTCAGCTCATCCAACTGCTCACGATTCTTCGTTCGCACCCCGAAATGGTTCCGGAGTTAAGCACGCCTTGGCACCTTGAAATGCCAACAAAGAATTTGGCGTAGTGCAGCGCATCGCGTCAGAACGTTCCACATTTTTCCCGCAGAAACCTCGTCACCCAGTGCCGGTCGAGTCTAATTATTTGCGGAGTTTGTCAGAGACTTCTGTCAGCTAACCCACGCGGGTTAGAAACTTAATGTCCCAACTTTCGACAAGCCCATCGACCTCGCATTGGTACTCTTTGAGATGGGTGGCTGCCATATGCTGCGCGTTATTACGTTCCACGCCAAATGGCACATTTTTGACGCACCCGTTCCACGTTTGATGGCATAGCCCACAGAACAGGCAAATTTTTTTGCTGAACGAAACACAAAGCAGCCGAACCAATGTTCATGGCTGTTATCAGGCGATTATCAAACCGAATATTCGCAACAGGGCCGTATCATGTTGCAAAGGCTGGCAGCGTTGAGGCGGAAATTCCGCACCGTTGCCCACGTGCAAAAATTGATGGCACGTGTCGGATCAAAAAATTTAGCACTCAAGAACGCGTTTTTGGTGCACCTTACTCTCTCTGGATTTGTCTTTGCTTCGCGCACAATTATCACTTCACCGTGTACCCGCCGGGTTGGTTTCCTTATGCGCGAAACCCGATTGTCTCGCAAAAACAAAAAATGGCCCGCCCCAAAAATTCGTCTATGCCCGATCGGGGGTGATCCAACAAGTTCTGACAAAGAACGCAAATCATTGAGGACTATGGAACGTGGCGAACGAATATCCGTTGGGCAAAATTGAAGAAGTCTTGAAAGGCAGCACTGATTGTTTCTTTAGAAGCCAGAGCAGCCACGGAAAAGAACGGCAATGCCGAACGCAACTGCTGCAAATTGCAAAACGAGCGCAACTCGAATTTTAAGGGGCGAGCCTTTGTTTTTCGCATTTTTGTTATTTTTTCCATTGCCATAACCGCCATTGCCGTCGGCATAACCACTGCTGCCGCCGTTGTTTTTTTCATTTTTGCCTTGCAAATTTTTTGCTTCGAGGCGTTTTCGGTGCCAGGTGATGTCGATAACATTACTGCGCTTGGGCGATTTGCTTTGTGGTGGGCGTTGATTGTTCACTCTGAGTTCCCCTTTTTGAGTCGGCATCAAAATCAGTCGGCATCAAAAAAGTTGGCAGCGCTTTTCATCATATTGCCATGAAGCTTTGCGTTGCTGCGGTACAAATTGATGCTTGGGCAGTGTTCTCGGAAATAATCGAGATGGAAATCGTTTTTGAATAAGAACAAAAGATTTCCTTGCATGTCGCGCACAACGGGGTTGTCTGTTTTGCTACGAGCCTCCACAATTTGTTCGTCGGTGGCATCGGTCCAGCGGGCGTGTTTAAACGTCAGATTTTCTAGCGAGCAATCGACACCGTATTCATTGCGCAAACGGAAAAGAAGAACGTCAAATTGTAGGACGCCCACTGCGGCAAGCACAGGATCGCTGGCTGCGCGCATTTCGTCGACAAACATTTGCACTGTGCCCTCTTGGCCAAGTTGCACCAAACCTTTCATGAGTTGTTTGCGTTTGAGAGCACTATTGGTGCGCACAACGGCAAAATTTTCGGGTGCAAACGATGGAATTCCTTCAAACACAATATTGCCGGAGTTAGACAAACTGTCGCCAATGGAGAAAATTCCGGAGTCGTACATGCCTACGATGTCGCCGGGGTAGGCGTCGTCGGCAACGGTGCGTTCTTGTCCAAAAAATTGTTGAGGTTGTGCAAGTTTGACTTCACGACCCAAACGAGAATGCCACACCATAGATCCTGCCTGATAAACGCCGCTGACGACGCGCAAAAATGCAATGCGGTCGCGGTGACGAGGGTCCATGTTGGCCTGAATTTTAAAAACAAAGCCCGAAAAACCATTGGAAACGGGATCAATAGAACCTTTGTTGGACGACTTTGGCGAGGGGCCGGGGGTCATGTCTAGGAATCTGTCGAGGAACGCACGCACACCAAAGTTTGTCATGGCAGAACCAAAAAACACGGGAGTGATTTCGCCGCGCAAGAATTCTTCCATTTTAAATTCTTCACCAGCGACATCTAGCATTTCCAAATTTTCGTTGACGTTGGAAAGCTCTGTTTCGTTCATAATTTGCGAAATGCGCTCGGTGTTTGTGAGAGGCACAATTTCGGCAAGGGTTTCGGTTTGAACGTTACGACCTTGGAAAAAATGGAGATGACGGCTTGCGCGTTCAACAACTCCCTTAAAACGGACACCGTCGCCAACGGGCCATGTCATGGGGTACGTGCGAATTCCTAGAACCTGCTCAACTTCGTGCACGAGGTCGAAGGGGTCTTGGGTGTCGCGGTCCATTTTGTTGATAAACGTGAAAACGGGTATGCCGCGCAAGCGACACACTTCAAACAGCTTGATGGTTTGGGGCTCCACGCCCTTGGCGCCGTCTAGCAGCATAATGGCTGCATCGGCGGCGGCTAGGGTGCGGTAGGTGTCTTCGGAAAAATCTTGGTGCCCTGGGGTGTCGAGAATGTTGCAAACAAAGTTGCGATATTCAAAGTTCATGGCACTTGATGACACCGAAATTCCGCGTTGCTTTTCCAGCTCCATCCAGTCGGAGGTGGCAAATTTTTTGGACTTTCGCGACTTCACTGCGCCTGCGAGGCGAATGGCGCCACCCAGCAAGAGGAATTTTTCGGTGAGCGTGGTTTTACCTGCGTCTGGATGCGAAATAATGGCAAAGGTCCGGCGACGGGAAGATTCGTGGGCAAGTTTTTCGGCATCTGAAAACGACATGTGTGTGTACCTCTCAAAAAAGGGCGTGTAGGTGCCCTAGCACAATGGGTTGCAGGTGCCTAGCACAAGGCAGTGGCATACCTCAAGGGAAATTGATCGTAGCCAAGACCGACGGGATTCTGCCTTTGTCTTGTTCCCATTCTTTGCTCTAGGGGGTAGAATAAGGGCACAGATTTCAAAATGAAAACAGCAACGAGGGACACCATGGAATTCCCAACGCATTCGATTCTGCGCGACACTGCGACCCATTTGTCGGTGCTTGCGGGAGTTATGCAAATTCCGGGGCGCGAACAACGGGCTCAAAGCATTCGAAAGGCCGAAAAAGCGCTTGTGGCGCTGGAGGCTTTTTTTACTCATGACCGAGCGCAAATGTTTCGACGTTGGCAGGATTCCATTGCGGCGCTAGATGTTTTGTATAGAAAAGTTGAGCAGGTAGAGGCTTTTCAAGAAAAAATAAATAACTGCCAAGAAAAAATCAATGTCGCGCGAGCCTCCATGGAACGATGGTTGGCACTGCCTGATGCTGAACGACAGCGTTTTTTGCAAGAAGCGCGCAGTGGAAAAAACTTTTTAGATAACGAGGTTTTTAAGGCTGAAGCTCATATTTTGCACAGGTATCAGCGATACAGTACGCTGCGTGTTTTGGATCCGTTTGCCGATAACGCCGATCACTTGTGTGAGGCAATTCATCATTACGAAAATAGACAAAAGTACGAAGCCAGTTTGATAAAACTGGAGCAGCGCAAAGAAGCTGCACAAGAACGTTTGAAGTCGGTTCGTCGCGGATTTGTGTTTGCGGTTTCATTCTGTTCGTTGATTGTAACTGTGCCTTTATGTGCGCCAATTGCTTTCAGTTTGTGGGGGCGTCGCAGGGATATTGAAACGCAAATAGCGAATATCGACGAAACACGGCGTCGTGAGCAGCGCAGAGTGCAATCGGCAGAAGAAGGCGTTATTGCCAGCGAAACCATTCGTGAAATTTTAGGCGATGTTCCGCTGGATCAAATTCGGAGAACGTTAGCAGAGTTGCGTGAGTTGCGTGCCGAATTTAATCGTTCCGAAAAAGCAGGAAGTTTAACAACGCGGATATTAACATTCTTAGACTTAAATCAGTTGATTGTGTGTAACCTTTTTGGTGAAAAACCTTTGGAACCGGTGGATACCGTGCGTTGGTTTGTAAACAATGTCACACGTGCTCAAAATATGGAAAACAACATTGCTCACGAGGAGCAAGCAAAAGAAACTTTCATACAAAAGCAACGATCTCTTACAAAGGGATACACACCCGCAATATTGCAGCGCAGTATTAGCCGGCTTGAGGAAGTGCGTGACACCGGATTTTCTTGTCCGTTTGATTCCGACCTTAAGCCCGTGTTTGGTGATATTTGTTTGCGAATGCTTTCGGTTCTTCACGAAACACGTCAGGTTTTGTGGAGTATTACTCATGCGCAAATGGTTCCCGATTCCGTTTGGAGTGCGGTGCAAATTCGAATTCGCAGTGAAGCGAATATGCTTGAAGCTTGCTTAGCCTCTATGGAAATGGAAGCTGAGTGGAGTCATTTGGAATCGGAATCGGATTTGGATTCAGAATTGGATTCAGAATTGGATTCAGAATTGAAATTGAAATTGAAATTGAAATCGGGTTCTGTTGATGAATGTGATGATGTTCAAGAAGCAGTTGCGGCCTTGGCATAGTGTTTAAGGTATTTGTTTGTGGATCCATGGAAGGATTCTTGGAGGGATTCGTGCGAAAGTTAGATGCCCTTTTTGTTGCTGCGAGTCGTGTTGTTTGTGGTGTGGTTGTTGCAGGTGGCGTTTTGGTTCCGTGCGGTAGAGTTTTTGCGCAAGATGCAATTCCAACTCCTCGTCCCCTAACGGGAGATACAGACGATCGCGTATTTTTTGATTTTCGAAATCGATCTGTTTTGGTTTACGGATTGTACTCCGCAAAAAATCAAGGAAAACGCAGTGGAGTGGATGGCGAAATTTTTGCGCGTCGCGAAGGCAAACAGATTCTGACCGATCATTTGGATGCATTGTGCAAGAATTCGAAGTTTGAAGAAGATTGGGTATCGCGATTGAAGTCTCGAAAGGATTGGAACCCAAATTTTTTGACCTCGCAGGGGAGCGAAATTTTTCCAGGCTCAAATCTTTTGATTCGTTTGACAGCTCCGTTTGATAAAGTCTTTTCAAAGTTTCCTCCTAATAAGATTAACGTGATTCAAAATGCCGAAAAGGAAAACTTTGTATTCAAGGTTTCTGCTTTGCCGTTGAGTGTTCTAAAATGTGGGGTTGTTGGATTGAAGGTTGCACCGGGAGCTCGCGTTTTGGTTGCGCCGGGTTATGCGGTATCTCCATTGCCTTCCGGTACAACGGTGATTCAGCTTGGGACTTCGCGTGACGGGCTTGAGCCTGCAACATCTGCTGATGCCGCAGCACTCAAACGTTCTGGTTTTCAGGGTGTTCAAAGCGAAACTCAGCCCACCTTCATACCTATAGAGTCGGCAAAAGGTTTTTAAACTTTTTTATAGTTAAATTTTTTCTTCTTTAAATCATTCATTTTTTGCCACCCCTTGCAAAATTCTGGCCGACCTGTCAATATTTGATTCGTCCCCCACAACAGTTTGCGGAGTTCTTTTTTTTGTGCGCCGCAATAAATGATTCTGACGGCACGGATGTCGTCAGGCTTCAACACGGAGGTCCCCCATGAAGCTTTTCTCGCTTATCGTTTCTGGCGTTGCTTTGGTTGCTGCTACTTCTGCATTTGCGTCTTCAGAGATGCGCTCCTTTGCTCCAGACAATGATCTCTGGCAGGAAGATAATTTGGAGTCTATTCCTAACGTTACAGAAGAACTTTTTAACAAAGTTATTGATGCAGCGCTTACTGTTTATAATCCAATTGCAAAAGAAAATCACGAATCACTCAAAGTGAACCGCCGTTGGACAGATTCCACGGTGAACGCCAATTGCCGTCGTTCGGGTGGAGCTGTTGAAATTAACATGTATGGCGGTTTGGCTCGTCGTGACGAAGTCACTCCCGATGCCTTTGCCTTGGTTTTGTGTCACGAATTGGGCCATGCATACGGCGGTGCTCCTTATATTCAGGTTTCGTCTAAAATGGCAGCAGAAGGCCAAGCCGACTATTATGGCTCCAGCGCTTGTTTGGATGCAGTTTATAAGGTTCTTCCACCCAATCCTTCCATGATTCACACAACCGATTACACACAGCAAAAGTGTAGCGAAAGAGCGTCGGCAAATTCTGATGATTACAACACTTGCTTGCGTCAACTGTCGGCAGGCCAAGGCTTGGGCAACTTGTTGTCTGCTCTGATGAAGCAAGACGCGCCTAATTATGAAACTCCAGATCCACTGGTTGTGAAAAAAACAGAGCTTTCGTATCCCAGTACAGTTCAGTGCCGCTTGGATACCTATCACAATGGTATTTTGAATATGGCTCGGCCTGCGTGCTGGTATAAGAACTGATTCTAGCAACAAGATTTTTTTGTTGTGTTTCGTTTGGGAGGGCAGGTACAAGTGAGTTGTTGTGCGCTGCCCTTCAGTTTTTAGGATTTTAAGTTTTTAAGTTTTAGGTTTTAGGTTTTAGGTTCTTAAGCAGTTTCTGCATCAGCATCAGCATTCAATTTTTCTGTGCGAAACAGCGAAATCCAGCAGCGAATAGAATCGAGTAATATAACTGTCGACAGCGCAACCATCGCCACTACCAAACCAGCGTTAATATGTAACGAGAGTGCCTTGCTGGGCATTGTTTGTGCCATGCTCAGAAATCGCAAAAACAAACTGTAGGCAGCTACAAATGTAAGAACAAACATTCCAACCATAGGAACTGCTGTGACCCAAACATAATTGAATTTGCGGGCGCGCAGCAAATAGGTTGTTCCAATGGTGAAGGCAACTGCTGCCAGTAGCTGATTTGATACGCCAAAAAGTGGCCAAATTGTTGCAATGGAACCTGAATAAATGAGAAGAGCCCATGTGCAAACAACAAGAACTGATGCTCCAATGGTTCCAGGAACCCAAGAGTGGTTTTTGAGCGGTTTCCAAAAGTGTCCACCAATTTCTTGAACTAAAAACCTTGCAACGCGTGTGCCTGTATCTACCGTTGTGAGAATGAACAGCGCCTCAAACATGAGTGCAAAATTATACCAATAGGCCATGAGACCTTTGCCAAGAACGCTGGAAAATACGAAAGCCATTCCAACAGCGAGCGAAACCGCGCCACCGGGTCTGCCTGCAATGTTTGTTCCCACCATT
>CAIZES010000063.1 GCA_903932045.1 uncultured Silvanigrella sp. | reverse complement strand
TCCAGTTCTGCTCGCCGTCTGCTTCCATGGACAGCACAATGTTTGAGACTTGAATTGTTGGAAGCCCGCTGTTCGCAGCCTGTGGAACAAGTGTAATTGGAATATTAAAGTCCACGCGCAACAGACCATGTCCGGCCTTAATGGGAGGAGGAGCGGGGAAATGTTCAATTAGAAATTTTACGCTTGCAACGGCACCTTGATTAATGGGAATCATGGATCTGTAAAAGTGGCCAAGATGGAAAACATTTGCAACTTCAATTTGCATGTTGTTACCGGAAATTATTTTAATAGGGCGTGCTTTGCGCGTATCTATGCAGCGTGTGATTTTCTTTCCGTTGTTGCTGGGGTCGGGAATGTCGATGGTATCGTGGGGCTCAAAAGGATCGTTTGCATTAAAAACGCATCCAGCAGGATCTTGTGGGGAAGGTTGAGTTCCCTGATCAATGCCGGCCGTGTTTCCGGAGTTGTAGTTTCTGGGTTGGCATCCCCCAATCAAAGTAAGGATCGTCACGGCTGAAAAACATGAGCGCATCATATTTAGCGTTTGGGGCATCGGATTCTCCTCGTTTTGTTTTGTGTGAAGTGAAAAAAAACGAATTCACTTCCGAGAGTCACTATTGCATAAGTAGGTCAGAACATGTTTTGTGAAGAGTCAATGAAATGACGTAATTCGGAACAGGATTTTTCTGCTCAAAGTCTAATCGAATTCTAATTCGGGTGAAAAACCGAGTTACTCGCTTGTCAAACAACAGAAACGAGTTACCCTATTTGTGGTTTTAGGTTTTACCGACAGTGATACGTCCAAGGGGAGGATTCCATGTCTAATGTGTTGAGTGTTTTGAAAGAGAGAGTTTCGGCAAATAATTTTGATTTCACAAAAACAATAAGCGAAGCCGATATCAAAGAAATTGTGAGCTATGCCACTGAGGCACCGTCTTCATTCAATATTCAGCATTGGCGCTTTGTTGCAGTGAACGACAAAGCCGTTCAAGAGAAATTGAAAGCCGCCGCATACAATCAAAAGAAAGTTGCGGATTGCTCGGTTACGTTTGTTATTTTTGGTGATGTTAATGGCGTCGACAAACTCGCATTGGCATACGAGCCTATGCTTAAGGCAGGCGCTATGGATAAGGCAACATTCGATGGAATGCTTGGAATGGCGAATGGAATGTACAAAGGCAATGCTCAGGGATGCCGTGACGAAGCCATTCGTTCGGGTTCTCTTGCTGCCATGAATTTGATGATTGCTGCACAAGCGAAGGGTTTTATCAGCGCTCCAATGATTGGTTTTGACCCCGCCGCTGTTTCAAAGCTGTTGGGTGCACCCGCAAATCTTGTTCCTGTGATTATGATTTCAGTTGGGCATGCTGCTCCAGGAAACTGGCCTCGCAAACCCCGATTTTCCACCGACAAAGTATTGAGTTTTAATTCGTACAAAGAGTCTTTTTGAAGTCATTTAGGCGTTTTTAAAGCCTTTGGGAAGCGTTTTGGCGGAGTTTTGGAGGAGTTTCTAAAAGGGCTATGCCAGTGCGATAAGCAGTGACCCGGCCGCAATAAGAGAGCCACCCACAATTGTTTTCCAGCCGAGAGGCTCTCCTAAAAATGCAAATGCAAATATCATGACCAAAACAACACTGAGCTTATCGAGCGGTGCTACGGATGATGCCGGGCCAAGTTGAAGGGCTCGATAATAGCAAACCCATGATGCACCTGTGGCAGCTGCCGAACAAATCAAAAAGAGAACCGAGCGCAGTGGAAGTTTGTCTATGGGTTCCCACTCGGCACGAACGGTAACAAGCAGCGAAAGGATGAGCACTATAATAACAGTGCGTATGAGTGTTGCAAGATCGGAATTGATTTTGGCAACTCCCATCTTTCCGAAAATGGCCGTGAGCGCCGCAAAAAACGCAGAACTGAGTGCAAAAAACTTCCAATTGAGTTCCATGTCAGTGAAATCCCCCTTTTTGCAAATCGGATTTTCGAAGCTCTTGTCGTTTCAGTTCATCTAGTGCGTCGCATGCTTGTTTCATGGCGTTAGCGTTGCATTCGTGCGTCAGCATTTTTTTAGCTTTAGCTGTTTTTCCTTTGGCGAATTCAATTTCGGCCATGGCAAGGCATGCTTCAGCAAAATGTTGTTGGCAGCTGGCTTCGAATTGGGCTAGAGCTCGTTTTTTATCTTTTAATTGAAGATAAACTTTTCCAATTCCCATGCAAGCAGATTGCTCGCCCATGCTGCAGCCTTTTTCGAATAGCGCACGAGCGCTTTCTAGCTTGCGGGCATCCATTTCTTTGTTTCCTGCAATTGCACATGAGAGTCCGTGTCCCTGATAGCACAGGGAGCGGAATTCTTTCATTTCTGTTTGTGCATGAGCTGCAAATGTTAAAGAGAATGTTAAAGAAAATGTTAAAGAAAATGCTAAAAGCAGAAGCATGGCAACTTTTTGTATGATGGTAAATGTTTTCTTGATAATGGCTGTTTTCTTGATAATGAATGTTCGATTGAAGATAATTGTTCGCTTTATAATGAGTGTGAGCATATGTGAATTCCTGCCAAAACGAATACAATTGTTAGGCTTTGAAAACAATTCCCTGCCGGGTTTTTCCATTGACTCTTATGGAAATCCCTGTGGGAATTTGTACCAAACGAGCCCACTTAGAGCAAAACATATTAGGTTGCGAGCGTAACCATTCAAGATTGATAAATCCGCCATCGGCTTCGTTCACTGTGAGGTAGTACAGTCCGCCCGAAACCACATTGTGAAAAAAATGACTGCCCTGCGAAGGTTCGGTGCGAACTTCTTTTGTAGAAAGTTCTGCAATGAGTTTTGCTCCCGACACCACAGGGTACGAAATGGGAACACCTACAGCGGGATTACAGCTTCCCCAGCGCCCCGGACCCATAAGAATATAGGAGTGTTTTTGTTGGGCTAGGTACTCGTTTATTTCCGCGACTTCATCGGCACATTTTCTGGACATATGAATTCCAAATTCTTTGGGATCGACAAAAACAATGTGCTGAATGGAATCGCTTGTGCCATGACCCATGGCCTGATTGGTGTTCATAAGAACGCGATCGGCCACAACATCAGGAATTTCTATCACTTGCTCATTCCGCATGGAGGGCATGCTTCGCGCTTGCAGTAAATAAAGAATTCCCCGTTGTGGACTCTCGGAATTTTGCGTTTCCATTTTGAGTGCGAATTCCAGTTCCACAGGAGATCCAAAGCCATATTGTGCGGCGTCGAGCAATTGAGTGATGACTTTGGGAAGGGGAAAAATGCCGCTTTTGATAAAACGGTTGAATGTGAGCACCCGTGCGCCTTGGGAAAGAGTGGGGCAGTCGCGCATGATTCCAGATTCTTCATCCAGAATGCTGCTGACCAAATCCGATAATTCGGTGGGTGCATTTTCAATGGTGTGTGACGAAAGTGTTTGAGTTTCGAGGCCGCTGAGTTTTGTTTTTCCAGTGCGCATATCCACAGCATCAAAGTCTTCTTGGGTGCCAGCGAGGATGTCGTGGTTGGTGCGAAATTGAGGGCGCAGCGTTGGAAATCGTGGGCAAAATCGCATACCAGCATGGCCGTCAACAATTTTTCGACCCAAACCAAATGCAATGGTTGCGGCACCGTCTTCGGGGCGAATGGATCCCACCGGGAAAAAATTGAGCGATTGAGCCACTCCCGAAAGAAGGGGAAGAAAAACATCACCGTGTTTCGAGCCAACAACCTCTTCAAGAATAACAGCCATTTTTTCATCATCGTGTGGAATATTGTGGCATCGTAAATAGTGTTGTGCCTCAGTGGAGAACAAGCTTGCGTGAACAAGTTTTATAGCATCTTCAAGCTGTGGCAAGGCAAGTTCTTTGTCGTTATTTGGGATCATAAACGTGACATACAAACCTGCAGCCGGATGTGACGATGCATCTTCGGTGAGAGCTGAGCTGCGAACGGCGATGGGATTGGAGTGAGTTGCAATGTAGTTGCGCAATATCTCGCGCACCGAAGGGTCTATGCTGGCTTTCAGAAAAGCCGAGCGTGTTTCTTCGTCGTTGGAACTCCCAATGTATGCTCCCAGTTTATTTTGCTCAATAAACTCATCAAAAATGTCGGTGGCCAAAACCCAGGTTTCGGGCAGACGCACTTCGTGCGGGCTAATTTCTGCAGAGAGTGCTTTTAAATCTAGCAAACTCTCCAGAAATGGAAAGCTGAGAGCTTTTCCCCCAATTTCGCCCGAACCAATTTTAACAAGCGCACCTTTGCGCTCCACTGCGAGTTGTCGGATTCCCTGACGCTCTAGAGTTGTCATGTGGCCGTCCTTGGTCTTTCATACTTGGCGTGTGCTAGTGTATAGCTGGCCGAAACGGGAGGCAAAAGCCTGTGACAGAAACATTGACAGTATCAAATACAACAACACGGAGTGCATCGTCGGTGGCGGGAGCAGGAGCACGCATTCGCTCTGTGCTTTTGGCGGGTTCGCCCTACGATGCATTTTTGCTTGAACAAGCTGGATTTCGCCGCTGTGGAGCAGGGGTGCTTGAGGCACCAAGCTTTGATTTGGTGCGTTCTGGTGCTGAGGTCTTGAAATTTTGCAGCGAAAATAAAACCGATCTCGTGATTGTTGATTACTCGCTTCCAGACATGTCTGCTTTTGAGTTAGGACAACGTTTGGAGGAGTTGGGTGTTGATACTCCTGTTGTTGTGGTAACAAGTAGAAGTGAATTGGGAGGAACCTCAGACGCCGCTCCAGGCCGAGACAATGTTCACGGTTTGTTTATTTGGTACGGAGATCCCGAAGTTTTGCGCACGTTGGTAAGACTTTTTGAGGATGAAAAAAACGCGGAGTTGCAGCTATCCAATAAAAAGGCACTGGCAATTTTGCTGGTTGAAGATGAGCCTAATTTTTTCAGTCATTATTTGCCAATGTTGTACACGCAAATTCGGCGTAGTACCTTGGATTTATTTCCTCAGGAGGAACAGTTGTCGTGTCCGTGGAGTGCTGTGAAGTCGCGTCCGCTGGTGCTTTTGCGTCAAGATTATGAGGGTGCGTGCAAAATTGTGGATCGATATTCCAGTCAATTGATTGCTCTTGTAACCGATTTGCAATTTCCTATGGATGGTAAGTTGAACGAACGCGCTGGCCTGGAGTTGCTTGCGCGTGCTCGGGCCTACGAGCCGCACATGCCTGTGGTGGTGCAGTCGCGCCAAATTGAAGTGCGACAACAAGTTGAAGACGCGAATGGCTATTTTTTGTGGAAAGACTCGCCGCGTCTTATGAAAGATATGAAAGATTATTTGGTCACATACTGTGGTTTTGGTCCCTTTGTTTTTCGGTGGCCCGATGGCACGGAGTGGGCGCGCGCCACAACTTTGGATGGTTTGAGAGCCCTGGTTGCTGGAGCGCCTCAGAAGGTTTATGAGCATCATGCCGATCACAACGATTTTTCGGCGTGGTTGGGTGTTCATGGCTATGGCGAGCTTGCCGCTAGTGTTCGGCAGGTGCGAAATTCTGGCAAAGAAGGCCGTGCGCGTGTTGCGGAGCTTTTGGATGTTGTCCTTCGTGAAGAAATGCATGGTGGGCTGTAGTTTTAATTTGTTGTTAAAGGGATTCTCATATGACAATTTCTGCCAATATTCATCGTTCTCACACTTGCGGTGCTTTGCGTGCATCCGATATCAATGCCGAAGTTCAGCTTATGGGCTGGGTAAATGTGAAACGCAATTTAGGCGGATTGTTGTTTATCGATATTCGCGACCACTATGGAGTCACTCAAGTTGTGATTCATCCTTCGGCTTCCTTTTTTGATGAGGCCAACTCGCTTCGGGCGGAATCGGTTGTGCAAGTGAAAGGTAAGGTTGTGAAGCGAGAGTCGCTGAATTCAAAAATGCCCACCGGCGACATTGAAATTGTTGTTTCGGAATTTCGTTTGGAATCGGCATCCGAGATTTTGCCATTTCCCGTTGCCAATAATCCCAAGCAAGAACATGAGGACACACGGTTAAAATATCGTTTTTTGGATTTGCGAACAGAACGCTTGCACAAAAATATCGTGTTCCATAACGAAGTCATTCGTTCGCTTCGTGAAGGCATGTATGGCAACGGATTTATGGAATTTCAAACTCCCATTCTGACATCGAGCTCGCCCGAAGGTGCTCGCGATTTTTTGGTTCCCAGTCGATTGCATCCCGGAAAATTTTATGCGCTGCCTCAAGCTCCACAGCAGTTTAAGCAAATTTTGATGTGCTCGGGTTTCGATAGATATTTTCAAATTGCCCCGTGTTTTCGTGACGAAGATCCCCGTGCCGATCGCGCTCCCGGCGAATTTTATCAGTTGGACTTGGAAATGGCGTTTGCAACACAAGACGACGTGTTTGCCAATGCTGAAAAACTTATGAAAGAAGTTTTCACAAAACATGGTTCGCATCGTCGTTTTCCGGCCACACCCTTTTTGCGCATGCCCTGGCTTGAAGCTATGGACCGCTACGGTTCAGACAAACCCGATCTTCGCTTTGCTTGCGAAATGCACAATGTCGAAAAGTGTTTTGAAGGATCGCAATTTGCGGTTTTCAAAAATATTATCGAGCAAAAGGGAATTTTGCGTGCCATTCGTATTCCTGGTGGCGCTGCACAAAGTCGTAAGTTTTTCGACGAAGCCGATGCTTTTGTTAAAGAGCAAGGTTTGGGCGGAATGCCTTGGCTTGCGTTCAAAGATGGCGAATGGAAGGGATCAGCTGCGAAAGCTGTTTCCGATTCCGAAAAACAAATGCTTGCTGAAATTGTGAAAGTTGAAAGTGGCGATGCTGTTGTGTTTGTGATTGGTGCACATAAACTCAAGACACAAACCGTGGGTGGCAGGTTGCGCTTGTGGTTGGCTGATAAACTTGCATTGCGCGACACAAGCTTTTGGTCGTTTTTGTGGATTGTCGATTTCCCAATGTTTGAATGGAATGACGAAGACAGCAAAATTGATTTTTCGCACAATCCGTTTTCAATGCCTCAGGGTGGAATGGAATCTTTGCAAAACAAGAATCCTACAGATATTCTTGCATATCAATACGATCTTGTTTGTAATGGTTATGAAGTTGCGTCGGGTGCAACTCGTAATCACAGCCGGGACATCATGCAAAAAGCCTTCGAAATTGCCGGCTACCCCGCAACAGAAGTGGAGTCTCGCTTTGGTGCTTTGTGGAATGCGTTTCAATATGGCGCGCCTCCTCACAGCGGTATGGCTTTTGGAATTGCGCGTTTGGTGATGATTATTTTGGATGAACCCAATATTCGCGAAGTCATTGCATTCCCCTTGAATGGTCGCGCAATGGATTTAATGATGGGGGCGCCTAGCGAAGTGAGTGAAAAACAACTCCGTGATGTTCACGTGAATATTCGCAGGTCGGAAAAAAGCTAGGATGAGTTAGCGATAGTATGTGCGGATGGTGCTGTCTTTTTTTTAGAAAAGATTTTCGCGCAAAAAAATAAAAGAATCATCATTCCTGGCAAGGCTTCGCCAAAGGCGGGGCTTACTCTCCCCAGGGATCACTCTCCCCAGGGCTTACTCTTCCCAGGGCTTACTCTTCCCAGGGATCACTCTAGAAATCGACAACCCATTCGAATATACGCATCATCCAATTCGTGGATATAAACAATTTGAGCGCGAATGGGATCAAAGGGGCCAATTTGAACCCGGCAAAGTGAGTTTTTTTTGATGTGAATGTTTTTTGAAAGCACTAATCCGGCTCCGCCAAAAGACGTGAAGTCGACAATTAGTGCAGCACAGTGTGGAACAAAACGCGATGGCAACTGTTCTGTTAAAAGAAATTGAATAAATGCTCCATGGCTTGGGTCTGGTCTGAATCTCACTCGTTTTCTTTTTTCGTTATGTTTTATGGCACCAGATTCGAGACAGCCAGAGCATTTGTTATCATGTATCTTCTGGAAAGACTCAGCGGTATTCATTGTGAACTCATTGCAGGCGGCTGCGCTGTTTTGGTGTTTGCGTTCCACTAATTCGCCTAGTATTGCAAGTATGTCCTCGGTGCGAACGGGCTTTGCGAGCAATAAATCCGGTCTTCTTACGCTAGGACTATGATAAAATTCATTAACGTTCCCTGAGCAAATAATGAACTGCTCAGGCCTGATACACTCTCTTTCGAGCGACTCCAGCAAATAGGCGCCATCTCCATTTGGCATGTTATAGTCAGAGATAATAGCGTGCGGGTGGAAGTTTCTCGCTTTCTCGAGAGCCTCGCAGCCAGAGCTGGCAACTTCAACACAAAGACCTCTCTTATCACAATTCTAACAATCTCAAAACAGGTAGCCTTGCCAAGATTTTTGATTCGCACTTTGAAGAATAGACAGCGTGGCTCTTGAACTTTCAGCATTGACGTCGGCTTCTGCGCTAATGCTCGCCATATTCTCTCTTAACTGGACCATGACCGAACTTTGTATGGCTTTAATCGCCCAGGAAAACCCATTCGTTTGCTTGTTTCAAGTGCGCCAAAAAAAAATGCCATGCGCAATCCCAACGAAGTCGCAGATCTTCTGCAACTGGAGCAACTGGAGCAACTGGAGCTCAAGAAGAAGCGTAACTGAATGTTCAGGACACAAGTCGTGCGCGCTGCTAGCCATAGTTGGAATTATTTCTGTAGATGTGTTGGTATAACGTTTTTGTGTTGATATATTTGCCGTGTCTGAATTTAACGGGAGCTGAAAAGGGAGGTATAACGTCATGAGTGAGCACATTACAAATGTCGAAAAAATAAGTGAGGCACTGCAGCTGTTGGATGAAGTTGCAGGGGAGGAGAGGAGTCATTTTCAAGAGATCTTTAAGAATGGGTATTCTCACCTTAAAGATGCCATTCTAGCCACTGAACAGGCAGTGGAAGGTTCGCTTTCCCAAACAAGAGATAAAGCATACGCAGCGGCGCGCCAAGCAAGAGATTATAGTGTTGATCGCGTGAAGTTTGTTGATGCACATGCCCATGAAAAACCGTGGGTTTATGTTGCTGCAGCAGGCATTTTTGGTCTGTTAACAGGATATATATTTGGCCGAAATTCAGGGAGGTGAGATGGTACAGGTGCAGATTCGGATTTCACGCATCGGTGTTGACGCCTGACTGGATGTAAAATTTTACCCAATTTCAAATTCTCTTCTGAGAGAGCTGTGTTGTTTTGGTGTTCTTCCACCGACCAATAAAGAGACAGGTGCGGCTGAGGGTGGGTTTTCTACTGCCCTAACTGAGTTCAAGTTGCTGCGTGGGTACTCATTCTCATTCTTCGTCTTTGCGCGGATATTTGGCGAAAACGTCTTGCGCCCAGGGCTCGGTTTCGAAGGGTTGAAGTTCACTGTTTTCTGTAATGAGTTTGCGTTCAAGCAGGCGTTGCTTTGCAAATTCAGGGTCAAAAGGCTTTTGAATCATTTGGTACCGGTGCGAAAGAACCGAATCTAAAATTTCGAATTGAGTGCTGTCGCAATTGCGATGCGAGAGAATAAAGCGTTGTGAGAGCCGGGTTTCTGCGGCGCGTTCAATGTATTTTTTGATGTACAGAGCCAGTTCCCATGGAGCAATATCCAGGTTATATTGCTTTTCTGTTTTGGCATAGAAATCGCTAAAAGTGTGTTTCAGGCTTTCTTCGCGGGTGTGAATGCCTCGCGCATTGAGAAGCGAACCGTCGAAGTTTTTGATGGGGTTGTATCGCGAAGGTCCATCAAATCCGGTTGGATTTGCCGAAAAAAGAAGTTCGTCGGTTTCTATTCTGTTTGCAGGATTTGCCGGCCACTGAGGAGTTAGAATAACGGGTTCATTGAATTTTATTCGCAATTGTGCATGGCTTCCGCGGAGTCCTAGCACAACCATTTTGCGAATGATAACCAAAAAAAAGGCTTCACGAGCGGCGTTAAAGGGAATGGATGCTGTGTACCAGCCGTCTATGGCTCTCACGTTTGCAACGGAAATGCGATCGCTCCGATTTTCAAAACCATAGGCGGAGGCTTCTTCATCGCTGAGGGTGAGGATGGGGCGATAGTCTTGTTGGTCAACGCAGGTTCCAGTGTCGGATGGTTTGAGAATGCGGCGTCCAATGGGACCGTCGCGACCTTCTCCTGGCAAAAGTCCAAAAACGTAGGCGGGCACAGCAAAAGGATCATTATTTTTGCGGCAGCGTTCGACTTCGTTGAAGCCCGGGGTTCGGGGGGTTGCAAAAGCTGGAATTGTGCCAGCAAATGCGGTTACGAAAGCCATAATAGCTATCATTTTTATAAGCATTGTACTCCTTCCGAGGCCATTCCTGTAACATATATGTGGCTTGAGAGTTATGAAGTTAGTTTTCCAGAAAAGAGGGCACTCGACAAGTTTTCCGAATTAAAAAAATTGTGTGGAGCCTAGGGATATTGAAGGAGCGGTTTCGCTTGGGCTCATAGGGACTCCAAGATCCATTCGAAGAATGAGGCGAGCCAAGTAGGGAAATATAACGCGAACCCCGCCTCCAACGCTTGCTGGGTCTTTTTGCCATTGAAATGCCTTTTGTGATGCATTTGTTGTGGCTCTTCCTGCATCGGCAAATACTGTTGGTTGAAGAACATACCAAGGGTGTGAATAAGCGATTTTTCTGAACTCGGCATTTGCAAACCAGCAGGTGGTTCCGCGATAGCGTTCGTCCAAGAAGCCGCGAACTTCGCCGAAGCCTCCAATGGAGCAATTGTTTAGGAGCGAAGCATTGTTTGTTATGAAAAAGAATGAGGTTTTGAGCGCAATATCTACGCCGGAAAAAGGTTGCCAAAAGGATTTCGTTTCCAGTTGCATGTTTTGTGAACTGTTGCTGTTTTCAGGTTTGATGTTTTCGAAACGGAGAGTGATGCGCGAACCTTCAAGGCGATAGTCGTTGTAATTGATGTGCCCATAGCCAATTCCAATACTGCTGCTGAGTTGAATTCTGGCATTTGTGTTCAGGGTTGTTTTTTCGATGTTTTCCATTTTTGTTTGTAGTAACGAATTAGCACCAAGGATGTCGAAGCTATTATTAAGCGGGTACTCTGCGGCAATTTTCAGTGCGCTTGTTCTCTCTACAAATGTGCCGGCACTTCCTCCCGTGGCGGAATAAAGACAATGTGAACGAGCTTCGTTTGCGACGCTGCCGTCTAGCGTGAGCTGTGAATTACTGATGTGTGGAATATGTGTATCAAGCCGCCCGCCGTGATATTTTCCATTCAGATTTTCGTACATGGGTAAAAGTTCGAATCCTTTTCCCAGCGTGTTGAGATCGCCAATTCCAAGCACAAGAAGGGTTGAACCTCCTCCTTGTTTGGCTCGAAAAAACGGAAGCAGAGTTTGTTTTTCTTGAATGGTAACGTTGATGTGAACTGTGTCGTTTGGGGTGCTTGAGACTTCGCCAGACACACTGCGAAAAATGCGGAGATTGCGAAGGTTTTGAAGGCTCTGCTCAAACTTTTCTGCATCAAAAGGTTGGCCTTCGGTAAGAAGCATTTCGCTACGAAGAACCGAAACGCGTGTGATGGCGTTTCCAGAAAAATGAATGCTGGAAATAGTATGTATTTTTTCGGATGCGTTGCAGGTATTTGATATTAATGTAGAGCATAAAAAACAAGAATAAAATGAAAGATAAATTGACAACCAAATTGAGGAAAAATCCTTTCTCACGCTTTTAGTCTCCAGGCATGAGAAATTCGGTGTCTCTATCGTAAATGATGAGGTTGGTATAGCGACACCATTTTACAAGCGCATCAAATTGCACATCGGGATCTTCAAAGGGAATCATCATGGCAATTTGTTCGATGGCAATATCTTTTTCAACACCATCTGGTCCGGCGTGCAAAACAATATTGTAAATTGCTGCAATAATGGGAAGACGTAGGCAGGCTTCGCGCAACATTTGATTGCGCCGTTCGCTGTCGGCTTCAGAAGCAAAAAGTTTTCCAAATTCAGTAAGAACGAGTTCGGTGCCAGGTGTGTACAAAAGCCCCAGCATTTCGGCCGAAGCAACCGTGGGAAGCATTTGATCCACACTTTGTCCCATTTCATCGCACAAATCATACAAATCTTTGGGGCCGGATTCGGTAAGGAGTTGGCTGAGCAGTCCTTCCACCAGCACAAGGTTTGAATTGATGAGAGGCCGTGTTTTTTGCGATTTAGGCGCAGTCTTGTGGGTTTCGAGTGTTGCTGTTGTTGCTATTGTACCGCTTGCTTGAGGTGGCATATGAATTTCGCCTTCTCGCAGGTAGCGATCCAGATGCAATTCGCCGAAAGTTGTTTCGATGCGTTCTTTGATTTCGGCGTACGCAGGGCTATTGGGGTTGCGCCGTCTGGGAAGTGGAATGTCTACAATTTTATAGATAGTGCCCGGGTTAGCCGACAAAATAACAACGCGGTCGGACATCATAATGGCTTCTTCGGGATCGTGCGTCACCAAAACTATGGAGCGAATTTTGCGATCGGGTTGTAGCCAAATACGGTCTATTTCTGAGCGGAGTGATTGAGCGGTAAGCGGATCGAGAGAGCTAAAAGGTTCGTCCATAAAGACAACCATGGGGTCGGAAACAAGTGCTCGGCAAAGGCTAACCCGTTGGCGCATTCCACCCGAGAGTTCGCGCGGATAGCAGTCTTCAAAGCCTTTGAGACCCACTAAATCGAGAAAATCGTCAATGCGATGTGCGCGTTCTTTTCTTGGCAAACTTTGAATGGCGACTTCAATATTGTCGCGCACAGTGAGCCATGGGAACAAAGCAAAATGTTGAAACACATACGACAAAAGTTGTTTGTTTTCTGTTGACTGATGAGAATAACTCACGCGTCCGCGATCGGGGGTGAGCAGGCCAGCCATGCATTTTAAGAGTGTGGTTTTTCCCGACCCCGAAATTCCGAGAATAGTGACGATTTCGCCGTCGTAGATGTCGAGATTGATTCCCTCTAAAACCGTAAACACGTTACCGTTAGGACGGTGAAAATCTTTGCAGAGCGAGTGAACGGTAACAATGGGTTTGCCTGGTGTGGTCATGATGGCCTCAGCCTTTCCGCAGAAAGCTGCAATGTGCGCCACAGTGTTCTGTTCAGAACAATAATAGCGATGGTTAAGACACAAACAGCAGCAGCAAGTGTGACATTATCGCCTTGTGCCGAGGCTTGTGTGAGTTCGAGACCAATGCCCTCGGCGCGAGATTCGCCACCGGGGAAGGAAACATATTCAGCAACAATGCTGGCATTCCAGCTGCCACCTGCGGCAGTAATCCATCCTGTAACAAGCGATGGAAAAATTGCGGGGAAGTACAAAAACCGCCAACGTTGCCAAAGTGTGAGTTGGTATGTTCGAGCTACCAATTTGAGATCTTCTGGAATTCGGGATGCGCCACTGAGGACGTTGAAAAAAAGATACCACTGGTTTCCAATGACCATAAGTGTGATTGCGATAAGATTAGGAGTCCATCCCCATTGAATGAGGATCATTGCAAGCAGGGGGAATATCATGGGCGCTGGAAATGCAGCAATATCTTGAACAAAGGGTTGCAAAAGTTTAGCAATTCTTGGGTTTTTTCCGATCCAAACACCAACCGGAATTGTCCATAGTGTTGATAGTACTACAACAGCAACAACTCTTCCTGTTGATAAAAAGAGTGAGTGAATGAGGCGTATCCAGGTTTTTTCTGGAACTTGTCCAATGGTGTGTGCAAGACTTGGAAGATTTACCAAAAGGTTGAATGCGAATGCTCCCAAGCCGAATGTTATGAACCAAACCGCCCAGGGAATTTCGCGAAAAGTATGCTGAGACGTGGCCTGTGCAACAATGACCCACGCCTTTTGTGGAAGTTTTACGAACGGTGTTGTTTTGGCGAATTCAATAAAGCGATGACTTTGCGACTCGTGGGAATCATCCGGAAAAAACTTTTCTCTGATGCTTTTGAAGGCATCGATAACAAACGGACCAATGTTTGTTTTTTCCAAAATTGCGAGAAAAGCACTGCTTTCCTCGCCGGAATCTTCGTCCCGAAAGCGGCCAGCCCAGGCAATAAGTGGCCTCCAGAGAATAAAGTCGAGACCAAGAATAATGAGAGACATAACTATGAGGCCAGACACAAAACTAGTGGTTTTTTGCTCTTCAAAAGCGAGCTTCATGTAGCTGCCTAAACCGGGTAGCCGAAAATTTTTGCTTCCTAACGGAAAAGCTTCGCACACAGTGAGAAAAAACCATCCCCCGGCCATGGACATCATTCCATTGTACACAAGCGGACGAATTCCGTTGGGAAGATCGACCAACGTAAACTGGCGTGCAGCACCCAGCCCAGCAATTTTGCTGACGTCTCGCAAATCGTTTGAGAGCGTGCACTGCGACTCATAATATGCGAAAACCAGGTTCCACGCTTGCCCTGTGAAAATCATGAGAATGCACGCAAATTCGAGTCCCCATCTGCTATTTGGGAATAGGGTGGTAAGGGCAAAAATAAATCCGGGCATAAAACTCACAACAGGAAGACACTGAAGCACATCCATAACTGGAATGATAATTTTTTCGTAGGTGGGTTTACGTGCTGCTAACGTTCCAAAAATAAGTGCCACAATGTAGCTGAGAATTAAGGAAAGCAAACCTCTTACAAGCGACAGAAGTGCGTATACTGGCAGGCTTCCGAGGGAGGTATCGATGGGAGATTCGGCAATAAAGGGAGCATTGGAGATGCTTAGAAAGCGCGCCAAACCAAATCCCAAAACGAGAATTACTGTGACAATTGATAAGTCTGCTACAAGAAAAGCAAGCTTATTTTTTTCGAAAGGTACAATTCTTTTTAAGCCCCTCACATCCATGCGCTGTTCTCCCAGGATTCAAGGTTACCGGCCTATATCTCATTTGGTTGTGCAGGACAACCCGCCGACAGGGGAAACTTTTGGCCTGCGCCTGATGCATTCTTGTTTAGTCTTCGTTGTCGCGTAGCGAAGGTGCTGCAGCTCCAATGCTGTCGGGTGCGTTGTTTAATAATTGACTCTTTGCACGTTCTAAGAAGCGTTTCGCCTTCTCAAATTCGGGATCGGTGTCAAAAGCTTTTTTGTAACAAGCTACGGCTTGTTTCCAGTCGCCTTTGCGTTCATAAGCATATCCCATATTGAAAATGAGAAGTGGATTTTCGGGTTCAAGACGCAGAGCCGCTTCATACTGTTTGACGCCATCTTCGGTTTTTCCAATGCGCACATACGTCATGGCAATGGAATTGATGATGCTCACGTCGTTGGGATCGAGGTCGATTGCTTTGTGATAGTTTTCCATTGCAGCATCGTAGTCTTCTTGGCGTATATAAACATCACCCAACCCCTTGTAGGCTGCTGCAAGACGTGGCGAAAGACGGATCACTTTTCGGAAAAATGCTTCAGCATCTTCGAGTTTGTTGAGAGCAAGGCATGCAAGTGCAACTTTCAGTGCATAGCGCGGGTTGTCGGGGCTTTCTTCATTTAAAATGCGTGCAATGCGCAGAACGTTTTCCCAGTCTTCGTTTTCTTCGAACAGAGCCAGAAGCGAGCGGTAGGCCTCCAAAAATTGCCTGTTGCGTCCAACTGCTTGAAGCATATTTTGAATTGCTTTTTCGCGATCTCCCTTTTGAATGGCAATGAGTCCTAGGCCATGCCATGCTCGGGCGGAGTTGGGTTTGACTTGAATAACAGATTCAAAAAGATTTTTGGCTTCATCGAAGTGATTTTCTTTTATGAGTGCGTCGCCGGCTTCCAGCATGCGTTCCACTTGTGGTGTTGCAACCCGACTTTTGGCAAGTGAAACAAGGCGTGATGTGAATTCTTCGAAGGAAAATGGTTTTAGCAGGTAGCCATTGATTCCCATTTCTCCTGCAATCATAACGTCGGCTCTGAGGTTTTCAACAGACATTAAAATGAACGGAACTTCTTTGAGAGATTCTTCGTTTCGAAGATCTCGGCAAAGTTGTACGCCGTTCATTTCGGGAAGGTTCCACTCGGCAACGATGAGTCCCCAATTTTTATGTCCCATATGCAATTCACGCATGGCATCTTTTGATGTGTTTGCGTAGCGCACGTTCGACAGTTTCAGATTGGAGAAAAATTGGCGAATGGATGTGCGGTAATTGGCGTTGGGTTCAATTACGAGAATTGTTTTTTCAGCGAAGAATGTTTGAAGAAGTTGAATGTCTTGTATGAGTGATATTTTCACTCGGAGCTCCGTTCTCGTGAAGCTGCGCAATGGCAGCGTATAACACTATGGAAACGGTGTTTGCCAAATTCAAACTTCGCACGCCCCGGTTAAACATGGGGATTGTGACAAGCTCGGTATTGGCGCAGCACTGTGTTTGTTCCATGATAGCACGAGGGATGCCTGCGGTCTCACCGCCAAAAATTAGAACATCGCCGGGCTCAAAGGAAAAGCTGGCTGGCGACTGTGTGCCTCCTGTTTCAACAAAAATGAAGCGTCTATTGATGCGAGTTTTTATAAAAGCGTCCCAAGAAGGGTGCGTTGCAAGGCGAACATGTTCCCAATAATCGAGGCCCGCTCTGCGCACCTTTTTTTCGGTGATTTCGAATTTCATGGGTTCAATAAGGTGGAGCGGCGAGCTCATGGCGGCGCACAGACGGCTGATGGAGCCGGTGTTTTGCGGTATTTCTGGGCAATACAGCACAACCTCGGGGTGGAATCGAAAAAGTTGCTCGGCACATTCGGGAGTCACATAGCCATAGGTGTCATAGGCAAGAGGTGGAGGATTGAGCGCGACAAGCGACTGCGGGTAGGCTTCTCGCCCCCAGTTCGAATCAATGGGTGTATGGTTTTCTGGGCTTGCTGAAGTTGTGTGACGCGAGTTCAAGGGCGTGCTCCAATGAGAATACCAGCCAATCCTGTGCAGATATCTTTAAGTCCCATGCGGTTTTGTGCGCTTGTTGTGACAATCATACCTGGTGCAACCCCAAGCTCGGTGCCTTGTTTTTTGCGAAGTTGTGCCCATTGGCTTTTATGAACTTTGTCACATTTTGTTTGAACTGCAAGCACTGGAATTCCTAAATTGAGGAGCCACTTGCAAATGGCGGTGTCTTCGGCGGTGACGTCGCGGCGAATGTCCCACAAAAAAAGGACACCAACGAGACCGTTGCGCATTTTGAAGAAGTCGTCCATGGAGCCTTCCCACTGCGCCCGTGTTTCTTTGGGGGACATGGCAAAGCCGTAGCCAGGGAGATCCACAATGAGGAATGCATTTTTTTCTACGGAAAAAAGATTGATGGTTTGCGTGCGTCCTGGGGTTGAACTCACCCGTGCCAGTTGCTTTTGTCCGGCAATAAAGTTGAGAAGTGAGCTTTTCCCAACATTACTGCGGCCAACAATGGCAATTTCAGGGCACGTTGATGGAGGAAGATCGGTTTCTTTCATGCCCGATGACAGATATTCCATGCGCAATGGAATATCTCGTTCCGAAAGCGCGTTCAAAAACGTCTGACTCGGAAACTGAATTTTCTTGTTTTCACTCTGAGGGGGTTCAAGAGAAATGGGGGCTTGTTTTTTTTCGTTCATTTGATGGTACTCCGTGGACCGGAGCTATAGTCTGGGCTGGAGGCTCTGTCCAGCTCAAATTAGAAGTCGGCTTCTAAACCTGCTTGAACGGTAGTCATGTTTTGAATGGCCTCACCCTTGCCATTTTTGATCCAGTCGTTTTTGGCGGCGAATTGTGTGTAGGTTGCGCTTACGTACACTTGTGGAAGCGAAATGGGTTCGGCCTTGTTTGCAAGCTTAAGTATGGGGCTCACTGCCAACGAGCTGGGGCGTCCGGCAATAAAGGGGCCGGGTGCGCCAGAGCCGTCGGCTACCAAAGCGCGTTCGGTGTAGGTCAAATCCAGGGCTCCGTGCAATTTTTCGGTGAAATAGTAAATGGGTTGCACGTTTACTGCGACAATGTAACCTTGTTTTGTTTTGCTAGACCCGTCGTTGACAATGTTGCTGCCATCAATTTTAAGTTGTTGCATATCGTTTTTGTACGAAAGAAGATCAACACGTCCGCCATAATAGAGACCGATATTTGCAGAACTGCGTAGGGCATTGTACCCACCTTGTGTTCCAATTTTTGTGACAATGTCTTTGTCGGCTCTGCCTACATTTTGTGATGTGGTGAGTGTTCCGGGACGCGCATTTTGAGTCGCAACACCCGCAAATACGTTATTCCACCAACCTTCGCCCCAACTTGTGTAGCCAACGGCTGCTTGAACATTGGTGCGTTGGTCGGCTTCGGAGTCGGCCTTTGTTGAACCTGTTGCGGCTTCAATTGCGTCACGTTGGGCGTCCAACTGCGAGTTTTTCCCAACATAGTCGACAATGAGAAGTGGGGCGAGAGAGGCGTTGCTTCCAATGGCTGTAGTTGCCTGTTGAATAAAAATAATTTTTTTCAAATTGATTGTGCTTGTTTTGGTTTTGTTGGTGGGGTCGGTTTGGTATGTGACGTTGGCGTCGTTATTTGCAATTGCAAGTGTAGTGCTCAATTGTATGTTGTTGACTTTTGTTTCAAATCCACCACCATTCAGGCGATCGCTTGATGGATTGAAAGGCTTTCCATCGCTCCAGCGTTGCTGATTGATTTCAAACCGGCGACGACCGAACCACACTTTGCTGTCGGTGGAGATTGGCATTTCTAAGTAAGCGGAGCCTTGGCGAAAATCGAAAACGTTGTCGGAACCTTCGTTGAAAAATTTACCATCAGATTCAATTTCGGTGACAAGACGCGCGCCATTTTCTAGGTTAAATGTTGGTGCCAGGCGAACCCATCCCATTGTGGTGCCTTCGCGTCCCATGGTGTTCCAGTAGGAATTGTAGGTGGGAGTAAAATCCCAGAGTGCTGGAGCTGTTGTGAGTTTGAGGTGAATGTAGCCATGCATTTCCATGAGGGGCTTTTTTTCTGCTTGTGCATTTGCGAATGCAGATCCGGCAGCAAAACAACCAATAATAAGCAATGCAGATTGAACTCGATTTAAGCTCATAAAAACCTCATTTATAGCAAGAAAAATTCTGAGAGCCTCTGGATGCCTGCTTCATCAGACACTATAACGTCACAACAACTGCAGGAGTGTATCGTGCCTTGAAGGCTCTCACAAGTGTGGGTTAAATTCTACCACGGCTGTCTTATCTAAAACAGGCTTGACATGGGGCGATCACTTCTAAGTCCACGCGGCACGTCGAAGGCCACGATTTCCGGGTTTCGTTTACGTAAACGTCCGCGCCTGTCGTGGTGGTCAGCGTGCCGCGTGTCGCGGGCTCGTTGAAGTGGCCGATTTTTGAACAAGTGTAGGAATTTAATTCGGGATTTGAGGTGTGGCTTTTTCTTCTCGCAGAGTTG
>CAIZES010000062.1 GCA_903932045.1 uncultured Silvanigrella sp. | reverse complement strand
TATTTGGAGGCTCAGTAAGTAAATGATGTAGCGCTGTGCCGGAATCTTTGTGGAGTGCAAGCGCCATCTGATCTTCAACGCGTGGATTTCTGATTTTTGTAAACGCGTTTTGAGTCATTGGTGTTATGGCGATGTTATTGAAAATAGCGGCTGCGACATTTCCAGTGCACTCCAGGATGGCGGATTTGAAGGCCTGCTGTGGCAAACGATGACAGCCGAGGCCAACTATTACTCCAAAAGGCCTGCAAAATTTACCTCCAAAAGCTGCAACACAATAGGCAGAGTAAGGTTGTGCGATTCGCAATTTTCCGGCCCGAAGTTCGATATTCATCTCCGCTAAGCGTGTTACCAATTCGGAAAAAGTGGGGCCTCTTGGGAATGCTTGCTCTAATTGTGGTTGAATTTCATCAAAGGGAGTTTTGGAAAAATAGTGGCACAGGAATGAGTCTCTCTCGAGAAGTTCTTGAATTGCGTTCTCGGTTGCAGCTGAAATATTTGTATGCACAGCAAGCCCGCTGGTTGTCGCTTCGTCATGTGCGTATTGAAACACTGCTCTTTCTAGGGCTTCGGCCACCGCTTTTGTTACGGCAAGGTCTTCTGTATCGGCAATGGCTCTTCCGGCAGCGCGAGGACCAAGAGTGGTTAGTGATGCACGAATATCTACAAGACTTGGAAACCAGTCAGTAATCCACGGCATTTGCTCGGCAACGAGTCCAAGGCTTTCAGCATTGTTCAAGATGAAATCTTGAAAGAGTTCTGTTGAGGCTTTGTGCTCACTCATCCTGTGTTAATCTTTCGCGATAAGTATGTTCCATAAAGGATTATTTGATGCAAAATTTGGTAAAAATGTTTTCCAATTGTTCCTTGTAATTGCCACGTACGGACGGGATGCCCATGGAATTAACAGTGGATCTTCTACAACGGCATTAAAGTGAAGTCTGCGCAGTTCTGCGAGTCGTTTTTTCTTGTCGTCGGTAGCCATATACTCCGAGAGCCATTGGTTGCCGGCCTCTCTTGTACGAAAAAAGAATCCCTGACTGTTTGCGTAGGAGAGGTTGCCAATGTCCTCTCTAAATGAGCTGTCAACTGCACCCACCACAAGAACGGGTTCGTCATTATTTTCTATCCAAAGGTTCCAAGGGATTCTGCGCTCCTCGATAATTTTAAATTGTGGATTCGTCGCGAACATTTTTGTAAAAAGACTCATTCGAGAGGGGGGTGCGCCAATGGAATACTTTTTGTTGGGAGGAAGTGGTGGCGTTTGGTTTCTGATGTTTACTGCGGCTGTCTTTTGAATCGCGTCAAGATAGCCGTCGCTTTGTGGCGGGTAGTATTCGTTTGTAAGCTGGCGGCAGTCTGGATTGTGCTCAAAATATTCTTTGAGAGTAGAGGATATTGCTTTGCTTATCCCAATTCGTTCCTGTTTGGGCAAGGTTCTTCCTGTGTTTGTAAAAAGAATATAGAAAAGTTTAATGGGCGCGGTTTTGTGAAATGAAACCTCAGAGCCAAGGGCCTTTTCTGCTTCGGCAAGTTGCTCGCATGTGAGTTCTGTAATTGTCGAAACATGATCGATTGTGTTTTTTAACAAAAGATCGATGGGGTCTAGTTCGTTACTCGCACTGGTGGGAGTCGAATACATTTCGATTGAAACAGGTGTTTTGTTGTTGATATTCCAATGCCTTGTGTTTGCATTGAGCTGCTTTTTGCCATCACTTTCGTGGAATAGATAATACGGGCCAGAGGTGTTTCGGTAATCAATAATTTTAAGATTACCGGGATCGATTGCTTTTTCGGGAATAACTGCAAAGTCGATCGCTGCGAGCATTGGGAATAAAAATGGTTGGTGTTGACCTGTTTTCAGAATCAGAAGATCGCCGCGAACTTCAATACCGGGGCAAGAGTCGGTTATGTGCTTAATTGGTCCACTTTTGCACAAGGCATCGACAAGGTTTCCGTGTGTATTCGTCCCGAGAATTAAAGCCCTTTTTAGCGAAAATGCGGCGTCATTCGCTGTTATTTCCCAGTCATCCACTGTGCGAAGATTTTTTCTAATGTGAAACACTGCTTCGGAATTATTCCAGTGAAAATCGTCCGCCACCCCAGAGACGAGCTGACCTTTTATGTCAAAGTCGACAAGCGGACTGTATAGTTGCTCTAAGAGAATGTATTCGGCGGAGAGTATAATTTTACTGGGGTCGAAGGTATTTATAGGCCGGTTTAGGGGAAAATGCATTCTGAGAACGGATGTGCCGTTGGAGGATGAAGAACCCATTTGTCGCTCCCAAAATATGAAAACAAGAACCGCCAGGCCCAAGGCCGTGGCGGTGCTCAAAAAAACTCGCTTTGAAGTTCGGAAAGACTTTAGCCGCACCCCATATCTCCGCATGTGTTACCAATTCTCGCTTGCTCCTTCGCTTGGGTCAATACACCCTTGGCTCTTAGCGCATCTGCTAACGACATTTTTTTGATTGAAAGACCATCTGAGCTGGCTGGCAAAAATGTTGAAATTGGTTTGGCTTGGGTTTGTGTTGGACTGGCTGTTGTGGCGGTGTAAACCAGCACAGAAATGAAAAGTTGCATGGGCGATCCTCCTGTCAGTTTGTTGGCCGTGCGGTCAGGTTTACTGGACGATGTTAAAGTAGTCAAGAGTTATTTTGGTTCTGCCTTTAAACAGAATTGTCGACTTGGCAATCAAGGGGTCAGCTCCTTCGACTTTTTAGACTTTGGCGATTGGATTTTCGTTTGACTGCGCAAATAGTCCTTAATCATTTCGGCTCTTTTTTAGGACTTGTTGGAGTTCCCTTGATAGGGCGTACTGAATTTTTGGGGTGAAGCGTTTTTGCTTCTCTTGAAGCTAGGTCGCAAGCACCACGGGATGTTTAGGAATTGTGTCCATATTGTCCCACTTTCTCGGCAATGGTTTCGAGAATTTCCCAACTGGTATCAAGAGAGAACGATGTTCCGGTTTTGAGAACGCTCTCCAGTTCGCTTTTGATGCGCTTGCGCAACTCAGTTTGCTTGCTTTTGGTGAGACTGATTTGAGCGTCCCTATCCTGAACTTGACCGCCGCCAGTGTTTCTTGAACCAAAGTATTTTTTGCGAGTGCCGCGTCTAGTTTTCGTTGCAGGTTAAGATTTTCTTCGGTGCTGCTCGTCCGGACCTTCTGTTTTTTCGGCTATGGATTTCCACTCAGAAGCTGCCACAGTCCCTAGTCATTTGTACACTTTGTCAGAACTTGTTGGAGTTCCCTGGGTGGGGTGAGTTTTTGAAGGAGCCCGAACAAACGGTTCTTGAGTTGCGGATGATTGATCTCTTGCCCGAGTGGGTGATGCCTGAGGTTCGGGTGTGTTTTGGGAGTGCCTTTGAGAAGCTGAACACCGGGGTCTAAGAGTTCCAAACGCCTTTTCACTCCCAAACCTCCCCTCAGCTCACCCCAAAATTTTGCCACAAATCTGACCCAACTCAACTCCAGGCAACCTAATTTGGCCTGCCTCAACG
>CAIZES010000061.1 GCA_903932045.1 uncultured Silvanigrella sp. | reverse complement strand
GTCATGATACCTCCACAAAAGTAAGGAACGATATCAGGTTTTCCGCGCGTTGTCTACATTAAATGGCCTCCACACCCGGTTCGCAAAAAGCCCTCCTAACCCATTCGTGCACCGCCGCTTTGGAAATGACTGCATTGCTTGCGAACTTGAAGCCTGGTGACGAAGTGATTATGCCCTCATATACCTTTGTTTCTACAGCCAACGCCTTTGTTCTGCGTGGCGTGACTCCGGTATTTGTTGACATTCGTGCTGATACTTTGAATTTAGACGAAACAAAGCTCGATGGCGCAATTACTGCACGGACTAAAGCTATCGTTCCAGTGCACTATGCCGGTGTTGGGTGCGAAATGGACACCATTTGCGCCATTGCAGAGCGCAATAATCTTCTTGTCATTGAGGATGCTGCGCAAGCAGTTTCTGCAAGCTATAAGGGTAAAATGCTAGGCTCAATTGGTCATATGGCTGCTCTCAGTTTTCACGAAACCAAAAATGTCATCTGTGGTGAAGGTGGGGCTCTCCTCATTAACGATGCCAGTTTTGTTGAACGAGCGGAGATTATCCGGGAGAAAGGAACGAACCGATCCAAGTTTTTTCGAGGGAATGTTGATAAGTACACTTGGGTCGATCTCGGTTCATCATTTTTACCGGGTGAGCTAACAGCAGCTTTTTTAGCTGCACAACTCGACGCCTCTGCGGAAATTCTTCGGCGGCGGCTCGCGATTTGGAATTCTTATCACGTTGCTTTTGAGGAACTTGAGTTGCGCGGAGTGTGTGTACGCCCCACGGTTCCTCGCGAATGTTTGCATAACGCACACATGTATTATCTTCTTTTGCCAACGTTGGCATTGCGCACTGAGTTTATCGCAAAAATGCGCGAGAAAGGTATCAATTGTGTGTTTCATTATGTTCCACTTCATTCATCTCCTGCTGGCATGAAGTTTGGCCGTATTTCGGGTTCCATGGATGTCACCAATGATATTTCAGAGCGGCTCGTTCGCCTTCCACTTTGGCTAGGCTTAGAGGATCAACAACAGAGAGTTATCGATGCAGTGCGTTCGATTCTGTGACAGATTCCGAAGAGAGGTTTCTACACTTCCGATTGAGAATGAGGTGAATAGTGAACATAAGCGCCTTGCTACCAAAGAATTTCTTGCAGGATAGTTACGGGATTTGGCGTGCGTTAGCCGAGACGCAAGTCTCGTTTCCTGCTGATGGACACGCTCGTAACGCTGAGGTTGAAGATCGTTCATTTTGGTTTAACTGCAGAAACAAAGTGATCACGTCAATGATTCAGAAAGTCATGGGTCGGCCGCGTTCGTTTGTTGATGTTGGTGGCGGCACGGGAACGGTTGCGAATGCAATTGCGAAGATGGGCGTTCCAGTTGCGCTGATTGAACCCATTCAGAGCGGTTGTTTTCACGCTGCATCAAAGGGAACGCTAACGGTCGTGAACTCAACGTTAAGTGAGTGCGCATTTCCTGCAGAGGCATTTGAGGCTGCGGGGTTGTTTGACGTTCTGGAGCATCTGGAACAGGAATCGACAGTGCTTGCCGAAGTCAAGAGGGTTATCGCTCATAACGGTTATTTGGTTATCACCGTTCCTGCGTACCAAAGTTTATGGTCAAGCGCCGATGTTGCAGCAAGGCATTATCGCCGATATTCGCTGACGCAGGCAACGGGTCTCCTTCGAGCAAATGGCTTTGAACCCATATATGCGACATACTTTTTTATGCCGCTGGTTTTGCCGATTGTCCTTTTTCGCAGTTTAAAAACACGGTTTGGACTCGGGTCTAAGGCAGAGCATTCTCAGGAGCTTGTCGCGTCGCCGTTTATGTCGTTTGTGATGCGCCTATTCACTGAAGTTGAGCTGTTTTGCATGAAAATGAAATTTCCCATACCGTTCGGTTCATCTGTTCTTGTTGTTGCTCGTAGCCGGCATCAATAGGGCTTATTTCTTAGTTATTTTGTATGATCAGCTATAGGAATGAATTCTTCATTTGTAGGATTTGAGTTGTTGCCAGAAGCTTTCTGTTTCGATTCCGGAGAAATTTTCGGTAGGCGGATTGATCGAAACTTTTCGTCCGCTCAGTTCCAGATATGAATAGCGTTCGTTTGATCTTTCGCTGGTCTCATTTTTTCGGAGTATTTGAATGCTCTGTAGAAGAGCTAGGCAGCCACATCGAAATGTGATGTCTGTTAGACTTTCTGTGGTGTCACCGTCTTCTATTGGAATTATCGTCTGCACGAGTGGCTTGCCTGTATCCACAAGAATGTCGACGAGATGAGCAGTGGTGCCAAGAAATTTAACTCCATAAGCTAATGCGAGATCAATTGCTTTGGTACCAATGACGGCTCCAAAGGAAGGGAGGAGCGAGTAGTGTAAATTAACGAGCTTTCCCCTAAAAGAGTCGACAACCGATGGTGACAAGATTTTATGAACATTTGTAATAATGATGTCGGGTGATAGTCTATGCAACTCTTGCAGGACATTCACCTGACCATCTTCCGAAAAGTTGAGAGTTTTCGTCCATATTTTTCTCTCATTCGCAAATTGAGTTGCCAGGCATTCGCGATCGGTAATTACGCCGGAAATTATCGCATTTTTGATCCATCCAAGATGGATGGCGCCCTCTATGAATCTTAGATTGCCTCCGCCACCCGAACAAAGAAAGACAATTTTTAGCATTGTTTTTGCCTCCCGTAGACTTGTCGAACGATTGTATATGGTCGCTGTTTTGTTTCTGAAAAAACTTTGGAGAGGTACACACCTACAATACCTAGGGATGACATAATAAGTCCCCCCAACAGCCATATCGAAGCCATAACTGACGTCCATCCACTGGGCGGCTTTTCAAGAAATGCCCAGTGGATGCATAGGAACGAGATGTATATGGATGCAAAAAGCGAAATGACAATTCCAAAGTAGAAAATGTAAAGCAAGGGAGCGGTGCTAAATGAGGTGACCGAGTTGACGAGTAAAGCGACTTTGCGTTGGAACGTGTACGTCGAGGGGCTTGAGCTTCGCTTGCTGACTCTGCATTGTGACTGATGAAAACCCGTGATGTGCCAAAGACCAGCCATGAAGACTTCTCGTTCTCTGTGCTCCAATAAGGCTTCTACATAGCGCCTTGACATCAACCGGGCCGTCACCATATTTGCTGGCAAAGTCATGCCAGTGAGCAAATTGAACAGGCGCCAGAAGCAATGGCCGCTCCATCGTTCAAAAGGTCGACCTTTGCGCTGCTCTTGAATGCCATAAGTCACATCGGATTTTTCAAGGGCCTTTTTTTCTGCGAAATCTTTGATCCAAGCCGGATCTTCTTCCAGATCGCTATCAATCAGAAAGATTTCTGTACCGATGGCGTTTTCTAGACCGCACATCATGGCCTTGTGATGACCGAAATTTCGCGAAAGGTCGATGACAACGACGTGACGATCGTGTTCGCCGAGCTGTCTGGCAAGGTCGAGACTTTGATCCGGCGAACCATCGTTTACCAACACGATTTCGTAGTCTTCGCCAACAAGGTTGCGGGCAGCCTCCGATGCTCTTTGATGAAATTCCGACAAGTGCCGTGCGGATTGATAGAGTGTTGCAACGATGGAAAGTTTCATGGGTTGACATACCTCATGTAACGAATCGATTTCGAGCCACAATTGAATAGCAAATCGAGAATCGTGACGTTGTGAATAAACTCGCCCCAAAGCTGAGGGTATGTAGGGTAGTTGCAATAGTCAAACCATGTGAGTTTGATTCCACGTTCAGTGAACATTTTTTCTTCGATATAGTTCTTTGCAGAAGGGCCCGAAATATACTCCTGGGCACTTGATTGTGCGCAGAGAGAGACCAATCGCTCTGTTTTGCCTTCAGTAAGGTTGTAATCCCAAGAATTGCTGATGACTGTTTTGATGCCAAGATAACGGCACACAGATTCAATAAATTTGCGATTTAATGAAGAAAGATTGGAATGATGTTCCCCGAGGTAAAGAGGCTCAAGCCAAACTCTTATTTCGTCAAAGTGCTGTGATTTACAATAATTTGCCTCGATACTTCGCCAGTGTTCTGTCTGCCACTTGGCTTGGGGCACTGCAACATCTCTTATGCGTCGTTTAATGTCCCGTCCCACTGGTATGCTCAGCCACTCTGCGCCTCTTGGAGTTTTTATCATGTTTCTGTTGCGCCAGTCATTTTTGGTAAACTGGACATCGTCGTAAATGATGAATTCATCAACAGCAGCAATGAGATCGAAGTAACCTTTCCAAGGAATATAGTTTGACTGAAGGATTGCAATTTTTTTCATGGCATCCCGGCCGGAAGTTTGAGTGAGGTTGATTGACTGCTAGGGAAACATTATTAGAATGATTCAATGATTTTGGCAAGGTTTCGCTCTAGGAAGTTTGGAAAAGGCTTACACGTTTGGCGCAATGTTGCTTTAAATGGGGCATCAATGAATTTGGAAGATGGCAAGATTTTCCACGAGAGATTTGGGCTCATTCGCCAGACATGTGCCTATTTTTGAAATCTCGTTTTGAAACATGATCATGTGCGTTATGCCGGTTTTTTTCACAAATTTGATGCAATCATTTTCTGTTATCGAGTGTGAGAAAGCAAACTCGTTGGAGAGTCTTTTTCTTTCGGTTGAACTCCATTCCGTTGAGTCAGTTAAAAATTGCGTTTGTAATTTCTCTTCTTCGAGCACTTGAGCGTGCCCCTTCATGATTTCAGGCGTTGGACTGAACGCAAAGGGCTTTCCGTAATAAGGTTCTTGCCTAGCAGCAAGATCCGATAACATCGCTATTTGATTTCCTGCATTGAAAAGAGGACACTCGTCCCAGATTCGACGTTCGAGAAAGGCCGAATAGATGAATTGCTGACCGCATCCCGTGCTTGGCGCGGCGATGAGTGTATTTTTTGCCGGAATCAACGAGCGCGCTTGGCGAAGGGCCAAGATGAGGGGTGATTGTGCCGAGATCGAATTTTGGAGAGAACCGCCCAAACCCTCAAACCCGCGCTTAACATTTGTTGGGTTGATTCCCAATGTGTTTAGAGTGTCGGCAAATGTTAGCGCTAATAATGCAAATCCCAACGCGACATATTTGGCCCGTTGCAGGTTAAATGTTAAGAACAAGATCCCGATTCGAGCCACAATGTGGGCGTTAAAGAGAAAGTAGACCTCCGATAGTCCTGGAAATCGTGAGAATATCCCTAGAAACAACTGGGAGCCGAGCATCAAGATTGTCAGGTAGAGCTTTTGAATGCCCGATTTTTCGCTCGATAGAAAATATATTAATGGCAAAGCAAGGAAGGTTAAGCAGGTAGAAAGAAATCGGGATGCGGGTAAACCGCTTGAGAGATTTGCGTCGCTGACAACCAAAAGATCAGCCATTGATTTTACGCTTGAAAAGCAAGAACGTTGAATAATGAGAAAAACTGCGACACTGAAAATTGCGTACCCGAAAGAAAGAGAGAGTCGCCGATACGAAAAACGTTTTGTCTTAATCGCTTGGTAAATTTGCAATAGAAAAAAGCACATATCGGTTGAGGCAAACAAAACAGCGGTAGTTCCCTTTGCAAAAGCGGCAATAAAGAGGAGTACTGCGCGGAAAACGCAATTCGTGAGCACTGCTTTTTTAGACGATGAGCCAAGGAGGAAACTGGGCTCAAGCCAAATCCCTAAACCGCCAATGAGTATGGGGAACGACCAGAAAAATGTTGAGGCCGCCTGAAAAGACATGTGGGAGACAAATTCGTTATTAACGAAATGATCGCTTGTAAAGCAAAATAACAGAAGCAAAAATGCAAATGTTCTGAGCCCGGAATTTCGTTTAAAAAAAGAGAATCGCGCCGTGGTAGCAATCAAGCCCCATGTGATAAGAGGCATGGTGATGATGCTTGCGTATGCAGCCTCTACTCTAGCAAAAGCTCCAAAAGAAGCCGTGATGAGATTACCAAGCCAATGGTACATAAAATACCCTGGCGCTTTCCAGTGGGGATCCATTGGAGGGAAATGTTGCATCAGTTCAGCGGTTGTTCCCACGTTCCAAAGGACATCTTGGTACAGGTTATTTCGATGCGGATAAAAAAAGAATGTGATGAGCCAGAGTAAAATTCCCGAACACAGGGCTTGAATAATTCCGATTGCGATTTTTCGCTCGAACATTATCTTTGGAAGCTGACGGCGACGCCAAAGTGAAACGAGTAGGGCGCAGTTGATGATCACTGCTAACAATGAAATTGTGAACCGCGGACTTGCTCCTAACAACAGAGCAAAGACGTGGAAGCCGGCCGGCAACACGGGCCCAAGCGTGGCGGCGATGAGTACGGATTGATGCTGTTTGAGACGAAGCAAAATTCCGAGAAGGTAGAGAGGTGTCACGCCTGTCAGTGCAAAAAAAGCGACAGCGGAAATCATCATTTGGATATTGTACAGAGAATATGAATTGATCATGAAACCTCCGCTGGCGAATTAGTTGAATTTTCGAAAAACAGGCTTAATAGCTGGTCCCTGCAGAAAATTTTCCATTTTGCCGTTGAGCGCTTGACTGCAAACATGCAGAGCTTTTCGCGCGGCACCGAGAGTGATTTCTAATTCTGCATCGGTATGGGCAGTTGAAAACGCCAACCAAGGCATAAGAACTCCCTGCTTCACCATTTCTTGGATAAAGAGAGTTCTGAGGGGAAGAGAGATAGCGCCGCTGGGATCTTTGCAGGTGAACTGAGGGCTCACTGCCGTACCTTCAAAGATGATGTTATTTTCTAACTGAAATTCTTTTGCAACATTGTTCATCCCCGTGAGGAATTTGTTACCAAAATTCCAAAGGTGCCCGCAAACGTTGGTCTCTTGATATATTTTCAGAATTTCTCGCAGCGCACCTAAGCCGCACATTTCGGCGCCGTGGGTGGTGGAGATGAGGAAAACGCGTTCAGACGAGTGATGAATGCCACCCAATTCCATGATGTCGCGCCTTCCAGCGAGTGCTGCTACCGAAAATCCGTTCCCCATTCCCTTTCCGAAGGTCACAAGATCGGGAGTGACTCCGTAGTACTTGCAGGCTCCTTGTGTGTGCCACCGGAAACCGGAGATCATTTCGTCGAGAATAACAATGGCTCCATTTTTATGAGCGATGTCGATGACGCCTTGAAGAAATCCCTGTGCAGGTTCAACGGACGTTGCGGGTTCTAAGATGAGGCACGCAATCTCGTTGGGATGGGCATCAAACATTTTTTGCACAGAGGGCAAATCGTTGAAGTGGAATTGCAGAGTGAGTTTTTGGATGTCCTCAGGCACTCCGGACTTGACTGCGGTGTCGCCAATGAACCAATCGTCAAAAGAAAAGAAAGGTTGCTCGGCGCATCGCGCAATGAGTTTTCGGCCCGTAAATGCTCTTGCAAGTTTTGCTGCAGCGGAAGTTACGGTAGAGCCGTTTTTTGCAAACTTAACCATCTCGCACCACGGAATGAGTTCGCACAGTTCCTTGGCGGCCATGACTTCTGTTTCGGATGGGCGAGTGAGATTGTTTCCAAATTCAATTTCGCGAAAAGCTGCTTGATTCACGCGATCGTTGGAATAACCAAGCGTCACGCTTCGGAGGGCCATTCCGTAGTCGAGAAATTTGTTGCCGTCGACGTCCCACACATGGCAACCTTTGCCGCGAACCAACACCTTAGGAGCGTTGGAAGGGTATTGGTCGTCCCCTCTTGAATAAGTGTGCGCGCCACCAGGGATGTGCTTGTGAGCGATTTCTTGCATTTCTGAATTTCGGTTGTTCATAAAGCTTCCTTTTTTTAAGGCTGTCAATAAAGTTGAATGCGACCACTTTCCCAAAGTACCTTTGCAAGATCTGCTTGGAGAGGAGAATCGATTTCCAATCCATATTCTTCTGGAACGGAGAATGCTCTGGTTTGGTGAGTATAAAAAGTGCGAGCCGATCGTAAAATCTCAATGGGCACGCCGTAGAAGATGCCACAGGGCGTAAACTGTTTTTCGAAAGCTTGGCGCTGCAATTGAGAGCGAGCGTTCAGGCGCGATCCCAGATCGGGAAATTCGCCAGCCATCCCGAGGGGAGCAATAAATATGGGGTCGACATCGGCCGCTCTGACGGCAACAACTGGGCATTCAAATTCACGGAGCATTTTCATACCAGCGGCAATGTCTTGTACTCGGCAAAATGGGCTTGAGGGTTCAATAAGAACAAGGTGCTTGAACTTTTTTCTCTCATGCTCTTGGAGCCAATCGAGGGCATGGAGGATAACGTCTATTGATGATGCTTTGTCGGAGGAAAGTTCACTTGGTCTTAGAAATGGAGCGCGGGCACCAAATTGAGTTGCGATGCACGCATATTCCTCTGAATCGGTGGAGCATACGATTTCAGCTTCCGTAGAAAACTTTTTAATCACGTCAATTCTGAGACCAAGCGCGGGAATTTTTCCAAAGGGCTGAATATTTTTTCCAGGTACTCCCTTGGATCCAGACCTTGCCGTCACCAGAAACAGGATGTCAGAGTGTTTCACCGCAGTAAGACTCCTCGCCGTTAAATTGCTGTCCAACCACCGTCAACCGGCAGTGCCACTCCATTAATGTAGCTTGAAAGATCGGAGATGAGAAACAGGAGTGGCCCCGTGATGTCCGCCGTGGTAGCCATTCGTTTGAGAGGGACTTTACTTTCGTAGGCTTGAACAAACGAAGGTGCTTGTTGGTCTTTCACCCCACCGGGGCAGATTGCATTGACCCGAATGCCATATGGACCCAAGTAAGCCGCGAGGTAACGAGTGAGGTTAACAACTCCGCCTTTTATAGCAGCATATGCTGCTGGCATAGTCATCTCGCCGAGGCCTTCGTACACCGAGAAGTCGGGGCCCACTAGACCGTAGATTGATCCGAAGTTGATGATGTTTCCCTTTCGAGATTTCATCATGCGAAGGGCTACTCGTTGGCTGAAAAGAAAATATCCATTGAGATGGTCGTCTACGTTGGTTTGCCACGACGACATAGGAATTTTTTCGAAGCGTAGGTGCCAATCTTTGGTGCGAGGATATGCCGAGTTTACAAGGCACGTGATTGAGCCAAGTTCATTTTCAATTTTGTCGAGGAGGGTGTCGATACCTGCAGGATTTAAGAAGTCGAGATCACTCACCGCCATGCAACGAGCACTCGGATATTTCTGGCGGATTTCTGTCGCGAGAGAATTTAATCGCTCTGTCGCGGGGTCAATGAGACAAAGCAGAGCACCTTGTTTTGCGAGCTCCAAACAGGCCTCGGTTCCGAGAAGTCCTGCCGCGCCCGTATAGATAATAACTTGGTTCTTTATTCCAAATTCCATGATTCACCTCACTGCGATAACACAGTACCCTTTTGGATTGCAGGGACTCCAACAACAACTGCGTTCTGTTTTACATCACGAATCACAACTGCGCCAGCTCCGACAACACTGGAACTCCCAATACGGATTCCTTGAATGACAACGGCGCCTGTTCCGACATGAGCGCGATCTTCAACGCACACTTGACCCGAAAGAATTGCGCCCGGAGAAATATGGACGTGTCGCCCAATGTCGCAATCGTGATCGACGCGCGCGCCCGTGTTCACTATCGTGTTTGCGCCAATTCGCGAGCCTGTTTGAACAATGGCTCCAGCCATAATTTGTGCTCCCATTTCAATGGTGCAGTCGCGAGCTATTATTGCTGAGGGGTGAATCAAAGTCGCAAATTGGAAATTGAGCTGTGTGGACTTTTGAAAGACGGATGCTCGACCCGCCGTGCTTTTGATAGAACCAAGACCATTGACCAGGAGGATTTCTGTTTTCACATATTTCAATAGGGAGTCGTCATCTCCGAGATATGGAATTGCCAATTTAGAGAGATATGAATCTTGAGGATTTTGATCTGTAAATCCTAGAACATTCAAGTTGAGATCCAACAGAACCGAGAGAAGAACTTTTGCATGCCCTCCGCCTCCAATGATGACAATTGGGAGTGCTGTCATGGCTCACATCCAGGAAGACCGAGGGGATCGCCTTCTGGAAAATCCTGACTTGCGCTTTGGCCAAGGATGCTCCAATAGTGCTCAGGACTCAGCCCCGCTCCGCTTCTTTTGATTTGGACATTCTTGTTAGAAAAAATTTCTCCCTTTGAAATATTGCGTGAGGCGATCAAAACCTTGCGGGCAACTTTGCGGTTTTCAATTTCGGCGGGCGCTGGAACCTTGCAACCATCGCCGAGCGCAAGTTGGACTTCTCGAATGGCTTGAATCATTTTTTTGAGATCTGCGGGCTCCAGCGACGCAGCGTGGTCGGGGCCAGGGAGGGACTTATCAAGAGTAAAATGTTTTTCGATGACGACCGCTCCAAGCGCGGCAGCAGCAATGGGGATGTGAATTCCCTGTGAGTGATCGGAAAAGCCAACGGGGAGTGAGAACGCCGAGCCGAGGGTATTCATTGCCCGTAGGTTAATGGTGTTAGCGAGGGCTGGGTATTCTGTTGTGCAGTGAAGAATAATAACCTTTTCTTTTAGCGTTTCTCGGGCTTCTTGTGACCAATAAGTCTTCCAAAAGGCATTGAGGCTCGGTGGACTGTTTGGATGAAGGAGCCCAAATGAAAGCGTCGCCAGAGCTTTTTCGATGTCCGTTAATGTCGCCATTCCAGTGGAAAGGATGATTGGCATTCCTTTCCGTGCCATCTCGAGTAAAAACGGCAAATTGGTGATTTCTCCCGAGGGGATCTTAATGTGATCGATGAGATGTTCAGAAACAAGGAAATTGAGACTATCGGAATCGAATGGCGTAGAAAGAAAAGCGATGCCTTGTTTTTTGCAGTGCTGGAAGAGCTTGAAATGATCTTCATGCGTGAGTTCTAGTTTCTTGAGCATCTCGAATTGCGAGCCAGTGTTCTTGAGATTACGATCTTGGTAGTTTGCACGATGAGCAGACTTTGTGACAAGATTTTCTGTTTTAAAAGTTTGAAACTTAACAACATCGGCACCAGCCTCTTTCGCTGCATCGACAAGTCGGAAAGCTGTTTCTAAGGAACCGTTGTGGTTAACGCCAGCTTCGGCAATGATTTTACAGTTCATTGTTTGACGTCCTTCAAGGAGAAAAATTGTTTTCGTTTGAATTCGTCGAAATTTTGTTGTTTGAGTATGGAAAGAATACGAGCCGCAACACCAGGCTTTCCGTAGGGCGATGGCTGCGACAGCAAAGGTTTTTGGACTCCGGATAACGCGTCTCGAATGGCAGC
>CAIZES010000060.1 GCA_903932045.1 uncultured Silvanigrella sp. | reverse complement strand
CTGTCATTCGCCAATATTGATGATGTCACGAGTCCAACCTTTCCTATTCTCAACGTGCTTGATTTACCATACTGCAAGAACCTATCAATCAAAAACTTCGTACATCTCGATCTCTATCGCCTCAAAAACGCCCGCGAACTCCTCTACCTCGGAATCGAAAATCAAGTCACCACAGATTCTGTGATTCTGTTAGAATGGAGCGAAGTCATCGATGACAACGAATGGGTCACCTTTTTTGAAGTTACCCGTTGCCAGCCACCTTGCAAAATTTTGGAAATTCACATCTCCCACATCGCAGAACAAACTGCTCAGCGCGAATACACACTAAATCTTTTCGAACCAATTTTTTGCCACAGCTAAAATAAATCCTGTCGCAAAAAGAACAGACGCTAGCAGCGCAGCAACTTTTCTCTGCCTCGTTATCGGCTTTTCCGAGGCCGTCAAAAAAAAGGTTGATGCAATGAACATCGACGCAATTGCACCACTTTGAACGGCTTCAATTGACTTGGAATCACTCAAAACAAGGGATAACTGAAACTTCTTTTCGATGAGTGGCCCAATTGTATTATAAAGTTGAAGCAAAAAAAGAATACAAAGAAAGTTATCTTTGACGGGAGAAGTTTCTACTGGTGGTTTAGGAGTTGTATGATGCTCCAAAAAATCCTTATGATTTTCTGACATAATAACCTCATGAGTCAGAAGAGTGTCGTGGACAATGAGTATAACTCTCATTTTTGTTGTAAACTGTAAATGGTCAAGAATAGGATAGCGAGAATTTGACCGACAAAATTCCCAAATACCCTATTCTCAAGAACCTTACTTTCAATAACGAAAAGGAAATTTTCCCATGATGCAACATTCCAGATTTCTGTGGCGTTCGCTTTTTAACACCGCGTTTTTAAGCTCAACAGCCGTTGCTTGTTTCTTGGTTTCAAAATCCACGGCAATGGCTCAAGGAACCCAAGAGGAGCCCTCATTGCAAAATGGAGCGAACACATCGGAAGAGACTCCAGCACCACCGCCTCCATCAAAGTCACGTAGCAAGAAATTATCTCAAAGACCCGGAACTGGTACTTCGCGCACCAGCGCCTTCCTTCCCGATTGGCCGCCACCACAGTTCGCATTAAATGTCTCCCCAGTCGCAGGATTCCGCTATCAATATGATCCAACATCAAAGGACTCCACAACGCTTATGGAAATCGGCGGGATGCTAGGAATCTCGGGAATTCCCATTTATGATGCCAATCCGGGCATTTATATCGAGCCCTATGCGGGATATGCAATTGGCCAAGCAATTTACGCACCAACAACAGGTTCAACGCAAACAGGAACATTCCATCGCCCGTGGGCAGGAGTGCGCATTCCGTTGCTCATTCGCTTTTATAAGCAAACATTAGGCATAAAATATGGACAAATTCAGGGAGAAATCGTTTCAACAAGAAGATCTCTAGGAGTAGAAAGCGACAACGCATTTCTAATAGTTCCATTTTTCTCAGCTCATTACACGCTTTCCTACGAAAAAACCGCAGCACAGTCGCTAGACACAATGCTCACAGAAACCTACGACCAATGGTATCACGGCAGAGCATTTACGCGTTTCTTGCATGCATACATTGATATTGGACCAGGCATTACGTTTCAAAAAACATATCGGGAGCCCAATACCACGGCAATTTCAGTTGAAGGAAATTCCACAACCACATATGCACGAGGAATTGGAGGTTTCGACCTGATTTCCAATTTCTTAGGACTCGAAGCTCAGGCAAAGTACGTTTTGTCGTCGAAAATAGATGGCACAATCACTTATGATACTGCGCGCTCGCCTGTTGAAGACTTAGGAGCGGCAGAACGAAAGCTAGGTTTACCCGATGATTCTCTTTATGCATCAATATTCTTTGGCTTGAAAAATGTTTTCGGGAACATGGGAGTAGGGTGGCGCTACACAATGGACGTAAGCAATGCTACTGAACGCAACGGAAAGCGGGACACTCAAACCACTCAAGGCATAGGAATAAGTTATTCTATGAGGATGTAAATTGTACAATTTGGCATGTTCATTTTTTCTGTGGGCAACTGGAATTGCGTCCTTGGTGGCGGCAATTCTTTTTGCCGTGTACTACCACTATCCAAAACCGAGTTTCGGAAAAGTCGTTCAATTCCAACCGAAAACAAAAGAACAAGTTTGTTTGTTAATGGTTGGAGATGTGGGCTCAGGAAAACCAGCCCAGCATGATGTTGCCACACTTATGAATACAATCGCCCAAAAGCATGCCGTGGATGCTATTGTTTTCGCGGGCGACAATTTTATCAATCACGGCGTAACCGACATCCATGACATCCTTTGGCAAGAACGATTTCACAGTGTGTACTCTCTACCAAACATAAAAAACATTCCTGTTTTTGCCATTCTGGGTAATCATGATTACGCAGGGAACGCGCAGGCACAAATCGACTACACAAAGGTTTCAGCGGGCCGCTGGAATATGCCAGCTCGTCACTACTCAGTTTCCTTTGGAAATATAGCACAAGTCGCATGCATTGATACAAACTTCCCAGACAGAAGCGGCTTAGGCATTTTGCCGCTCGATAAAGTAGAACAACAACTTCGGACCTCAAAAATTCCATGGAAAATTGTGGTTGGGCACAGACCCCTCTATTCCGGAGGAATATACTCTTCAATTCAAGCTCATCTCAAGATCATTTTGGAGCGATTTCT
>CAIZES010000059.1 GCA_903932045.1 uncultured Silvanigrella sp. | reverse complement strand
CCGTAAACTGTGCATATGCTTTTACGATTGCATTTGGCTGAATTAACGCCACACCAGCTTTGAACTCCACAAATAACTGCAGCTAGAATTAAGAAGAATATCTCTTTAATTGGGTATTTCTTGGTACGATCGATACGTGGATCTTCAATATCTTCGAATGATGTGAGTAACGAATTCATAAGTGGCCTCATTTTTGAAAGTTTGAGACCTCTCTTATCACAATTTTAACAATCTTAAAACCTTAGGTTTTTAAATGCGATGCCACTGTCTACAAAACCAAATCAAATTTTAAATACTTGCACGAATTTCCGAATGTCGTCTTCGGTTGTATCAAATGATGCCATAAGACGCACCACCGAGGCTTCATCATCCCAAATGTAGAAGAAGGAATGCGCCTGCGCTTTTTCAATAATTTCTTTTGGAAATGTTGCAAAAACAGCATTCCCCTGCACCGGGTACTCAATACGGAAACCCTGCGCCGAAAGTTGCTCTGCAAGCAAAAGAGCCATCGCATTTGCGTGACGAGCATTTTTAAGCCACAAACCATTTTCGAAAAATGCTAAGTATTGCGCCGACACATATCGCATTTTTGATGCCAACTGCATTTCCTGCTTACGCAAAAAACGAAAATTTTCCGACAACTTTCGATTCAAAAAAACCACAGCCTCGCCAAACATCATGCCGTTTTTTGTACCGCCAAACGAAATCACATCAACGCCAGTTTGCACCAAGAGTTCATTCAGCGAACAATTCAAACTCGCTACAGCATTGGCAATACGCGCACCATCAACATGCACAAACATCCCATTGTCATGGGCAAAGTTCACAAGGTCAGCCATTTCTCTAATAGAATACACGGTGCCAAGCTCGGTTGTCTGGCTAATGGATACAACCGCAGGCTGAGCGTGATGCTCGTTTCCTTTGTGGCCCAAAAAACGTTTTAAAACATCGGAGGAAAGTTTGCCGTCACGGGTGGGTACTGTCAAAAGTTTGCAGCCCGTATGAGACTCAGGAGCGCCACACTCATCCACATTAATGTGGGCTGTTTCAGCACACAGCACTGCGGAATAAGACTGCGTAGCGGCACGCAGAGCCAGCACATTGGCAGCTGTTCCGTTGAAAACAAAAAAAACATCAACTGGCGCACCAAACTCACGGGTAAAAACCTGTTGGGCGTGCGCGGTAAAATTGTCAGCCCCATAGGCTTTCACATGACCCGCATTTGCTTCCATTATTGCATTCAAAATTGCAGGATGAACACCCGCAAAATTGTCACTTCCAAACATTTTCATTTGTTCACCTAACGAACGCCGTTCACATCGGCATCAATAATAATTGTCACAGGACCGTCGTTTACCAAACTCACGGCCATATCCGCAGCAAACTCGCCGGTAAAAACAGAAAGGCCACCCACGCGTTCCTTTACCAAGTCAACAAAGAAATCGTAAACCTGCTGCGCAAACAGAGGCCTTGCCGCAGCAGAAAATCCAGGTCGAAAACCCTTCTTGCAGTCGGCAAAAAGCGTAAACTGACTTATAAGATACAAGCCGCCCGCAACATCACGCACCGACAAATTCATTTTGCCTTCACCATCGGAAAAAATACGCAGCCCGGTTAATTTGTCAGCTAATTTTGCAAGGGACACTGCCAAATCTTTATCTTTTTCAGAAACAAACTGCCGCGGTTGCCCATCCCGGTCGTTTCCCTGCGCCTGCACGCCGAACAACACAACCAAACCACGATCCATACGTCCGCACGAACGAGCGCCAATACGAACTTCAACTTCAGCAGCACGCTGCACAACAATTCTAAAAAGAACGTCATCATTCTTGTGGTGCGGAGAGTGGCATGGGTGTTGCGCGTTCATGTTGAACCTTTTTCAATGAGCAATTCAGTGCACAATTCAGTGCACAATTCGGTACATAATTCAGTACATAATTCAGTGCAAAAAAACAGCCGAGAATACGGTTGCTCAATTTCAATACAGGCAATTCTTGGGAGTGCGCGGGAAAGGCACAACGTCACGAATATTGCCCATACCCGTCATCCACATCAACAAGCGCTCCAGTCCAAGTCCAAACCCCGCGTGGGGAACTGTGCCAAATTTTCGCGTTGCAAGATACCAAGAATAGTCTTCTTCACGCAGGCCCTTTTTATGCATACGCTCTATAAGAACATCGTACCGATGTTCGCGCTGACTGGAGCCAACAATTTCACCAACACCAGGCACCAGAATATCAGCACCGTGCACAGTTTTGCCATCTTCGTTCATATACATATAAAACGACTTAAGATCGGCTGGATAATCATAAACAACTGTTGGCGACTGAAAATGTTTTTCACACAGGTAGCGTTCGTGTTCGCTTTGAAGATCGAGTCCCCAACCCAAAGGAAACTCAAATTTCTCGCCACACTCTTGCAAAATTTTAACCGCTTCTGTGTAGCTGACACGCACAAACGGTTTTTCAAGCGTCATGCGCAGCCATGGCCGTGGATCAACGCCATTTCGCGCAACAACCAAATCAAGATCATCATTGCATTCTTCCAAAAACCGGCGAACACAATAACAGACCAAGTCTTGACCAAGCTGAATAGTGTCGGTCAAATTCCAAAAGGCCATCTCGGGCTCAATTTGCCAAAATTCGGCAAGATGCCTGCTTGTATTAGAGTTTTCCGCACGAAATGTTGGCCCAAACGTATAAATTTTTCCCAAGCCAAGGGCCATCAGCTCGCCTTCAAGCTGTCCAGAAACAGTAAGAAAAGAAGGTGTACCAAAGAAATCTTCGCTGTAATTAACCTTACCTTCGGGAGTGCGAGGAATTTTTTCCAACGGAAGCGTGGTCACCTGAAACACATTTCCGCCCCCCTCACAGTCTGATGCTGTAAAAATAGGGGTATGAGCGTAGTAAAAACCATTTTCTTCAAAGAAGTCGTGAATAAATTTACTCACCCGCGAGCGAATGCGAAACATAGCTGCAAAAGTGGCGGTCCGAGGGCGAAAGTGCGCCTGTTCACGCAAGTATTCGTATGTCATTTCCTTCTTTTGCAAAGGATATGTATCGGGGTCAGCAAAGCCATAGACTTCAACATTTTTGGCCACTATTTCGTACTTCTGCCCTTGCCCCTTGCTCTCAACCAATTCGCCTTCAATACAAACGGCTGCACCAATAGTGAGCTTCTGAATTTCGCTCTCATAATTTGGAAGAACAGCATCGGCCACAACCTGAATTGTTTTAGAATTCGTGCCGTCATTCAATTCCAAAAATGAAAACTTTTTGGACCCACGTTTCGTGCGCAACCAGCCCGCAACAGTCACCCGACCGAGCGAAACTTTTCCTGCGTGAATATCGGCAATAGTAGAAAACGTATCTTTCAGTGATTTCATGGAATCAGCCCCATTCTGTGCTACAACGCGTGTCACGATCGTGCTAACAAGCACAATGCGGTTTAGCAACTTTGACACATCAAGCGGGGGAAACGCAACCGTGACCGTTCGAACCGAACTTTTCGAAAAAAATTGGCCCATCCAACCCACAGGCGATCAACCCGAAGCCATTCGCCTCTTATCGGAAGGGCTTGCTGCAAACGTTCGCGATCAGGTGCTTTTAGGCGTAACAGGATCAGGAAAAACCTTCACAATTGCGAATGTTATTGCCAATGCCCAACGTCCTGCATTGGTTATTGCTCACAATAAAACCCTGGCTGCGCAGCTCTTTCAAGAATTCAAGGAACTTTTTCCAAACAATGCAGTGGAATACTTTATTAGTTACTACGACTATTACCAACCCGAGGCCTACGTTCCCTCCACCGATACGTTTATAGACAAAGAAGCAACAATCAACGAAGACATCGACAAAATGCGGCATAGTGCCACACGAGCTCTCCTGGAACGGCGCGACGTTATTGTTGTTGCTTCAGTCAGCTGCATCTACGGCTTGGGTAGCCCAAAAGCCTATTTGGAAAACATGGTTGTTGCGGAGGAAGGTCAGCGCATTGGTCGCGACGCTTTTTTGCGTCAACTCATAGCAATTCAATATTCTCGCAACGACCTTTCCCTGGAACGCGGCAAGTTCCGAGTGCGCGGCGACATTGTCGAACTCATTCCCTCGCACGAACGCGATCGCGCCATTCGCATTCAATTCTTTGGATCACAAATCGAAAAAATAGCGCTGACCGACGCACTCAAAGGCACAACATTGGAAACCGTACGTCGCATAGCCATTTATCCTGGCACTCACTATGTTACAGAACGTGGAAACATCGACAGAATCACCGAAGCCATTGCAAAAGATCTTCATGATACTGTTGAAAAATTCAATACAGAAAACAAACTCATCGAAGCCCAACGCATTTCTCAACGCACAATGCACGACATCGATATGTTGCGAGAAGTTGGCTACTGCCAAGGCATTGAAAACTACTCACGCTATCTGGATGGGCGGCCCGCAGGCGAAGCCCCGTCAACCCTAATTGATTTCTTTCCGAAAGATGTCTTGGTTATTATCGACGAAAGCCACGTCTCAGTTCCACAAATTGGAGGCATGTTTCGTGGCGATCGTGTGCGCAAAGAAACTCTCGTTCAATATGGATTCCGACTGCCAGCCGCCCTCGACAACCGCCCTCTCAACTTCGACGAATTTCGTCAGCGCACAAATTCCACAATTTATGTTTCAGCAACCCCTGGAAAATATGAGCTCGAAAAAGCAAATAATCATATCATAGAGCAAGTTCTTCGCCCAACAGGGCTCATCGACCCCGCCATTGATGTCAAACCAGCCAGCAATCAGGTTGACGATCTGTTAGGTGAAATTAGAAAAACAACAGCGCGCGGCGGGCGCACCCTTGTCACCACACTTACCAAACGCATGGCAGAACAGCTCACAGAGTACTATAAAGATCTCGGTGTCAAAATTCGCTATTTGCACTCCGATATCGAAAGCATAGAACGCATCGAAATCTTGCGTGAGTTGCGCCGTGGCTCGTTTGATGTTCTCATTGGAATTAATCTTCTCCGAGAAGGCCTCGATCTTCCCGAAGTGCAGCTTGTTGCCATATTGGATGCCGACAAAGAGGGCTTCCTCCGCAGCCGTTCCAGTCTTATTCAAACGGTAGGACGAGCGGCGCGAAATGCAGAAGGGCGTGTCATTTTGTACGCTGACACGGTTACAGAAAGCATGCGCGCCTGCTTAGAGGAAACCGAACGCCGCAGAATAAGGCAAATTGCTCACAATGAAGCCAATGGCATCACCCCTCAAACAATTGTAAAAAAGATTCCCGAGCGCATACGCGATCTCTACAATTTGGATTTTTCCGACAGCTATTTCGACAAACTCGCCAACTCGGCCGAACAGGCCAAAAAACTTGCTGGCGGAAAAATGCGCCCCGAGAAAATCAAAAAAGAAATTGAAAAATTAACCGTGAAAATGCGCAAGGCGGCTCAAAAACTCGAGTTTGAAGAAGCCGCAACCCTGCGAGACAAAATCTCTCAAATGCGTGAAGTCCTTCTCGATATTCTCGAAACGAAAGAATGATCACGCTCTATTTTTATCACCTCAGCACGCATTCAGAGCTTGTTCAACGCTCACCAAAAGTCAACCACTTGCCCATCCTTCAGAATGTTGCTAAAAATTGATGTACTGTATTATGGAGGCTGCATGAAAAGCGCTCGCATTCGTTCCATCGCATCTGTATTGGGAAGTGGGAAAATTTCATCCGAAGAAGTTGCATCTCTCACTGGTTCCCCAGCCGATTTTCGTCGCGAAAGGTTAGGCATCGACTCCATTCGCGTGGCAACAGAGTCTGAAACTCCTGCAACCATGGGTGTTCAGGCTGTAGAAAAATTGTTGCAAAACAACCCCCTCGTTTCGCGCGATTCCATTAACTTTCTTATTTTTGTCACGCAAAATCCCGATTACCTCCTTCCCACAACAGCATGTCTTGTACAAAATAAAGCCAAGCTTCCCAATAATATTTTGGCATACGACGTCAATCTCGGATGTTCTGGTTATGTTCTTGCGCTTGCACAAGCTAAAGCCCTCATTGCTTCTGGAATGGCAAAACGCGGAATTATCGTCACTTCCGATGTTTATAATCGCGTTATCGATCGCACCAATCGCAACACATTTGGGCTTTTTGGCGACGCAGCCGCAGCCACACTCATTGAAGAATGCGACCCCGAATTCGGTTTGGGAGAATTTTTTTATGGTTCAGAAGGCGCTGGTTCCGATGCCCTTATCGTACGTCGCGGAGGATCGGCTCATCCTCAAAAAAATGGATCTCGTGAAGACTTTCTACACATGGATGGCAAAGCCGTTTATAAATTCGTTATCACGGTGTTGCCACCCGCAATCAATGCATTCCTCGACAAACAGCACATCACCATGGCCAACATCGATCATTGGTTTTTTCACCAAGCCAACAAACACATGAACGGCGAGCTTTGTCGTATTCTGAATATTCCAACAGAAAAAGCCTTTTTTGATATCCTAGACGTGGGCAACACTGTTAGCGCCACAATTCCCATCGCTTTAGAGCGCGCACAAAACAACAGAATTATTAACGGTAAGCGTATTGTGCTCTGTGGTTTTGGCGTTGGACTTTCATGGGGCGGCTGCTCTTACAATTTGCAAAACGAAACACTCTAATAAACTTCTCGAGCCCTTGCTTCCAACATTTCCAATGCCTTTGCAATCCATTCGCGAGGCTGAGTTTTCACGTCAATATTTTGTGGAATCAGTCTTTCGTGATGAACGCGAATGCGAGCAAACGGCAGCGGCAGTATAAAGCGATCCCAGCTTCCCAAACGAACAATAAGAGGCCTCTTCAAAATGCGGTTGGGCAAAGGTTCAATCCAACCAAAAAACAAACCTGCCGTAGCCTGCGCAGCACAAATAGCAACACCCGCCTTTGGCACTAGAGCAGGGCCCCTTGGTCCGTCAAACGTAATTCCAACAATGTCTCCATCCTTCACACTTTCAACGAGCTCATCAAGGGCTTCCTTGCCACCTCTACTAGACGAACCGCGCACAACTCGAAAACCCCGACATTCAAGAAGCCTTGCAGCCAGTTCACCATCTTTGCTGCGACTTGCCAACAGAGTTGCGGGCCAACCATCCCAAGATGAAATAACCACCAGCAGCGAACAATGAGCAATGCCCAAAACCAAACTTCGTGCACCACGCGACTCCGCCTCCACCGCATCACGTCCCACAAACTCATAATGAACCGTCCAACAAATGAGGCGATAATAAAATTTCAAAATTGAGATCGATATTGCGCTAATGAACTTCTTTTGAATCGCATTTTTTTTCATGCCATTGCACTCCCGCTTTTTTTCTCGCCGCACCATTCACACAATGGCAAGCAACCGCAAACCAATTTTGCATTCTGCAATGCGCGTACGGAACGGACTCCACATAGAGTATACAGCACAAGATTCCAATGCTAAGCTTTTCTAATCACTACAAGGAACTCCCATGAATAAACTGACTCAATGCGCGCTTATTATTTTTCCTCTTGTGGCATGCGGACAACTCAAGCTCACTCCTATGGGAGGCAGTACAGAAAAAGGCTCTCCCGCAAAGGGAACCGCAACAATCACTCAACCCTCCGCCCCCGGATCAAATACAGAATTGAGCTTGTCTGACGCACAAGGTTGTCAAAAAGATGACTCCGATAAGCTCTCTGTTCAGCTTGTCGGAACTGCATCGCCGCAACAAGCCTCCCCAATGATTTCTGTTTCCGTAAAGGGAGTTCGTTCAACCCCTGCCGATTACAATTGCGCTCAAGCGACTGACAACGTCACCGATTCCACTCAGGCAACATCATCAGCATTCGACGGTTGTTCTGTTGAATTTGCTATGCCATCACAATACGATCCGTTAAAACTCGACGTTTTTGGAATGATCAGAACAAATCAAAAAATCGGCGCATTTAAATACTCGGGGACTTGCACCGTTAAAATAACAAAAACAACACCTACAATGAGCGGATCCTTTCAATGCTCTAAACTGCCTCGCACTATCGTATCCAACGAACCTCAAGTGCTTGTTGATGCTAGCAGCGGCGTTGACGTTAATGGATCGTTCGACTGCCTTTAGAAAAGCATTGAATGAACAAGTTCAATATTCTTGTTTTGCGACCGAAATCCAAAGCACTACCAAAAACAAGAACAGAGTCAGCAACAAAACATTTGCCGAGAAAAAGGTATTTTCGGTAAAACCATGCAACAAATTCGCAACAAAAGACACTAAAAAAGCCTTTGCAGTTATGGTAGGCAAAGCCCTACCACGAACCTGTCTCCACACATTCCAAGCAATGGCAGCTAGCAAAAACACAACTACGACAAATCCAACAATGCCTACGTCACACAAAATTTGCAAAAACAAATTGTGCGCATGATATCCACTGTCTTTCCACAAGTGCTCAGGAGCACCGAAGCGCTGATAGTATTGGGTGCGCAATCCAGCATCAAGCCACACATTACCTGCGCCAAACCACGGAAAGTCGCGAAATATTTTCAAATGAGTATTCCAAATAATTCCCCGATCGTCCACAGCCT
>CAIZES010000058.1 GCA_903932045.1 uncultured Silvanigrella sp. | reverse complement strand
GGTCGGCGAGACCCTGCTGAGCGAAAACAAGCTTTGTACTCAAAGCGTAGTTTTGCGCGTGTTCCAACATTCTAAGCAAAACTTTTTGGTGGTCACGCGATAACCACCATTTTAGGACGTTTTTTAAAAACCGCTAACAACCGTTGCTGTTCTGGTTTGTCTTCAATACCCCAAAGTGCAGGTTGAGCTATCTGCAAACCTCGCTCGTTTGTTTCTGGTATATCAGCCACGAGTAATTCACCTTTAGTACCCCTTGCGAATGATAGTGCCGCCTCTGGGCAATTTGTGAAGTTAGCTCCATCCTCGCTGATGAATTCACTCTTATATGGTGTTTTTAAGCCTCGGTATAGTCGCATGTTGCCTCCTCGCCTCAAACAGTGGGTTACCCCGCTTTTCCGACTTGCTACTAAATTTTTTCCGTAGGCGCTACCAAAATTTGTGCGTTACTACCAAATTTTGTACGTTTTCACCCCTCATTTGCCACCCAGCCAAACCTTCGTTCAAAACTTGTGGTGTGAAACTCAACGTCGAGCTTGTCCGTTATTACTATGGGGTCTTACCGCCAAGTCATACGGTGCTTACCAATTATTTTTGATAGCACCTTAAAAGCTTCAACAAGAGCTGCCTTGTCGGGTACGCTTGGTTCAAGGTCGTTTAGGTATGGTGTCAGCGTAACCTGCACATAAAACCTAAAGCCAAGTCTCTCAATCTCAGCGATGTGCAGTATCAAGGGCGCAGGGTTCTTAGTCCAAAACACAACGCACTCGGTTGTTTCTTTGTTTAACGGTACACGGCTCACTTGGCGTGGGTTCATCGGGTTGCGGAAAAGCGCATAGCCCTCACGCAAGCGGTTCATAAACCAAGGCATATAAAAAGCAGGTATGTCTGTTCGACGACTTGCACTAATTATCAGCTTTATCCGATGTCCTTACACCCTGTCGTTTTATTTCAGCGTCACCTGTTGTGCAGCTTTGTAATTTTCTATTGCAGAGTGCGAATTTTAACAGCTTCCTGAATATCAACCGAGCGTGTTTCTTTTTCTTGTACCAATGCGTTTAGTAAATGCCACCCGTCAACCTGAAGTGATGCAATTGGTATTGCGAATTTTTTTCCACTCTCATGTATAAAATAGGGCTTGGTCAAATCGGCAAAATAATTTTTCTTTGGAGCATCACCAATAATAAATGGAATCGGGAAAAAACGATGGCTGCCAAGTTTCAGTGCTGTGGCATACCAACTTTTTAGTTCCGTGGTAATTTCAAAGACTGGAGCTACGCTTACATATGTAGCTCTCACAGCGTCACAGTCAGGTGAGAGTACGAGCCACAGACTATGTGTTTGTTCAGAATCGGCAATGCCTGGAGCTAACACCATTGTGGTATCAACAATGTCGCCTTGCAAAAAATCGAACCGATTTGCGTCTTGTTTTGCCTCGTCGTTAGCCCATATTCTATCTTTTACCGATTCCCATTGTATAGGCTCTTGAAAAAGAATTGCGGACAGGCACTCTTCACGCCTTGCCGATTTACCAAGATTACCGAGGTATTCACGCACACTTTTGAGGGCAACAGAACCGTGAGTAGTATTGCCAAAATTTTTAATCAAGCTACGAAAGCTATCAACTTCAAGTGTAGTCATCGTTATTCATCTCCAATGTCCGACAACTCCTCTTGTGTCAAAGAAGTTGGCTCGACTGTTGTTGATGACGATTTTACTAAAATTGTAGACTCAATGCGGCTACTGATGCGAAGTAATACGTTGAGTTGTTTTTCAAGAGGCGCAAGATTACCCGTTTCCTTATTTTTTAATTCAACAAGTTCTTTGGTCGCTACAAGGGCATCTAAAAGAGTTTGGACATCTTGTTGAATAAAAGCTTGTCCGTGCTGTAAATCATTGAGCAATTTTTGCAAGGCTTCAAAGCGGTCTTTACGCAGCATCACCATAGACATGCGTCCAAGCTTTGGGTCTTGTAATACCCTCACCGCTTCAGGATAATCTTGCCAATGTGCCGCAATTTCTTCGACGTTTTCAGTTCGGCTTGTTGACCATCGCCCTCGCTCGTATTTGAATTTCGGAACGGTAAATGAAACTGTTTCAAAATGATGCCCACTATCGGCTTTATTTAAGGCAGCCTGCGAAGCTCCCATAGCAACCGCTACATCACTAGCCATAACATACCCTCCTAAAAGCTAAGGGTCTAATTACCCTCACACCTTAGTATATCGGCACTTTTCCGATAAAAGCAAGCATATTTCCAAGATATTTCTGTTAATTTCTCGGAAAAATTTATAACTATATGATTAGACGTGATTTGTTATTGGTGGTTTAATTTGGGGTTAATATTCGCTTCACCATTTCAGGATGCCACGCTTTACCTTGGCACTTGGTTGGGATTTTCATTTCGGTAAAAACTTTTGCGATAGCTCGCAGGCTCAAGTTTTGGTCACGCATACTATGAGCTGCGTCAATCACACGTTGTTCAGCCCTGGCAGGCACAGCTCGACTCTTTCGTAACCGATAGCCATACTTGGGTTGAGATGGTCTACCGTGCGGCTTGTGGGCTTCCCGAATAGGTATCCCTGCACCACGAAGCCCCTTACTTACGGCAGCTTTGGAGGAAAAAATCTGAGCCGAAATTTGGGCCAAACTGAGCCCTTCGACGACGTATTTTTGGTGGAGGAAAACCGAATCTCGGTACTTTGGAGTCACGAGAAAGTCAACGCAGGAATGAATATTTCGTTGGAGGAAGAAATTGTATTTACCAACCTTGGACATCCCGCCATCTATGCATCTAAGCCTGCTAAATTGCAGGATTTTTTCTTATCCAAAATCGATTTGCGGCCAAATGCGGCCAGCTAGGTTTTTAAGCTAGACGATGTGCAGTGCGGCATGGGCTTCGGTGGGGTCGGGGTCGATTCGTTTTCCCATTCCTTGCGTGCAAGCAGGTTCAAAGCGTTGGTATTCCGCTTCGCATATACCAGCGTGCTGTCTAAGGAAGTATTGCCCAAAATCTGCTGTGCAATTGCCAAATCACCGTTCGCTTTGTTGAAATAGTTTCGGGTGCCGCCATGCCTCAGCACATGGGTGCCG
>CAIZES010000057.1 GCA_903932045.1 uncultured Silvanigrella sp. | reverse complement strand
GTTCAGACGTGTGCTCTTCCGATCTGGCGATAATCCGACATGCTCTAACAACCAAGCGCAGCGATCTTCTAAATCTGTGCGTGACGAAAAAAGATTTGCCGCGCGCATGGGCTCCATGACCGCGCTTCCAATGGATTGCCTGGGATCCAAACTGGCGTACGGATCTTGGAAAACCATTTGAATATTGCGGCGCATTTGTTTTGCTTGTGCGTTTTTGGCATCCAGCCAATTTACGCCATTCACCTCAACTTTTCCAGACGTCGCCTGATACAGGCGCAGAATGGTTTTTGCCAAACTTGTTTTCCCGCATCCCGATTCACCCACAATGCCCAAAGTTTTTCCGGCCATTACGGAAAAGGAAATGTCGTCAACTGCAACCAATGTCTTTTTGTTTTTAAGCGTGAAGTGTATCGAAAGATTTGATACATTCAGTGCTGGTGTTTCTGTATCTTTAATTAGAGTAGACACGAGTAGCGCCTCCGTGTTCCAAGAATTTTTTCCGGTGGAAATTCGTTAAAACAACTTGCTTGAGCGTGCGGGCATCGCGGTGCAAATGCGCAGCCTTTCATTCCAGGTTTGGGAATGGGGGGATTGCCTGGAATAAGAGTGAGTTCGTCTGTTTTGTTCATTCCCCAGTGTGGGACGGATTTCAGCAACGCGCGGGTGTAGGGGTGGCGAGCGTCGTTCCAAATGTCGGTTACGCTGCCTTCTTCAACAATGCGTCCGCCATACATAACTATAACGCGCTCACAAAGTGCAGAAACAACGCCCCAGTCGTGGGAAATTAAAACCAGGCCCATATTGCGACGTTTTTGTTCTTGAGCCATCAGCCCAAGAACTTGTGCCTGAATGGTGACGTCAAGCGCGGTGGTGGGTTCGTCGGCAATAAGGAGCAAAGGATCGTTTGCTAACGACATTGCAATAAGAATACGTTGTCGCATTCCGCCCGAAAACTCGTGGGGAAACTGCTTTACTCTGCGTTTGGGATCATTAATTCCAACATCGTTCAGAAGTTTTTGCACGCGTTCGTCGCGTTCCGAACGCGAGAGTTTTTGGTGGCAACTTATGGCTTCGCCAATTTGATAACCAATGGTGTAAAACGGGCTGAGGCTCGACATGGGGTCTTGAAACACCATGGCAATTTTGCCACCACGAAGTGATCGCATTTCGTGTTCAGCAAGTTTCGTTAAATCGCGATTTTCGAAACAAATAGAACCGTTGGTCACTCTTCCAATGGGACGTGGCAGCAATCCCATAAGAGAAAGCGCGGTCATGGTTTTTCCGCTTCCCGATTCTCCCACAATTCCCACCGATTCGCCCTGGCTAACATCAAATGAAATTCCACGGACAACATCAATATCGCCCACGGGTGTGCTAAACGAAATTTTGAGATTTTGAATTGCTAGGAAGCTCCTGGGAGGAGCTTGCAAATTTGCGTGGACATCTTCCTTTTGAACATTTGTTTGCATGGCTGGGCTCACTTTCTCAAATTCGGATCAAGCGCGTCGCGCAAGCCGTCACCCAAAAAGCTAATTGCAAGCAGTGTCATACTGAACAACACAGCCGGAAATATCAAAAGCCAGGGAGTGGTTTCGAATGTTGCAACTCCTTGTCCCAAAAGCGATCCCCAACTGGGAATGTCTTTCATAACTCCATCGCTTCCGCGCGCTTGAAATCCAATTCCTATAAAGCTGAGAAAGGCTTCTTGCAGCATAATTCCGGGAACGGTGAGAGTGGCATAGACGGCCACAATTCCTAACACGTTTGGAATCATGTGTCGGAGAATAACTCCGGCGGATGAAATTCCTGATGCATGCAACGCTGTTACAAAGTCGCGCTCGCGCAAAGATAAAATTTGGCTTCGCACAACGCGGGCCGAACCCAGCCATTGAAAAAGCGAGAGCATGGCAAAAAGAAACAAAATGTTATGAACCTGAAAAACAACCTGAATCATGATGATCACAAAATAGGATGGAATAGAATACATGAAATCAACAAAGCGCATCATCCAGCGGTCTATTTTTCCAGCGAAAAAACCAGAGGTGGCTCCATAGAGAACGCCAATAGTTACTGCCATGGAAGATGCAATAATACCAACAGAAAGAGAAACACGCCCGCCATATAAAACTCGCGAAAAAAGATCGCGTCCCAGGCCGTCTGTTCCAAACCAATATGCGGCGGAAGGGGGAATGGGTTCTTCCACAAATTCGATGGCATCCCATGCTCTAATAGGAAGAAGCGGTGCCAAAAAGCACAGGAGGCTCAGAATTGTTAGAAAAACGATACTGATCATTGCAAGTTTGTTTTTGCGTAATCTTCGCCAGGCTTCGCTTGACAAACTGCCGCTTGGATAAATTTGTTGTTTGGGTCTGAATAACGAGAACATTTTTATACTCCACACAGTTCAGCGCATACGAATTCGGGGATCAAGCAACCCAACGGCAATGTCCGAAAGGGTGTTCATGATGGTTAACAAAACGGCATTCAGGGTGAGAATTCCAAGAAGAAGCGTGTAGTCGCGATTTACTGCGGCACTCACCCAGTAGCGCCCCAAGCCGGGTATGTTAAAGACTTGTTCAATAACCACAGTTCCTACTAAAATGCCCGCAGCAGCTGGTCCAAGATAAGTTACAACTGGAAGCATGGCTTCTCGCAGGGCGTGAATGATGATCACCGAAGTTTCGGGAAGTCCTTTTGCGCGAGCCGTGATGAGATGTTTGGAACGTAAAATTTCGAGTAGAGATCCCCTTGACAGGCGTGCAATTGTTGTGATGTCGTAAAGCGCTAAACACAGCACAGGACCAATAAGATAATTCCAAGCTCCGTTACCCCAACCAGCAGCGGGAAGCCAACCTAGGCGAACCGCAAGAAATTCAACCAAAATAGGTGCCAATACCATGGGTGGAATACTGCGTCCAAGAGCTGCAAAACCAACGGTAAAGTAATCAATAATTGAATTTTGTCGTACCGCGCATATTGCCCCTAAAGTGACGCCAATAAGCAACGAAACTGTGAGCGACAAAAAACCAATTGTGGCAGAAACCGGTAGTGCTTCGCGAATAATTTCAGAAACAGACTGACCCCTATAGGAATAGGATTCTCCAAACTCACCTTGCAAACCGTTTTTCATAAAAATGAGGTATTGCTCGTAAAGTGGCTTATCAAATCCGTATTGTGCACGAAGATTGGCTTTTACTTCGGCAGAAAGTTCAACGGAGTCGCGGTCGAAGGGGCTGCCTGGAGCCATGCGAATAATAAAAAAACAGGCAGTCATGACGGCGATAATCATGGGAATTGCGCTGAGAAGGCGACGAATAACAAATCGTAACATTTTGCAGACCTCGCTACTTCAAAAGGGTTACATTTTTGAGTGAGTGAAAACCAAGTGGATTCATGTAGAGTCCGCTGACATAAGATTTCCACATTTCAATATTGACGCCGTGATACAAGGGAATAATTGCCGCTTGGTCAATGACGAGAATTTTTTCGGCAGCTGCTAGCGACCGATTTCTGTCTTTTGGATTGACGAACGCGCTGGCCTGTTTGAGAAATTGATCGTACTCAGCATTTTTGAATCCAGTGAGATTCTCTGAAACATTTTCGGAGGCAAATTTTCCGAGAAACGATTCGGCGTCGTTAAAGTCGGCGGAAAAATTGGAAAGCGCCAAGTCGTAAGACATGGAGTCTAGCTTGTCGTAAAAAATTCCTTTTTCCGCACGAAGCTGGCCTACTTTTACACCCAGTGCGTCGCCAAGCATTTTTGAAATGGCGATTGCAACCAGAGAACTTTGTGAGTTTGGCTGAAAAAGCAGACTTATTTCTGGCATGCCTTTCCCATTTGGGTAGCCGGCTTCGGTCATGAGCTTTCTGGCTTCGGCAATGTTTTCTGTGATTTGAGCATTGGCGGAATAGTTGCTAAGACCGGCAGGAACAAAAGAGTATGCGGGCTGTTGCATTTCGCGCAACACTCTTTCCACCAATATTTTTCGGTCCAAGGCCATAGACATCGCGCGCCGCACTTTGGGGTTTGTAAGTTCTGGTTTTGTTGTGTTGATGCGAATGTAGCGCGTTCCTAAAATAGCGGCTGAGTGGAGTTCGGTGGTTTTTCTGAGTTTGGGCAGAAGAATTGTTGGTACAGCGCCAATCCAGTCGAGCTCACCTGCTTTGTACATATTGAGCGCCGATTTGTCGTCTTCAATTGGGTAAATAATAACTTTATCGATATTTACGTTTTTGGCGTCCCAATATTTGGTGTTTTTGCGAAGAACAACGTTGTCTTTTCTTCGGAGCGATTCCAGAACGAAGGGGCCATTGCCAACAATGTTTTTGGGAGCTGCCCAGGCTTGGTTGTTTTTTTCTACTCTGTGTTGAGGAATGGGATAGTAAGATGCCATGCCAACAACTTCCAAATAAAACGGCG
>CAIZES010000056.1 GCA_903932045.1 uncultured Silvanigrella sp. | reverse complement strand
CGTAAGACGAAGCTGTTCCTGACGTAGGTACGCCGCAATTTTTTTATGGTCGCCCGACAACAGAACATTGGGAACAGCGTCCCCCTCAAACTCCAGTGGTTTTGTGTACACAGGAGCTTCCAACAGCCCATCTTCAAAACTATCGGCTTGGGCACTTTCTGAGTTTCCTAAAACACCGGGCACAAAACGGGCCACGGCATCTATTAAACACATGGCAGGCAGCTCTCCCCCCGACAGCACAAAATCGCCGATGCTGTATTCGGCGTGAACGTAGCGGCGGACTGTCCGAAAATCAAAACCCGCATACCTGCCACAGAGCAACACAATGTGTTTTTTGGAGGCCAAAGAACGAGCGGCATGTGCGTCAAATACTTTTCCTGTGGGCGAAAGATGAACAACATAAGCCTCTGGAGTGAGCGTCGAACCCAATGCCCGAGACACCACGTCGGGACGCAAAACCATGCCGTCCCCCCCTCCAACGGGATGCTCATCTACATTTCTTCGGGGTTCAGGAGCAAAATCTCGCAAGAAAATGGTGTCCAGCGCCAAGAATTTTTTTTCGATTCCGCGGGCAATGACACCTTCGTTGCGAAAGACCTCAAACATTTCAGGAAACAGAGTGAGTGCTGAAAAACGCAGCATTAGGCGTTTTCCTCCAAGAACTCAGGAATGTAAATAATGGTGATTGTTCCGGCGTCCATATCTATTTCTTTGACGTATTCGTCCATCATGGGATAAAGAGCAGTTGTTTTCCGACCGTGCATTTTTATTTCAATGTTTTCTTGTGCACCAAAGTCAACCACCGAAACGATTTCGCCAATATCAGAAAGCTCACCTTGGTTATTGGCCATTACTTTGAGCCCTATAAGATCGCCCACCAACACGTCGCTTTCGTCGTCTGCAGCTTCACTCCGAAGAATTGAAACGTGGCACTGCAAAAGCCCTTCGGCCGCCTCACGACTTTGCACTCCATTCAAAACAAGAACGGGTTGCCCAGCACTCACATAAGTCTGTGTTACTGTAAATTCGCGAGCTTCGCCTCTCCCTGTGAGCAAAACCTTAGAATAATCTCCGAATTCAGAACGCCGATCATTCGCACGCAAAAATATCCCACCCTTAAGTCCATGAACCCGAGTGAGAACCCCAATTTCAATCCATTCAGTGTCTGTCATCGTGATACTCCAGCAATTTGAAATTGGGACCTTAGTCTATTCCAGAACAATTGAAAAGTTGGGCCAACAGACATCATTTGACACTCCCAAACTTGCGAGGCAAAATCAATCATGCAAGCACAGATAACTTACAGACTCTGTGCAAGCGGCTGTAAACAATACCTCTCCAAGCCGAGGCTTCTATGCTGCCAACCTGTCCTTACTGCCGTGCTGAAATTGAATCGGACCAACTGCCACCCCGATGCCCTAGCTGCCACGCCGTTCTCATAAAAGCTGCGGAAACACAAAAAGCAGATGCTCCAACAGTAAAAAAAGCAGAACTGATTCACTGGGAAGATCGTTTTTCACTGGGAATTACAGAAATCGACACACAGCACCAGCGTCTTTGCGAGCTCATTAACGATCTTTTTAGAGCCGTTCGGTTCAATGCGTACGGCGAGAACTTTATACCACGGGCCATACTTCAACTCAGAGAATACACCATCTTCCATTTCAATGCCGAAGAAAAAATATTCAAACAAAGCTCTTATCCAAAATCGGACGAACACCAAAAAAAACATGATGAATTTATCCATTGGGTGCAAACACTCGAAAATAATTACAAAGAGAGTGTTATTGAGATTAAGCCATTGCTAAAATTTTTGGTGGAATGGTTTATAGATCACACTCAACGAATTGATCGTGAGTATGTACCATACTTAAACAAGAAGTAGCCACAAAAACAACAGAACCACCAAACTACATAGACTTCCAAGCTCTTGGTTTGCTCAACCAGTATTGAATATCTCCCACAAGCTGAGCCACCGCGGTAAAAGTATCGGGCGGCGCGCTTCCAAAAGTAAAAATGCCCGCTACTTTTCCAAAACGATCAAACACTGGCGAACCACTTCCACCATGATCTCCATAACCCCACCAAAACAACAAACGTCGATTGTCGGGAACACGAAGCTCCGTAGTGCACTGCGAAGTTGTTGTTTTTAACCACGCCCCACAAGTCTGAATTGTTGTCACAGTTCCCAAAGAAAGACGTGGCCCTTGAACCTGACTGTAGTTGATGTTGAAAACGCCATCACCCAGGTTCAAAAAGTTTTTTGCAGCCGGATCGGTTAGGTCGGTGGCAGCGCCGGCACTGGAGCTCACAACAGCATCTGCTAAAGGAAGAGCAGCACGCCCCGAAATCCCCGGAACAGTTAAGAAGGCAAGATCGGCTGAATCGCTTGTTGTAGTGGTGTACGGAGTTAAATCAACTGCCGATACTTTATAAGCATCAAAGTCTTTGTCAGAAGGTGTAAAACCCGCATAATTTGGCAATCCTTTTGCAAGAATTGTGTCTGCAGCATATTGCGTCTTTGGAAAATAGACCCAAATTTCATAGCCGGAAGTCAGAACTCCAGAATCCATGGATGCAACATGGCCATTTGTTAGCACCAAACCATCGCCCACAACCCAACCTGTGCCGCCCGACATCTGCGCGCCGTTAATGAGGTCATTCGTTTTTGCAACAACAAGGCCAATACTGTAAACATATTTGCGAAATGCATCTTTTCCAATTTGCTCAATTGTTCCATCGCAAACCGGAAACGAGCTTGTGACTTCAGTACTTTCTAGAACTCCATTTTTATTTGCATCCAACCCGCCCTCGGCCCGCGTTCCGCCATACCGACACTCATCTCCGGGTGAAATAGCAGTTTTGCTCAAAATGTATCCGCCAACTGCAGATGAACTCGCAGCGGAATTCACAGCCGAATTCACCGTAGAATTCGCAGCAGTTGCCCCCGGCGTTGTGGCAGTGGATGAACTCGAACCAGTCCCACCAGCGCCTCCAGTGCCTGACGTAGAACTCTCAACCCTACGCCACTGCGAAGAATCACACACAAAAAACTGCTGCGACGACTGCACATACATCATGGTTGATATTCGAGCTTGCGTGCACGTTGGCAAATTTTGCTCCGTGCTCACCACAGGATTGATTGCGGCTGCCGGCTCACTTTTTTTTGCAACACAGCCCAAAATTAAGTTCGCATTCATGACATTGAGAATGTTCAAAACGCTCAAGGCACAATTCAATTTCATAACAATCACTTTCTCATTCCACAAATTGATTTCGCCACCGCTCTATTGTACACCGATATGCGACACATCCTTCGACAAGAAATAGAGGTAGGCAAAATATGCACTCTCAAATATCCCCCACTCTCTTTATTGTCCCAACTCCCATTGGCAATCTCTCTGACTTTTCGCCTCGCGCACGTGAAATTCTTTCTTCCGTTGCATTTATCACATGCGAAGACACTCGCCACACTGCAAAACTATTGGCTCATTTTTCAATCACCACAAGCACAGTCAGCTTGCACGAACACAACGAAAAAGAACGCGCAACAGCACTCATTCAACGTTTGTTAGAATCACCTCAACGCTCGGCCGCCATCGTCACCGACGCAGGTACCCCATGCATATCCGATCCCGGTGCAATCTTTGTAGACCACGCCCATCAAGCGGGAGTTCACGTTGTTTCCATTCCTGGTCCAAGCGCGCTAACAAGTGGTTTGGCCGCCTCAGGCTTCTTACAACCTCGACAAATTTTTTCAGCGTTTCTTGCACGCACAGCAAAAGAACAAATTGAAGAATTTTCCCGTTGGTCATTGGTTGCACCGTGCGTTGCCGTCTTTTTCGAAAGTCCTCAACGCATTCAAGCTACGCTCAAAAATATTCACAATCACTTCGGCGAGCATTTGATTGTTTGCGTGTCCCGAGAAATTTCAAAGATGCATGAAGAACATCTCCGTGGCACTGCCTCAGAAATTTTGGCAAAACTAGAAACGCGTTCGCACTCCATTGGAGAATGCGTTGTTTCCGTTCATTTAACAAACTCAGCAGCCACAACTCGCCGAGTGCTTCTTTCACTGGAGGAGGCCATCACTGAAGTGCAAAAAAACGTGGAACAAGGAACACGGCTCAAGGAAGCTATTCGAAAAGTTGCCGAAGAAAACAAACTCGACGCAAAAATTTTGTACAAACGCTTGCACATGTCGTCTCTGTAGACTCTGTCGTCTCTGTAGACTCTGTCGTCTCTGTAGACTCTATCGTCTCTGCAGACTTTTTGCTCCGCATTCCCAAAGTGCATTTTTTTCATCCCCTCTGTCATTTTTTGAGCCTCAAATCTGAAAGTCGTATTCCGATACCACACTCAACAGCACACCAAGTCGCAGCAATGCATTGGTGAGAATTCTTTGTTGAGGAGAGGCCAACATGATTTACTTTCACTCCCGCGCATCTCAGTTTGCAGTTGGGGCATGCTTCATGCTTGCCACTGGCTGCAGACTGGCAGGTTCTTCGGCCAACCCTCAGGACACAGAGTTCACAACAATATTTGGTGCACCTGAAGGTGCATACCTTGCCGACAAACCTTGGAACGATGCTGCAGAAAGAGAATTTTCAAACTGGGTTGAGCAATTGGGCCGCGAAAGGGAACAAGGCACATGCAACATACTCGGACAGTGCCTCACAAATCGCCAAGCCAACAGCTTGTGGTCGGAAGAAGATAAAAACTTGGCGGTATTTTCGGATTGCTCCGACCTTCCCCTCATTTTGCGAGCCTACTTTTCGTACAAAACGAAACGTCCGTTTCAATATGTTTCTCAAATCAGTGGTGATCGTTCCACAACCGGTAACAAGCCAACCGAATTTAAAAGTTTTTCGGATTACAAAAGTGTGAACTCTCTGCTTCAAGGAATAGCCAACAACGTACACGCTGGATTTTATCGCCTTGCACCAAATATTGAAAACGGCGATACTTATCCCATTGACATCAACAAAGATTCGGTAAAACCCGGTACAATATTTTACGACCCAAACGGTTATGTTCTTCTTGTTTATCAAGTCGACCCCAACGGAAATATCAAGTTCATCAATGGCCGCACAGATAACAGTCTCACGGTTTCACCCTTCACCGAAAAGTTGGCTCAAGGAACATCGGTACAAGGAGGAGGATTTCGGGCATGGCGTAAAATCAATATAGAAACAGTTGATGCCGCACAAAAACGTTTTCGAATCACACGGACATCAAATGCACAATCGCCTTTTTTTAACGGAACCGCACAATACGATACCAAATTCAAACTCCAAAGCGAAGCGACAACAAACTACCACACATGGATACGCTCACGCATTGCCGAACCAAACTCAAAAATGCGCCCTGTGGAAGAATTCTACGATCAATTAGAGTCCATCTGCAACGATTTGCATGAACGTGTTACCGCCGTAAAATTAGCAACTGACGCGGCAATGGATAAAAAAAATCATCCTGGATTACTTCCCGAAAATATCTATTCCACTATGGGTGATTGGGAAATATACTCAACCCCTGCTCGCGATATGCGAATGCGTGTCGCCTTCAGAGGACTGCGAAACTTTACACAAAATGCCTTCGATCGTGTTGCAAAAGGAGACCCCTCTGTTGAATTCCACGGCTCCGCTCGCATGCTCGCTACAAGTTTCCGAGCCTCCTGGAAGGCATTAGCCGCAAAAGATATCTGCCAATTTAATTATACAAATAGTGCAGGAAAAGGTGTAATCGTCGGACTCGATTCCCTTATGGATCGCATCTATAATCTTTCCTTCGATCCCTACCACTGTCCCGAAATGCGTTGGGGCGCCCACCCCGCACGGGGAGCAACCAGCGCGCATTCAGAGCATGCAACGTGCCCACGCGATACCACAAAAGAAGATTGGTATTGGAAAGAATCCCGACTCCGCAATACCCTAGAACGAAACAACGACGGCCCCACTCCCTACGAGTTGGGTTCTAACACAACGGAAGATATTCACATCCCAGAGCTGTTAGCAAAACTGATTTCAACTTCGAATACGGGAAATAGACAAAAAACAGTTGATACAAATGCAGATTCGAAACCTTTGCTGAATGCAGATAGGAATGCAGATGCGAATGCGAACGCGGATGCGAATGCGAACACGGATGCGAATCCGGATGCGAACGCGGATGCGAATCCGGATGCGAACGCCGATGCAAACTCAAGTGTGGATTCCGATGCGGCACCAATCACAAGCCCCGATGGGGTGGAACTGCAAACAATAGAGGCAAAATGCTCCGAACACATCGGGCAAAACCGAGGAAATTGCATTTCTGTGCGAGGATGCGCTTACAACTCGAGCACCAAACTATGTTTTGTGCTTCCAAACTACAAAAAGCATTGATCTGATAACCCCGAACAGAAACGCAAACAAAAACCCAAACAGAAAATGATGCATTGCTGCACGTCCTAAAATAGAGACTGTGCTCTTCACAATAAATTCAGTTGGTGCATTGGCAACACTCGAATTTGGATTCGCGATGTTCACTTGAGCTTCATTCTTCCCGTTCTTGCAGGCCCCGAAGAATGAGGCGAAAACAACGGACGCTAGGGCAAACCGATGGAAATGAAGCATATTTTACTCCTCGACAAAAAATATATTCTTCCTGCCGACGTTAGGGTTTGGGGCATAGTCGCGCAACAACACTAGAATCAAATTTTGATTCAGATAATGTCAATTTTCCATCATATAAAAAGATAATCTGGTTTACTTTATCCGCCCAACGCAATGGGTCCTTGAGGTGGGTGGGCGCCACCACGACAAGGGTGCCACCTGTTACGTTCCACGGCGAGGGCATCTCACGAAAACTCGATGGAAATGCTGTCGCTGCAAAAATTCATTAACATATTGAACTCATTCGTCAGCCCCCTTTTTCTGTGCTACCCTATGCAAACAAGATGTGGCAAACCGGCCACAGAGAAGCCAAAACAAAACACTCAAACCTGCAGCTATAAAAGATCGTAAAAAATGAAATCTACCCCCCCCGCCCCTGAAACAGCCGTCCATCGTGCAAACGCAAAAAAAGATCGCACCATCAAAAAAGACATACTCGGAACCGCACACAGTGCCGCACTTGCCTTTCCCCCAGGTTTTCGTGACGCCGCGAAATTGGAAATACAAAGTATTATTGATTCCTTTCACACACCCAAAAAATTTGAAACTCGAATCAGTGAACACGAAGGAGAGCTTTTCTTAGAAAATGGTTCCTTCGACAATCTGGTTGAAATTGTTCTTCGCTCGCGCATTCTATGGGATGTGAAACTTAGAATTCTAAAAAAACGATGTCATAGTTTTCCTGCACTCATGGATTCCCTCAAAAAGATATCATGGGACAACATTCTATTTCCAGAGACTTCTGTTCTCATAAAAGCTGTCGCAAGTGGGAGCGAAGTTGAAAATGCGCGTCGTGTAAAAGAAACATGCGCGGATATTCTAAGCAGTCTCAAACACACATGCCATTTCGAAGCCCCAAAAAATGCAACAGATTTTCCTCTCCCTATTTCCATTAACTTGGAAAGAAATGTTCTTACGGTTGAAATCTCAATAACGGGTAGCCCGCTTTATATGCGCGGCTATCGTGTACAAACATCTTCACTTGCCCCGCTTCGCGAAGACATTGCTGCAGCATGCATTCAACAGACACTCAGCTGGAGCAATTCACCGGAACTCAATTCGGAAAAACTCAATTCAGCCGAACTTAAGCCAGCCGAACTCAATTCAGTCGAACTCAAGCCATCAGAACACAATTCACCCAAACCGAATATTGGGCTACAACAAACGCATTGCACAATTTACGCACCTTTTGCCGGCAGCGGAACCCTGGGATTCGAAGCTCTTCTCGAAATTGCTAGCATTCCCACTCATACATTTGGGAGACACTACGGTTTCGAAAAACTAACCGGATTCAGACCCGCTTCATTGGCTTGGATACAACGCAAAGTATCCGCCCAGAAACCAAAAGAACACCAACTGCCACACATTATTTTTGTAGAACGGGACCAAGAACAAAACAACGAACTCGTAGGAAACGCAAATCGTTTTTTCGATCTTATTGCCCCCCAAAACTCCATTGACCCCAACCCCAGCACAAATGCCAACACAAATACAAAGACACCGCAAGCCGATCCCGCCTATACAGCATCGTGCTCTGATATTTTTACATTTCAAACAAAAGACATCGTTCATGCTAAAGGAAATATTTTTATTGCAATGAACCCACCCTTTGGGCTGAGAATGGGTAAGGGCATATCGTCCATACCGGCGTTTTACACTCGCATTGGGAAACACATTAAGGAACTTATTGAAACGGCAACACTCAAAAAGTGCTTTGTTTCTGGTTTTGTGCTGTGTCCAAGCGAAGAATCGTGGCGTGCTTTTCTTGCCGCAACACACGCAATGGAACACAAAACAACACACTTTATGCTAGGCGGAAAAGACATTCGTCTGTGCATGTTTAAATCAGGAGACAAAAAAAATCATGTCAACAATAAAATTGTACGCAAATCGTGAGTGCCCTTACGTTCAAAGAGTGCTCATTGGAATACACTTGCGAAATATCACACCAAACCAACTCGATATCGAGTGGATTGATTTCAACAATCCACCAGTCGGCTTGGTTGCCATCAACCCCGACTGGACCGTTCCCATGATGGAACAATCACCTGGAACTGGTTTCGATGATAGCCTACATATTCTGGAATATCTCGACAATATTCCCGGAACCGGTCCCAAACTCATGGGCGCTACGGCATTCCATTGCACACAATCGCGATTTTTGGCACACGCTTTGTGCCGAGGATTTCTCACCCCCGTGAAAGCCGTTGTTTATCCGTTTGGACACCTTACCAATCAACTCATACGGTCGTTAGACGAAGGTTTTTACATTCTGAATCACTGGCTCGAAAAACTACAAACGCCATTTTTTGGTGGACACCATTTAGGATACGTTGACATCGCTCTTGCCTCATTTGTTGCAAAATATCAAGTTGCCCAAAGCCTCGACGCCCGCCTGCCCGTCCCGCCTGGCAAAGCCCAAACTTATATGAACTCGCTGTTTCTTCATCCCGTTGTGCAAACTTATTGTGGAAGAGACCGTGTCTTAAGCGCAATGGAAAAGATGTTTCTTACCCCGAAATCCATACAAGATGCGCGCAACGATTCGCCATTTTCAGAATCAGATTTTGGCATTCAAATTGAAAAACTCAACAAGCAGAATTCCACTCTCCTACAATGGCAAAAGTTTCCCACGGAAATAGTAGGCAACTTGCCCGCTGTGCGTGCCGGAGAAACTGCAGTATTTGTCCAGTGCCTGGAAGCCCTAGGACATCAATTGCACGTTTTATTTTCCATCACAATTTCCCAAAATGGTTCGCTCACACTCACAATTCCACTCAGTGGTCAGAAAAATGCCCAACACGGAGACACACCACAACCACAACAAGAAAATCAGCTTCGGGAACAAAAGCAACAGCAAAAACTCACCCATAGAGTTGTGAACTTTGTTTCCCTGGCGGAAGAATTTCTCGCCCAATGGCCTTCCTTTGGTTCGGCGCATGTTTCACGTTTTTTGTAGTTTGAATAGACCTTTAAAAGGTTGGCCTCGATAACAGACTTTGTGTCGCAACGCTGCGCAACGCGGATGGAATTCATTGGAACTGAACTAAAAAGACATTGAACTAAAAATGCCTCTGACTATCACGCGACTTTGTCCGGTAAGTTTTAAAGGACTCTGTCCAAGAGCGGTATCGGAAAATTCCCCGCTCCGAGACCAATTGAAGACAGCTCGCGCCTTACGTCCAATATTTTCCTCTTAAAACAACAGTTATTTCGGCGTAAATAACGTCTTAAATCGCAAAACGAATCCGAGGCCATTTCGCCGTCGTATCATTCCTTGTGGGGCGAATATGAGATCTAAAAAAAACCGATGGTACGAAAAAGCATGTTTTGCACGGGCATCGCATCTAAAAACCTAAGGTTTTAAGATTGTTAGAGTTGTGATAAGAGAGGTCTCAAACTTTCAAAAATGAGGCCAATTATGAACTCGTTACTCAAATCATTCGAAGATATTGACGCTCCACGTATCGAGCGTACCACGAAATACCCAATTAAAGAGATATTCTTCTTAATTCTAGCTGCAGTTATTTGTGGAGTTCAAAGCTGGTGAGACGTTAATGAATTTGGAAATGACAGGCTCGAATGGTTGTGAAAATATTATCCGTATGAAAGTAGCATACCATCCCATGATACTATTGGTAGAGTAATGTCGTTCATTCAGCCAAATGCAATCGTAAAAGCATATGCACAGTTTATGGCTTCATTATTTGATAAGCCAGAAGGCGAAATCATCGCTTTAGATGGCAAAACATT
>CAIZES010000055.1 GCA_903932045.1 uncultured Silvanigrella sp. | reverse complement strand
GTTTTTAAAAATGATGTCCTGCGAGAGAATGCGATGTGTTCCGATGACGATGTCTTGTTGTCCTTCATTGATGGACTTGAGAAGTTCCCTTTCTGCTTTTCCAGGAAGAGAGCGGTCGAGAAGACATATTTTTACACCAAAATTTTCGAATCGTTCACGTAGCGAACGCGCATGTTGGTGAGCGAGAACGGTTGTGGGAACAAGCCAGGCAATTTGTTTTCCGTCGAGAACTGCCCTATAGGCCGCACGCATGGCCACTTCTGTTTTTCCGAAGCCCACATCCCCAACAAGAAGTCTGTCCATTGCTTTGGGTTTGGACATGTCACTCATGATTTCGCGAACAGCTTTAAGTTGATCTTCTGTTTCGTCGTATGGGAATGCTCCCTCAAAGTCGAGATACTCTTCAGCGGGAAGGGAAAAGGCGTGACCTGGAGTTGTTGCTCGTTTTGCTTGGTGCTCGAGAAGTTCTTTGGCGAGTTTTTCGGCATCGGCTTTTGCCTTTGCTTTTCGTTTTTCCCATGCGGTATTTTTAAGAGAATCAAGAATTGATGAATCATTTTTGGCGGCACCAACGTATCTTTGAATGAGATTCATTTTGTTGACAGGAACATAAATTTTGTCGCCGCCGGCATACTCTAACGCGAGAAAATCGGCTGATGTTGTGCCCACGCTTACTGTTGTTAATCCGAGAAAGCGGGCGACACCATGTTGAATGTGGACTACGAGATCACCGTCGGAAAACTCACCAAATTGTGTTGACATGAGGGTTACAGAAGCTTCACGTGATGCCTGATAGGTTTCAGAATCGGTGAAAGACTCGATAGTGTGATCGTGACGCGATCCGTGAAGCCAGGCTTCGGATAATACTAAAATGCGTGTGTTTGGAGAAAAGAACATCCCATCAATATCTGCAATAGAAGCAGAGAAGTGCTCCGAGAAATTATGAGAACCCAGTGAGGCATCGGAGTTTGTGTTATCGAACTGTGTGTTATCGAACTGTTTAGGATGAAATCGTGGCAAAGGATTTGTAGAAAGATCGGTGTTTTTAATTTTGAAGTATTTTTCAAGCAATCCTCGAGTTTCGAGAAAAGTATCCGTTGTTTTACAGAGAATTAGAAAGTGTGACACTTCATTTGCTGAAATCAGGTTTGAGAGCACGGAGATTCGTTCTGAAAAACGATATTTTTGTGCGCACGAAAGCATTTTGTTGATGTTTTCAGTTGGAATATATGCGGATAATTCGGTGTTTTCTTGTTTTAAAAATGGCTGCAAAGGAGCAAACGAGGGGAAGACCGTTTCAAAAAGCGCTGTTGCCTGATTTTTTTGGTGTTGAGCTGCAGTTGATGTTTTGTACAGGCGTTCGATGGCCTCGGCCTCGGCCTTTAGTGCAGTAGAGGAAGATCCTGGTATATATATGAAATTTTTCCCCAATTTTTGTGCATTTTCTGTGATAATTGCACTGAGGGATTCAAATCGGCCGCCAGAGAATACAGAAGCGAAATCATCGACTCCAGGAAAAGGGATTCCGTAGCGGATGTTTTCGATAATTTCAGTGCGATGACGTCCGGCGATTCCTTGATTGAGAATGTACTTGTTCACTTTCTCAATAGTGACTTCGGAAGCCTCTTGTGCTTCCCAAATAAATTCGCGCATTGGCAAAATTGAAATGGACTGAAGTTGCTCAAAAGAACGCTGATCTCCTTTGCGAAAGAGTCGAATTTTATCGAGCGTATCTCCAAAGAATTCAAGACGGGTTGGATTTTTTTGTCCCGGAGTCCAGAAGTCGATAATGCCTCCGCGAACAGAGAAGTCGCCAATATCATCGACTCGTTCACAGAGAGAATAATCGCGCCTTCGAAGCTCTGCCACAAGAGGATCTATGTCGCATTCTTGTGCTACCGAGAGATGAATGGCAGCTTTGTCAACCCACTCTGTGGATGCACTGATACGAGAAATACCAGCGACGCTTGTGACTATGATGCGAGGGCATTGTTTTGAAAATTGGTGCAAAGCTGCAATGCGATGCGCAAGAATACGTCGAGCTGATTCGTAACGAAAGACTCCGGCTTGAACAAATCCCGGAAAATAGAGAATGTCTTTTGTGCCTAAAGAGCCGCTCGCCAGCGCGAGAGAGCCTTTTGTAAATTGCTGAGCTTCGGCTTCTGTTGCGGTTAGAACGAGAAAAATATGTTCTGGTTCTTGTCGCGCACGAGTGGCTAGTACTGCAAGAATGGGATCAATGGTAAAAGAAGAATTCATTTGAAAATACTCATTTCTGTGTCCACTCGAACTCACCTTTGTGGCTTCGAGTGACGAGGGCTAATAAAGCTTCGCGTACGGCCAGGTTTTCATACAAAACGCTATAGGCAACTTGAATCACGGGGGCGTCTATTCCGAGTTTTTTTGCCAGTTGATATGCGCTTTCCGTGGTGGCAATTCCTTCGATGACTTCGCCTGTGGCGGCTGCGATGGTTTCTTTTTTTTCACCTCGGGCCAGGCGAATTCCGAGTTGACGATTGCGTGAAAGATCTCCGGCTGTGGTAAGAAATAGATCGCCCAATCCTCCAAGACCTAAAAATGTGAGTGAATTTGCTCCGAGTGCAACTCCAATTTGAACAATTTCTCCGAAGCCTCTGGTAACCACAGCCGCGCGCGCATTATTTCCGAGCTCCATGCCATCGCATCCTCCAGCAACGACTGCGACCACATTTTTGAGTGCTCCCGCTAGTTCGACACCAACGGTATCGTCGCTATCATAAATACGGAAAAAGGCGCGATGGAGGAGTGTTTTGATGCGAGTTCGAAAGTTTTCGCTTCGCGATGCGAAAACCATTGCGGAAGGCAAGCCCTTGCGAAGTTCTTTTGCAAATGTGGGACCACTAAGAGTTCCGATGTGGGTTTGTGGGGGTAAAATTTCAGTTAGAATTTGTGAGGGGAGCTTGAGAGAACCTCGTTCGATGCCTTTTGCTGCGCATGCAATATACAAGGGGGGCATGGATTCCGTGTTTGAATAGTGTTTCTTTTGTTGTGTGACAATCCATGTTGCCGCGTCTCGAAGAGCTTGGGACGAAACCGCCAATATAACAGCGTCGAATTTGGTGAGATCCAATTTTGTATCGTATTGATATACAAACGAGCAAAGCGAGAGAAGAGGATCGACCGAATACTCTTGACGTTTTTCGGGCTCATGGGAAATGACCGTGACGTCGCAGCCGCCGGAACGAGCTCCAGCAGCTAAAGCGGTACCAAAGGCTCCAGCTCCCATGATGGCGATGTGTGCCTTGTGACCGTCAATATAGCGGAAAGGTTGTCCCAGAGGGGTGCTGAGTCCCATAAGCGTATCGGGTGAAAGGGTTCCATTTGCAATTTCCATTATGTCTCCTGAGCCCTAGCTGGGGCAATGTTTGCAGCGCTATGATAGAAAGGTCGGGCGACCAGGTCAAACTCTTTGGGGGTCTGATGCGATTCTTCCCCAAAAACCTGTACAATGAACGTGGTTGCCGCAATTGGGATAACAGCCACCTTTGACACACGTGTTTGGGTTTGTGTCGAGACTTATATCGCAATTTGTCTCGAAATTTGTATCGCAATTCGGATGGTTTGATTTTTAGGAACGTTGAGGTAATGAGGGATATGAACTCACTTGCGGTGTTTTCGGAACAAGAAGTTTCTCGTGCTGCAAAGGCGCTAGCGTCACATTTGTCGCAAAAAGTGTTGGGTCAGGCTTCTGTTATTGAGCAGATTGTTGTGACAGTGCTGTCGGGTGGTCATGCCCTTTTGACGGGTGCTCCTGGTGTTGCCAAGACAACTCTTGTGCGTAATTTAGCAACGAGTTTGGGCTGTGGATACAAACGCATTCAATTTACTCCCGATTTGACACCTTTCGATATATTGGGTGGCGACACAATTGATTTTGATCCCGAAAATGCAGAAAGAAAACGTATTGTATTTGCGCCTGGACCTATTTTTGCACCGTTTTTGCTTGCGGATGAAATTAATAGGGCCTCGCCGCGCACGCAGTCGGCACTTTTAGAAGCTATGCAGGAGCGGCAGGTTACCCTGAACGGAAAGACGCAAACTTTACCTCGTCCTTTTTATGTTTTTGCGACGCAAAATCCAATTGAAAGTGAGGGCACTTTTCCGCTTCCAGAAGCACAACTCGACCGCTTTTTGTTGAATATCGAAATTTCATACCCCGATTTTCAGTCGGAAGTTCAGGTGGCATGCTTGCCTGGAGTTGTTGAGGATCTTTCTAGTTTTTCGGGTGCAGAACGACTTTACTCGGCACGAATATGTGTTGAAGGCGTGACAATGAGTAAATCAATTTTGGATGGAATTGTTCGTATTGTACGTAATACTCGTCCGCGCGATTCGCAATTATCTGTGGCAAAGTCGTTTTTGGAATACGGCGCAAGTCCACGTGCTTCCCAGGCTTTGGTGATAGCTTCTAAGGCGTGTGCGCTCTTGCGTGGAGATTCGGAGGTAGGTCCTGAACACGTGCTATCGGTAGGGCCGGCCGTTTTGCGTCACCGTTGTTTATTGAATTTTAAAGCAATGTCGGAAAAGAAAACGGCAAATGCTATTGTTGATGAAATCCTTTCGGAAACTGTGCTCTGATTTTTTGGTTTTTTCTTTCGAAAAAACTGTGGGACGAAAGTAAGAGATAAATGCTTATGAAAAGAGAAAAATTAGAAGCAATATTTTTTGATGCTTCAGGTACGCTTTTTCGTGAGGATTCAGAGTTTGGGCGCGGCGTAAGTGTTTTTTCTGATGCCGAACTTGTTCTTGAGTGCTTGCGAAAGCGTGAATTTGCAGGAAGAAAGTTGCGCACCGGGCTTATCACAAACTGGAGTCGCCGGGTGCACCACGTTCTGGAGTCGGTGCACATGTCCGAGTGCTTTGATGTTGTTGTGTGTGTTGATGATGTTCAAAATGGAAAGCCAAATGCCGAGCCTTTTGTTTTGGCGGCAACGAGTTTGGGTGTGGACGTTTCCCGATGTGTGCATGTGGGCGACTCGCTGCGGGACGATGTTTTTGGTGCGTTCGATGCGGGATTGGATTGTTTGTGGATTAACAGACGAGAGAGACATTTGTCGATGCAGGAATTAAGAATGTTTCAGTCTATTGGGCATCCACACTTTTTGGACTTGGATGAGGCCAGAGAATATTTGGAGCAATTGATTTGCCAAGGAGTGAGATGATGGTTTCAAAATTGCGTGTATCGCGAAGCCTTCGATTGCGTGTCTCTGATAAAGGTGATTTGCTTGCAAGTTTGTCAAAATCGTCGGGCGAATTTGGGGTGAGTTTGGACTTGGTGCAAATGCTTCGATTGCTTCCACAGTTTCAGGACGATTCTAAGCGAATGGCGAGCGAACTCAAACGCTCAATGGATGCACATACGAAAAACCTTCCGCCTCAGCAGGAAATTGAAAGTTTGCTTGAGGAACTTCAGGAAGCTGGAGTTATTGTGGGAGCGAAAGATAACGAAGGTGGTATTCAAGATGGATTTGGTGATCCTTGGATTCAGTGGGCGATGATTTCCGATTCTGTGCGCACTCGCAAATATCTTGAAGCTTTGGACAAGGTGTTGAATAAAGATTCTATTGTATTGGATTTGGGTGCTGGTACCGGCATTTTTTCGGCGTTCGCTTTGATGAAAGGTGTAAAACACGTTTATGCAGTAGAGGAAACTGCATCGGCTTTGGAGATTCCAAAGATATTACAGCGCATGGGTATTCGCTCAGAAGGACGATTTTCTCTTATTCGAAGCAACAGTGCAGATGCAAAATTCCCTAGGACTGTTAACGTTGTTGTGAGTGAGCTTTTTGGAAATGATCCCTTGGGTGAAGGTATGATGGCAACTCTGGCAGATATTGTTGCTCGTGTTGATGTTGAAAATACGGTTTTCGTTCCCGGTTCTTTTGAGGTTTTTGCCGAGATTATTGATGTCCATACGGGAGCTGCTCACCATCGACTTAAAGCCTATGCGGAGAGCAATAAACCTGCGAGCAAAGATTTTTATGATCGTTTTTTGCATGCTGCACGGAATGAATTGGATTTTTCGAGTTTGTCGTTTCCAATTCACTTGAGCGAATCTGAGTTTATTTCGTGTTCAAATGCAGTTTCTTTAGGAAAAGTTTCTCTGAAATTGTTTTCTGATGAAGATATTCTTTTTGGAAAACATGAAATGAGTGTAACCTTGGATGCTGCTGTTCCTGTTTTGATGTTGTGGTTTCGCGTAAAGTTGGTGGACGGAGTGACTGTTTCGTCTCGTTGCGGATCTCCCGACTTTGCCTTGCATTGGAGTCCTATATTGATTCCTTTGAATGATAAAGTTAACTCAGGTGATAAATTGCGTCTTGAGCACGGGACCGATGAGGAACTTACTCAAATTGAGGTTTCGCTGACGAGGGCATCAAAAATTTTGGCGGCACGCTAATTTTTTGCCTGGCTATTTTTGCGGATCTTGAGTTTCGTTCATGCGTACAAGAAAGTCTTCAGCCATTTTTTTTCTGAAGCTCGAAATACCTGTGAAATCTACCCAGACCGTTGTTTCTTGAATGCGATCGTACATGCGTTCGCCGATGCGCTCTGAAAGTGTTATGACTTGATAGCCGTCTGCTGAGCTTGTTTTTGATCCGTTTTCTTCCCCTAAAAACCAAGTTTGTGAAGATGTTTTTCCTGCTCCCCTATCTGCATTTTGTCGGGAATGGATTTGATTTATGGAAAGATGCTTGGGTACGTAGTTAGTTGTGAGAATGGTGACCCGTCCATTATTGTAACGGCTGTTCACCAAATCATCGAGTTTTTCGTTTTCCCATTCTTTTTCGGCTCGGCCCTTTCCGAACTCGTCGATCATGAGAACATCAACGCGGCGCAGTGGTTCCATGATTTCGTCCTCGGAGAGATTTTTTGTGTAGCTGTCGCGAATTTTGTGAAGCAGAGCTTGAAAATCGATAAACTTCCCGTTGTGACCATAGTGCCAGATGAGATCTTTAAGTGCACACACTCCGAGATATGTTTTTCCCGAACCAACGGGTCCAACCAGGCCAAGTGTGTACTTGTCGCCAGGGTTGACACCTTCCAAAATAACATTGTCGGCGTGTTCGCAGAAATCGCGAATTTGGGCTTGGTTCTCTTCAAATTTTTCGGCAAGATTCGGGGATAAATGCTTTTTTCCATATTGAATGTTATCGAATGAAAATTCTGCCAGGAGATATTTTTCGGGAATGTTCGCGGCGTTGAGCTTTCGAGTGCGTGCTTCCCATACGACACATTCGCATCCGTTTGGAATAGCTTCAGTGGCGCCAGTGACTTTGTTTTTTTGAATAAGATTCCCTGTTGAGTCGCATATTTTACATGTGAGTCTAGGATTGCAGTGTGGGCAAACTTCAAAAAATCTTTCGCCGTTTTCTTTGCGTTTGATAAAGTAATATCGCCCCTGACAGAGACATGGTGCTTCATTTGCTTCTTTATTTTCTGCGGGATTTCGTTTTGACATTTTTTCGGAAACGTTTTTCATGATGTCGTCAATTGAGCGTGTCATAAACTTCACCCTCGCTAGAATTCGATTCGTTTTTTGAGGAATTTTTGAACTTGTCGGTCGATGGGAGCTAGACTTGCAGGAAATGCGCGTTTTTGTGTCATGCAATCATCGGCAATTTTCCATGCAATATCCATAATGACTTCGACAGGAACTTGTGCATTTTTCCAGCGGAAAAGAGTTTCGCCATCGAGAGCGGAAAGAGATAATCCACGGCCTCGTAGTTCTAGGAAGAAATGAGAGAGTGTTGCATAGGGATCGTTAAGGAGTGTGTTTGTGGGTGTGAATTCATGTGAGCAAGGTTCCGGTATTGTGAGTTGATGTTCGGATATTATCAAAGGATCAATCGAAACATTGGTGTCGAGAGAATTTTGGCAGTTAAGAGAGCTTAGAGAGTTAAGAGTGTTTTGAAAATTTTTGGAGTCTTGCTGAATCGTAGTCAAATGCGTTCCAACCTCTCCGGGCGTTTGGAGTGTGTTTTCAAATATGGAGCATACACTGAGTATACCGTGTTTGCTGAGTATACATTGATGTTTTGTCTTGGCCAGATTGGTTATAACGGGGGGCGGGCTTGGCGGCAAGGGTATTGGCGGTTGGTTTATTATCCTGGCGGTTTGTTTGTTGTTTTTGTCGTTTTTCGTTTGCTCGAAACGACTTGGATGACAATTGGGGCGTCAGCCGAGCTCAAGGAGCGCGGTTAGGGCGGTTTGGCGCTTGCGG
>CAIZES010000054.1 GCA_903932045.1 uncultured Silvanigrella sp. | reverse complement strand
GTCAACATTCGGCGGAAGATGCAAAATGGGTCTCAATTATGGATTTTTACTGGGGTGTTGTCGCCTACCAAGGCCAGACTGAAAAGCCGCTTGATATAGGATTACCTATCAATGTTGAACCGAAACATGCTGACTGGTTGTTGGCGTTTGTGCGTACCTGCTTGGTTGTGCAAGTTGCGTCAACCCCAGTTCCGCCAAATGTAATGCCAGATGCGAAGGCCAGTGTGCCAGTGAAGTCGCGCGGACTGGCACTGGGGCGGGTTCGTGTTCGCACCCGCCGCTACAGGGCTTCAAGCCGCTCTTGGAGACGGTAATTGCATCAGAAGAAAACAGCAACGCCTCGGTTTGCAGAAACCGAGGCGTTGCTCTGTAACGTGTGACGTCATTTGATTCGGTAGTAAATCATTGCCCCAGTTAATAGAGAAAAGAATCCCGACGCAACACCCGTAGCAATAGCATAAACCATAAGTTCGTGCTCGGTTATCAGCTTGTTGCACAGTTCCCGAACACATGTGTTGATTGAACTTATGTTCTCTGCAACAACGTCCAGTTTTGAATTCATTGCATTAATTGGCTCGTTTTGTTTGACAAAACGTTCATCAATTTCGGCAAGATGCTTTACCAAGAGTTCCCAAAACGCATCACGGTGGGCTTTGAGTGCGATTCGAATGTCCGACGCAAGAGGAACTCTTGCTAAGTACTCGTCGAGGTACTCCATGTGTTTCGAGACCAGATCCGCGATTGCTTGACGCTCACCTGTGATGATTTTCTCGGCGCGAAGGTGTTCTTCATAGTAAGCCGGCATTACGGACATGACAAGGAAAACGGTGGCCACAATTGAAAACATTGGGTCATCGTCTGAGACGAGGTTGTCGCACTGCCATTCGTAGAGGCCATGACACTTTACTTGCCCGTTTTTAAATGTTCTTGATATTGTCATAATAGTAGGTTCTGTTTAAGTTACATTTTGCGTTTTGTGTTTTGTAGCCCATGAGTTTAGGCAAAAAGTCCTAAGCTCATCAGATTCATCGTCGGTCTCGACTCGAATCTTCTCGGCAACAGCCGTGGGCAGAAAAAGTGAGGAAATACCATACAGTTGCACAAAAACATGTCTGAGAGTTGATATAGCAGCTTGGGCTGGAATCGTTTGTGGAAATGCCGCTTTCGGATCAGTTTCTCGCATAGACCAATAACGTCCCACGAATTGAGTCAGCGTGAGCCTGTCGGTATTCAGTAATTGTTGCAGGTTTGCCTTCAATTTTGGGATGCGTATCTCTGGTGTTCCCAGTGACTTTAAATACAACCCCGTCGCGGAGGCGTCAAAAGCACTGAAATCTTCCCCATCTCTTTCGTTTTTGACGATCACGTAAGTCGCCGCACTTTTGACCGCCGCTACCATGCGCCGCACTTCGTCCAGCGCCACCAAATCATTAGCAACGATTGGAACAAGAATTACCAACCTGCCACTGATGGAATCCAAGGAAGGGCCAAATTCAGTGCTGGCGAAAAGATCAACCAACTCAGCTGTAATATTTGCTGGAAAATCGGCAACACCGATTTCTTTTTTCAGAATTTGCGCAATTAATTTTTCAATTCCGTCCGAAGG
>CAIZES010000053.1 GCA_903932045.1 uncultured Silvanigrella sp. | reverse complement strand
TCTTTAAAGCCTCCCAAAAAGATAAGAGCCACGTTGTTAATAAAGTTTGGTTTGACTCCTTTGGTATGACTCTTACTGATTTCTCTAGCATGATGATGGAAATGACTAAGTGATAAAAATCCGAGCTCAGTTATCTCCTCGATATTCTGTGGGCGCTCGCTTTGGATGGGTGCTGCTGAGCTTTGTTTTTTTGTCTAGCGTTGCAATTAGTGTCACAATTTGGCGCGAAGCGGCTCAACTTCTGACAAAAGAATCTGAAGATTCTTTGCTGCAAATTCAGAAACACTCCATGAATTCTTTGCAGGCGTTTGTTGATGTCCGGCACGATAACCTTGAAGTGTGGGCTTCTTCGCCAATTCTTTTTGGATATGCAACCACTGTTTCTTTACGTTTCGCTATTAAAAATAGTGTGGACGCGTTTTTTGATCGACAAATTGGAAAAGACTCGACAATTGTGAATGCACTGATGATTGTTGATCGTGAAATTATCTATCAAAGACTTGAAAACGGCGAGGGGTCGATTGACGCAGACGATGTGCAAACTTTACAGAGTTTGCCTGAGGATTTTCTTTCGGTTGTTTCTTTGAAGAGTGCAAAAAATAGGAGCTATTTGGCTTTCCGCAGGTTGCTTAGGAAAGATGGAGTGGCCCTTGAAAAAAATAGTATTTTTGTTCTTTTTGATTTCGAAGGCATGAACAAGTTTATAGTGGGCGACACAAAAATTCGAGATCATGGTTTTGTTTCTCTTTTTGCGAAAAGAAGTGACGGTACCATGGTACTTCCCACTCAGGAAAAGAAAACGAACTATTTAAACAATGCTTTAAATGTTGCAGCGAAATCTGCTGAAGAGTTGCTGAAATCGAATGGCGATGAACAATCAAATTCTGTTTTTCGAACAGAAACATCCGAAGCTGTGGTTGTTGGGGGAGGGATTCCAAAACAATCGCTTGGAGTTGTGGGCGTTGTTTCTCGTGAGGACATTCGTTCTTCGGTTTCTGTCCTAACAAAAGCTGCATTGACGGTGGGCTTTCTTTTGTTGCTTTTGGCCTCTAGTGTGGCTCTGTTTTTAGCGAATCGTTTTTCGCGGCCCATTGTTGCTTTGGCTTCTGCTGTGCAGAGTTTGGCAACTGGAAATTTTAAGTCTCGAGCCGCCGTGCACTCTGAAGATGAGTTGGGTGACCTTGGTAGAAATTTTAACACAATGGCTTTGTCATTGGAGGAGCTCATTTCAAATATTGAATTTTTGCAGGAGACAACTGCTGCCTTGGTAGCTGTGCGAAGTATGGAAAACTTGGCCAATTTGATATCAACTCAAATTTCAAAAGTGTTGCCTGGTCGGCGCTTTTTAGCGATCTGTCACGATACTCCAAAAATAGAGAGTGAGCTTCTTGCGGAGCTTGCGCAATCTGGTTTTAAAGATGCTCATTTTACAAAGTTTTTGTCAAGGCCCTCTAGCGGTGATCTTCATGGCTTGATTGTTGTTTCTGATTTGGGTTCTAGTGTTCAAGAACGGGAACGGTTTAGCGGTCTTTTCAAGACTATGGCAGATGCATGTGAGTTATCGGTTGAAAATATATGTGCTTTGCACGATCTTGTGCAAAAGGTGACTGTCGATAATGAACTCAAAATGGCTGCGGTTGTTCAGGAATGTCTTCTTTCTACGGAATATCCCGAGATAGCTGGATACGAAATTGGTTCTTTTTTTAGATCAGCTTCAAGTATGGGTGGAGACTGGTTTCGAGTGTATTTCCAGGAGGAGCGCAATTGCCTTCACGTTTATGTAGGCGATGTTACGGGACATGGTATATCGTCTGCACTGATTACTGCAGCAGCAATGGCCGTAGTGCATACGCTTGAACGTGATATGAAGACTCAAAATAAAGATCTTGCTCCCAGTGAGGTTTTGGATAGGCTTAGCTATGTTATTAATGAAATTGGTCGGGGAAGTTTATGTATGACACTCCTTTCGATTACTATGAATCTGGACACAGGCGAAGCCACTCTCATTAATGCCGCGCACAATTTTCCATTCGTCATAAATACAAAAGAGCTTGGGATGCCTAGCCTTTCGGAGTCTTCTGAAAACGTGGAGAAATTGCCAGATCATTTCAGCAAAACGCTTCGAAAAAATGTGAAATCTGTGGTTGCTAGAGGGAACCACTTGGGACGAATGCAAGTTTCTCCTGAATCTCAGTTTGGAGTTAAAAATTTTTCCATGGAGGAAGGAGCTGCCCTCGTTTGTTACACAGACGGAATCATAGAAGGTCTCAATGAAGATTCTGAGCAGTATGGGGAAAACCGTTTCAAGCAGAGTTGTCTGACGCACGCCTTAAGTCCCGCTCAAAAGATGGCAAGTTCAGTAGAGTTTGATTTTGATAGCTTTCGAGGAGCCTTCCCCTTGCAAGACGACGTCAGCTTTGTTGTTATCAAGCGGCTTGCAAAGTAATAGTTCAGTGTTTCTGAAATCTTAGCACCTTTTCTCCTATTTTGTGTCTTGATGTGCCTCAAATAAATTGTTAGCAAACACTCATCAAAGCCTCCGTTTGATTAGCATTTTCATCTTTTGATTTTCGGAAATTTTCGGTAATTTAAAAATAGACCGTGTGGCCAGTCAAATTATTTACAGGGATACTGTTAAATTGTGTTTCACTAAGAAAGGGAGTTCTTCAATGAAACTTGCTCATGTTTTGTCTTTGGCTTCTTTGTGCACACTTGCTGCAAATTCGTTTTCAGCAGCAACCGCCGTGGCCGCTGACCGCAATGTTGTGTCTCATAGTTTCGTGGAAGACAACGATCTTTGGAAGCAAGATGGCATGTTCGAAAAAGAGAACATGACTCAAGAAGAATTCGACATAATTATTGATAATGCTTATGCCGTGTATGCACCACTTGCCGAGGCCAAAGGTGAGCACTTGGAAATTGCACATTTGTGGAACGACTCCACCGTAAATGCAAACTGCTCCAATATGGGCGGTACTATTCATGTGAATATGTATGGCGGACTCGCTCGTCGGCCCGAAATCACTCGTGATGGTTTTGCACTTGTGTTGTGTCATGAGCTTGGCCATGCATTTGCCGGAGCTCCGTACGCCAACCCTGTATTCCAACTGTCCGCTGAAGGCATGGCCGATTACTATGGTGCTGGAACTTGTTTAACAAAGGTTTTGCCAACTTTGGCTCAAGATTCTGCTCCCACTGAAACCGATTACATCCGCGCACGATGCACAGAAAAGCATGGCAGCGACACCAATGGCTATCAGGCTTGTTTGCGTCAATTCTCGGCTGGTCAGGCTCTTGGAAATTTGCTTTCGGTTGTGAAAAAGCAACCTGTGCCAAACTTTGAGACCCCCGATCCAACGGTAGTGCCCAAAACTCTCGGATCGTATCCCGCAACGGTTCAATGTCGCTTGGATACGTATCGCGCCGGCGCGCTTGAACAGCCTCGTCCAGCTTGCTGGTTTAAAAACTGATTTTGGAATTTGCCGGAGCGCAGGCGTTAAAGTGCACCTGAACATTGATCTCGTAGTGCACTAAAAGTAAGCAAAGAAAAATTTCATAGTCTTTTGCTCAGACTTCGTTTTTCGTGTTATGCAACATTAAGAAAAAGCACCAGACTTGTTTATCTGGGGGTAAATATGATGAACGTTGTCTTTGGCTACAGTGATTACATTACATATTTACTATATAGAATTGACGCTTTGCCCCAATCTCGCGGCAGTCGCGCAGCGTTGGCGAAATTTTTGGGAGTTCAATCGTCGTTTGTGTCGCAGGTACTTACGCGCCGCGCGCATTTGAGTCGCGAGCAGGCCATTCGGGTCACCGAGTTTCTTGAATTGTCGCACGAAGAACGTCGCTATTTTATGCTTTTGGTTGATGCTGATAGGGCTGGTAGTAAGTCTCTTGAAGCTTTTTATCGACAAGAAATTGATGAAATTATTCGCAAGCGCGAGGAAGTTGCAGAAAGCATCGGAGTTCCCGGCAAAGTGCCCGAAGAGGCTCAAACCATTTATTATTCGAGTTGGGTCTATTCGGCTGTTCATATTCTTGCGGCTCTATCGCATACCAATACTGTTTCGGCAATTGCGAAGCACCTGCGTTTGCCTTTGGCACAGGTTGAAGAAGTTGTTCGCTGGCTTGTCTCCTATGAAGTTGTGAATATGGCTTCCGACGGAAAGCTTTCCATTGGCAAAGGTCGCGTGCACCTTGGAAGTCATTCACGGCATGTGGCTCGTCATCACGCAAATTGGCGCATAAAAGTTTTGGATGCTTTGGAACGTTCCAAGCCCGAGGATTTGCATTACTCTTCGGTTTTGGGGATATCAAAAGAAGCAACTAAAATTCTCAAGCAAAAGTTATTGGAATTTTTGCGTGAGGCGGAGCCTATTATTGCAGCTGCACCGGAGGATCAGGCTGTGGTGTTACTTTTGGATATCTTTGAGATTTAGTGATTAGCTGCAGTGATTAGCTGCAGTGATTAGCTACAGTGTATCACTTTAATGTTTAGCCACCTAAGCTGTTTTTTTTCAATGTTTGTCCTGCGTTTCCTTGTTGCGATTCTTTTTTCCATTCTTCAAGTGTGAGAGTTTTTCCCTCAGAGGGAATAAAGAACAATGTGTGTGGGCTCAAAATATTTTCTTTTTGATAACGTCCAACATATTGCAAAAAACGTGATTGAGACATTGGAAATACGCCTGTTTGCGCCAAAATGCTGCCTGTTTCTATGGCAGTATACGCGGTGTGTACCGAATTTTTATCGTTCGCTTTGCAAAATTCGGCGTGCATGGCAAAGCTCATATTTTTTTCTTTTCCAATTGATGAGAATAGAAAATTTCCCAATCCCCAAGCAAGTGGTTTTTTGTCGCGAAGCTCAATTCCTTGTGCCATATGCGCATGATGCCCGTAAATAACATCGGCACCGGCGTCAAATGTGGCCTGAACCAATCCGTGTTGGTAGGGCCTGAGTTCGGTGGTGAGTTCGCCTCCCCAATGAAATGCAACCACAATAAAGTCGTGCGTGGCCTTGGCTTCTCGAATGGCTGTGATGAGCCTTTGTACGGTTGGGTACGCAATTCCTGGGCGTTCGGTGGTTGCCCATGACTCCTCGGGCCAGGTGGAGGCAAACGAAAATACAGCGACTTTTGTGCCGTTATGTTCAAGGCTCATAGGCTTTGCGGCTTCTACTATATTTTCACCGACTCCTGCCCATTTTATTTTTTCTTGTTGAAGCGCTGCCGATGTTTGACGCATGCCTTCGGGGCCAAAATCCATGGCATGATTATTAGCTCGCGTGGCGTACAAAATGCCGGCTTTTGACAAAATCGACGGTGCATTCAAGTCCATGGCAAGTGCAAATGGAAAATCGGGAAAAGCTCTGGATGTCTTTTTAGGATCGACTGTATTTCCCTCAAAATTGGCAACATTGAAGTGTCCCCAAGAAAGAATATCCTTCGCTCCTTCGAGGTTTATCTTTTCAAAATTCTTACTATTAACAAAAAAGTCACCCAAAAATGTAACACGGAGGGGATTATCGCATGAGTCACTCAGTGGCTTCGGAACTGAGAAATGGGCGTTCGGAAGCGTGCCTATTGTTTTTGTTGAGTCTGTGTGAGCCTTCGCTTCAGAAGCAAGAATGCTCATTGATAGGGCAATAAGAGGTGTGATTCCCGACGAGCACTTCATATTTTGCTTCCAATCGTTTTTTCTAGTTTCCGATATTCTGCGAACAGGTTCAACTGACATGGCCCCTGGGTTGTTTTTGCCTATGCCAAAGGATAGATTGGTTTAGGGCATGTTGCAGCATTTGTTGGGAGGCTTCCGTGCGATTGAGTTTGGCTTTTTTCTTGGGGCTTCTTTTTTTGACTTCGTTTGCTTTGGCTGAAGGGAACGGAGACGTTCTTGATGCATTATCAAAAGTTCAAGAGGTGTCGTCGCATCGGAAACATTTTTCGGTTACTTATGAACAAACTCGTTTTAAGGCACTTGTTAAAAAAACAGTTGCTGAGAAAGGTACTCTCGAGTTTTCGGCTCCCAAGAGTTTTCGATGGGAAATTTCGTCACCATCAAAAGAAATCTATGTGAGCAATGGTAAAGACTTTTGGAAATACTCAGAAATTGCGAAACACGCGCAAAAGCTAAAAGCCGATACGGGTGAACTTGCGGTTCTCGATGTTCTTTTTCGCCCAGGGAATTTGAAGCGTGATTACAAAGTTGAGCGTTGGGTTGCTCCCGTTGATGATGGCGCAAATGGCTCGGATGTTGTTTCGAGTGTTCCGCCAGCCTCTAAACAAGGAAAGCTTTTTGTGTTGCTCATTCCCCGTGTAAAATCGAAGCAAAAGGCCCTTTATTTGATAATTGATCAAGAAAAGGGTTTTGTTGATGAGCTTCGCATTGTCCATGAAAATGGAAATCGTGTGCGAACAGTTTTTGGAGCGTTGTCGGAAGTGAATATTCCCGCTGCGCATTTCGAATTTGTGCCTCCCCCAGGAACGGCCATTGACAAATAGGAAGTAGGATCTGAGTTATGACCTTGAAAGATATTCTGGTTCAAATTTCACTCCGCAATCTGATTGATATCGGCATTGTCGCAGTGCTCTTTTATCAGATTATCGCAATGCTTCGTGGTACGCGTGCGGCGCAGGTTGTGGTTGGGCTGCTTGTTATTTTTATTGCCTATGCGCTTTCTAGCTTAATGGAGTTTGAAACTCTTTACTGGATTATTAGTAAGTTTTATGCGTCTTTTATTATTGTTGTGATTGTGCTTTTTCAAGATGATATTCGACGTCTGCTGACGCGATTCGGCCGTAGCCCCTTTGTTGCGGGACTTGAAGAGGGATCTGGCTTAAGTGTGATTGAAGAAGTCGTGAGCTCTGCAAAAAATTTGAGTCATGAGCGTTTGGGCGCAATTATGGTTTTTGAACGCGGTATTGGACTCGAACGTTTGTACGATCATGCTGTGCGTTTGGATGCCTTGGTGTCTGAACAGCTGTTGCTTTCCATTTTTCAGTCGTTTTCGCCATTGCATGATGGTGCGGTTATTATTCAAAAGAATCGGATTTTGTGCGCATCTGCTCACTTGCCGTTGTCAAAATCCACGCCAAATGCTCTTACAGGGAAAAAAATGGGCACGCGTCACAGTGCCGCAACCGGAATTTCGGAACAAACAGATGCGGTTGTGCTTGTTGTGAGTGAAGAAACCGGTGCAATATCCATTGCAACAAATGGCGAGCTTTATCGGCAACAGTCGCCCGAAGCCGCGAAGCGTATGCTCACGCAGCTTTTGGTTCCCCAAAAACGAGTTTCGCGTTTGGCAGCTTTTCTGGAAAATAGGGTTTTCTTTTCTTGGAATCTTTTTGTTTTGCGCGCTCGTGCGTTTGTGGGTGGACGTCCCTATAAGGGGCCAGAGCGTCGTGCTCGTTCGTCGGACAATCGCAATGTTCGTTCTTCTGCGTGGGCGGCAAACAAAAATACTTTGTCTGCAGTAGAACGTGAAAACCGCTTGGCAGCAAATGAACTTCGTTTGAATTTGCGTTTTCCGGGAGCAGTTCCTCAGCGCAAAACATTTCAAAGTGCTGGTGGTGTGATTGTGTTGTCGAATTCATCGGAAAATCTTCGAGGACAGCAATTTTCTTCACAGCCTCAATCGGGGATGCCTCTTGAGAGCGCTGATACTCAAAATCTTCACCAACCCATGAGCGAAGAGCCTGCTTCAATTCAGCCGGATGGTACTTCGGTTCTTGAACAAAATGAGGCTGCAGCTTCGTTAAGTCAGTTTGGTCCGGACGAGAGGTTTGTGCCGCCAGAACCGCCTACACCTCCTCCACGCGATGTTTCGATTGGTGGAATTTCTTTGAATCCACCCGTGGAACCGGCCGAGGGAGAAGATTGATGAGCTACGATAATCAAGAACACGAATCATTTGTAGAAAAATTGTGGAATCTTATTTTTCACAATTTTTGGCTCAAAATGTTGTCTCTCACATTTGCTGTTATCCTTTTTCTTTCGGTGCGTACAGAACAGGTTCGAGAAATCAATCGTACCGCGCGTCTTCGTATTGTTACAAACGAGCGAATGATGGTTATTGGGCCACAGGAACGGGCGGTGGATATCACTTTAAAGCTTCCAAATTCTCTGTTCATTCGCCAGCCCGACGAGCACGAGCTCATGGGAGAGTTGGACGTGAGAAATCAAAATCCGGGTAGAGTGCGAGTTCGTTTGTCGTCTGAGAATTTTCCATCGTTGGACAAAGACAAGCGTTACTCCCTCATCATTCACGATCCCTGGATTGAAATTGATTTGGATAACGTGCAAACAAAGTCGTTTGATATTCGTGTACCAATTGAAGGTAGGCCGCGCGATGGCTATGCTGTGGAACGTATTCTGGTAAATCCGGAAAAAGTGGAAGTTGCAGGAGCCAAACGTGAAATTTCCAAATTGGGTGCGCTCACTACGAGTGTTATTAATATTGAAGGAATTGATAAATCGTTTTCGTCACGGACCAAGATTGTGGTGGACGATAACTCATCGTTGCGTCTGAAAGATGAGTGGGTGAATGTTCAGGTTGTGGTGACTCACCAACGAGCCATGCGCATTTTTCGTGCTGTTCCCGTTGAGGTTGTTGGAACTTCTCACGTGGAAACGCGTCCTACTCATGTGGATGTTGAGCTTACTGGCGACCGAGCAACTCTTGATGGAATTCGAACGTCGGAAGTGCGTGTTTTTCTGGATGCCAAACGCCTTGCTCCGGGGTGGCAGGAGAAGGCTGTGCGCTTGCAAATTCCTCGTAGTGCCTCTTTGGTGCGAATCACTCCTACATCTGTTTCCATTCGTCCTTTGTAGGAACCCATACGTTCTGTGGAAGTGTTTATTGCTTTTCTTAATTTGTGATTTTTGAGGGAGTTCATAATGGGACGCTATTTTGGAACCGACGGCATTCGTGGTGAAGCAAACCAAGGGGCCATGACGCCCGCCATGGCTTTGCGCGTTGGGCAAGCATTTGGAATTGCGCTGCGTGAAAAGTTTGAGCTGCCCCGTGTGATTATTGGTAAAGACACACGCGTGAGTGGATATATGTTGGAAGGCGCATTAAGTGCGGGGTTGTGTAGTGTTGGTGTGGATGTTCTTTTTGTTGGTCCGCTGCCTACGCCTGGAATTGCTTATCTCACTCGTGGGATGCGTGCTC
>CAIZES010000052.1 GCA_903932045.1 uncultured Silvanigrella sp. | reverse complement strand
CTTTGGAAAGAATGTGACCGAAAAAATGTGACCGAAAGAGTGTGACCGAAAGAGTGTGATGGACGGTCTGTAGCGATCGAGTCCATCACAGAGTTCATCACAGAGTTCATCAACGAGTTCATCACCGATTCAACAAGTTACTCACCACTTCAAAAACTTGCTTGGGCAAATCTTGTTTGGAAAGTTTCTCAATTTCCACCCTACATTTTTCGCGTTGCACAGGCTCGAGCTTTTTCCACAAACCAAATTCCTTAGCAATTCGCGATGCCACGCCAGGATTCAATTTCGCAATTTTTCCCACATTCTCTGCTAAAATAGCGTACCCCTCACCACTGGGATGATGAAAGGCACGCGGATTGAGTGCAGGCAGCGCCATTAATACGGAACGAGCACGATTTGGATTTTCCAAAGTAAAATTGGGATGAGCAAGCAACTTGCGTATATCACTCAACACATTTTCACGATCGGCAATGGTTTGAATTTGAAACCAACTATCAACAACCAACTCTTCATGCGACCATTTTTTGAAGTAGTGATCCAATGCCGGAGCGCGTTCAGACGATTCCGTGGACCCCAAAACTGCCAGGGCAGCGCGCTCGTCGGTCATGTGCCGTGCCGCATAAAATTGCTTAGCAGCCAGGTCCCAATATCGCTTATCGCCAATGCCACACAGGTAACTCAACAATTTATTTTTGAGAGTACGACGCCCAACGGCCTTTGCCTCAAACTGATATTTTTCGGGTTCCGAAGCTGCAAGCACGCCGTAAAGTTCGAACATATCTCCCGCAAAATTCTCAGCCAACTTACGTTCTACAAATTTACGCGCTGTATAAAGAGACGCAACATCCATCACTGATTGCTTTTGCATCAACACATCAACGCTAGGCAAAGTCAGCATCAGAGATTTAAAGTGATCGTCGAGCTGCTTATTTTGAACACTTGCATACAAAGCCCTCAAAATATTATTGTCTATATGAAGTTCGCGTCCAGCTTTGGCGTCGTCAGCAAGAGCCAAAATTTTTGCAGATAAAATTTTCTGTCCGGCCTCCCAACGATTAAAAGGATCGGAATCATTGGCCATCACAAAAATCAATTCAGCGTCTGAGTACGACAACTCCAAATTGATAGGAGCCGAAAATCCGCGGAACAACGAAGGCACAGGCTCTGCAGCGACGTCTTCAAACACAAATTCCTGCCGCGCTTCGCGAATTTCCAAAACACGCTCAGTGCCAGAAGCTTTTGTTTCACCCTTTAATTTCAAAGGCAGTTCACGGCCATCGCCCCCCAAAAGCGCCGTCACCATTGGCATGTGCAATGCATGCTTTTCCGAGCCATCGGGTGTTGGATTGGTTTTTTGCGAAACAACCAATGTGTATGTGCGCTGAGATGCAACGTAGCGTCGCTCCACATGAACCACAGGAGTGCCCGCCTGACGATACCACTGCAAAAATTGCGAAAAATCTTTACCGTTGGCATCGGCCAAAGCTGCAACAAAATCCTCAACAGTGACTGCCTGACCATCGTGACGCTCAAAGTAAAGATCGGTGCCCTTACGAAATCCATCCACACCTAAAAGAATGCGCAGCATTCGGCAAATCTCTGCACCTTTTTCGTACACAGTGGCCGTATAAAAATTGCTGATATCAATAAATTTATCGGGCCGCGCCGGATGGGCATTCGGACCCGCGTCTTCCGAAAACTGCGACGAACGCAGCATCACAACATCGCTAATGCGCTTTACTGGGCGCGAATTCAAATCAGCAGAAAACTCCTGATCGCGAAAACACGTCAAACCTTCCTTGAGGCACAACTGGAACCAGTCGCGACATGTCACACGATTTCCAGTCCAATTGTGAAAATATTCGTGCGCCACAACACCCTGAACACGGCCAAAAGACACATCGGGAGCCATTTCAGGAGAAGCCAAAACTGCCGAAACATTAAAAATATTGAGTCCCTTATTTTCCATGGCACCGGCGTTAAAATCACTCACAGCCACAATCATGTAGCAATTGAGATCACATTCGCGACCATAGACATCTTCATCCCACTTCATAGATTGTTTAAGAGATTCCATAGCGTGATAACACTTGGGAATATCTTTTTCGATGGCAAAAATTTCAAGTGCCACCTTGCGGCCCGATTTTGTAACGTATTCATCGCGCAAAACGTTTAAATCGCCTGCAACAACCGCAAACAAATAACTTGGCTTTTTGAAGGGATCGTGCCAGGTCACAAAATGACGCCCCTTTGCAAGGTCGCCCTTTTGAACAAAATTTCCGTTACCCAAAAGCACAGGATACTTTGTTTTATCTGCTTCCAAAGTTGTGGTGTAAATGGCCATGACATCGGGGCGGTCGTAAAAATATGTGATGCGCCGAAAACCTTCAGCCTCACACTGAGTGCAAAAAAGCTTTGCGGACTTGTACAAACCTTCCAACGTTTTATTCAAATGGGGCAGAATGCGCACTTGAGTTTTGAGTTCAAATTCGGCAGGAACATTTTCAATGCGCAACTCTTGCTTTGTTGCAGAGTATTCAGACGGGTTGAGAGTTTTGCCATTCAGTTGAACCGATTTCAGTTCGAGGTCTTCCCCCACTAACACCAACGGCTGAGCAAGACTCCCGCGCCTCCGGAAAGACAATGTTGAGGTAACAAAGGTTTCTTCGTCATGAAGATCGAAATAGAGATCAACCTTTTCCAAAGAGTAGGGAGTGGGTTGATAATCTTTTAAATAAATCGTTTGCGGTCGCTGCTCTGTCATAAAAAGCTCCTTATGAAGGCCTCACTGTAGCACTAACCGTGCGGCATCCCAACAATAGCTGCTCACATTTCTAAATACGGACCTGTGCCGTGTGGCAACCTGAAATTAACCCGAAATCGAGGCCACTCTGCCAACAGAGTCAGCCCACTGCCCAAAGTGGTTATAGACTCCAGTTCATTCCTCTGACGAATGCGGGGCTGCTTGATGTCAACGTTGATTTTCGGGTTGTCGATTTGCTATTGCAGCGAAGTGTAGCGTCAGAAACCACACTTAAACTGGAGGTGTGGCCGATTTGCCAGAAAAAACTCAGGCAGCCTTGCGCTTCATATAGGAAAAGAGCAGGCCAATGCTGAATATACTTCCAAAAGTAAGCACGCTTCCTAACATTCCGGAAACACTTGTTCGCACATCAATTGCTGGCCATCCCTCTGCCTTTGAAACTGCCGAAGCAACGGCTTCTTCCGGAAATGCAAACGAATAATCGGCTAATATTGAGGTTTTTTTCTGCACACTCTCAAAAAATTTATGAATTTTTTGCCCTGGTCCAACCGACAACTCAGAAGAACCGGAAACTTTGGAAACAGTCCATTCCAAACCATCGGGCGAACGAGAGGCAAACCACGAACCAATGCCACTCAAGAACAAGGCGAGCACTGCAAAACCAATCCAACGAACCTTAACAGGAATCACTGCACGTCCAGACGCAGAAACGACCCCAGCAACTGCAGCACACTCAACATTTGAAACCGCTGCGCCAGAATTGAAGCGAGGCGCAACCGAACGCTCGCGCAAAACAGCAATGACCCATGCGGTTAGAAACCCTTCAACAACACCAATAACGAGATGCACAGGGAGCATGAGCAAAACAAATTTATGAAACGGCAAGGCAGAAATTCCCGATGCGGTTGTTTCCAGAACCACGGCAAAAGCTGCCATTTGCAAAGACGCCACTGAAGCTAAAACACAAGCAACCATTTCCCGCCGTTTAGAACTGTTTTTTGAAGCTATGAGGCGAAAAACCAAGGGATACGCAATAAAGGACGAAAAGAATCCTAGGTTAATGATGTTTGCGCCCATGGCAAGCAGCCCGCCATCGGCAAAAAATAATGCCTGCATCGTGATCACAGTGCAAATAACCAAAAAAGAAGCAGGAGCTCCCAACATAATTGCTAGCAGAATTCCACCACCAATATGTCCACTCGACCCCGTACCTGGAATGGAAAAATTAAGCATTTGCGCCGCAAACACAAAAGCCCCCAAAATAGCCATACGAGGCAAAAGCTGCGAATGAGCCTTTTTTTTCAGTTGTCGTGCACTAAAGGCTGCAACAATTCCGGCAACCATCCAGCCACCAATTCCAATGGATGGAGAAAGAAGCGCGTCGGCCATATGCATATGAAATCCCCCACAAGAAGCTGACAAGGGTCAAACCCAAAACTTTAGCCGTATCAATGCGTAAAACAACCGTAAGGCAAGCGTCAAGGGCAACGGGACTCTTCATTGAGGGTTGGGCCCCACGATTTCCGCAACGCAGCAGGCGCAGCAGATTCGGGAGCGCAAGTTGAAAACCACCACTCAGAAAGCCGCCTATTGATTCATCAGGCCTCTAAGGCTAGCATCGCGCACCAAGTGACGGGGAACGCGTGAATGAAAAACATTTCAAATGCCATAGCAAATTTGCATAACTTAGACACTTTGGCACAAAAAAAAACCCCAGCACACCTACTCAACGCTAAAATTCAGTTATTAACATCAATATTTTTCGTTATTGTTGTTTCTTCGTTTTCACGCACTTTCGTTGGTGCACTTTTCCCACTTTTTCTTTATCCTTTAGCCATTTTATCTCTCAGCGAAATACCCATAAAAGCTGTCAGTCAGCGTGTTGCTTGGGCTCTCCCTTTTGTTTTTTTTGTTGCCATTTGGAACCCCATTCTAGAAACCAACACCGTTCACCTCACAAAAAACATTTCAGTTTCCTCCGGCTGGATTTCGGGAATATCCATCGTTATTCGGTCTCTTTTAGCAACATCAACCATCATCCTTTTGGTTGCATGCACTGGAATTCCCAGACTCACGCAAGCACTCAAAAATTTAAAAATGCCAAACACGCTTGTTATGCTTTTCGTTCTTATTTACAGATTTCTTTTTGTAATTGTGCATGAAGCAGAGCGTTTAACACGCGCTCAACAATTGCGCTCAGGCAAAAACACAAAAACGCGGCCCAAACAGGTTGCTCGCATTATTGGTGTCCTTTTGGTTCGCAGCGTTGAACGTTCCGAACGAATTCATACAGCCATGACCGCAAGAGGATTTCAAAATAATCTTCCACTTATTGAAAAAGAACGCCCATTGTCTTTCATCGATATTGCCTGGCTATTTGCGTGGCTCACATTTTTTGTTGTGTGCCGTTTCCACCCCATGTTCCAATTCCTCAATTTTACCATCCAAGGAACTCACCCATGAGCACAGTGGTTTTCCATTCGGTTTCGTTTGCATACGACGGGCACAAACGAGCTCTCGATTCCGTGAGTTTTGACATCGATGCTAACGAATCGGTTGCTATTGTGGGCGCAAACGGAGCTGGAAAATCGACCCTCTTACAGCACACCGCAGGACTTCTTTTTGCTCAAGAAGGAACTATTGAAATCAACGGAGTGCCTTCGTCAAAACAAAATGTCGCGCACGTTCGCTCCAACATTGGGTTTGTTTTTCAAGATCCCAACGACATGCTTTTCATGCCCACCGTTTTTGAAGACGTTGCTTTTGGCCCCGCAAACCTAGGACTCACCGGCAACGAACTTAAGCTGCGCGTTGAAAAAGCACTTCAACAAACACACACAACCGAACTTGCAGAACGCCCTCCTCATCATTTGTCGGGCGGACAAAAACGCTTGGTTTCACTGGCTGCAGTGCTAGCAATGGAACCCAAAATTCTCGCATTCGACGAACCCACCGCCCACCTGGATCCACGGGCTCGTCGCAACCTCATCAACATATTTAGGTCGCTTCAACAAACTCGAATCACAACAACTCACGACCTCGATTTTGCCCTGGATGTTTGCGAACGCACCATTGTTTTGTCTGAAGGACGTGTTGTTTTCGACGGCTCCACAGCCAATGCTTTTTCCAATGCTCAGCGCCTGGAAAGCTGGGGACTAGAACTTCCGTTGCGTATGCAAAAAAAAGATTAAGAAACGAACATGCAACTCTTCAGGCAACTTTTCAGGCAACTTTTCAGGAAACAAACGTCTTAACGAAATTCCTCGATGAGAAAAAAGTTCGACCCCTTTTGTGCCTTGGACGATGTCGACAACGAAACCATAACAATACGATCGCCTTTTTCAAAGCCAAAAGTTTGTTGCAATTTTTCGCATGCAGAATCGAAAATGCTATCCACTGCAATATCACTATTCACTAGCAGCGTGCGCACTCCCTTCATCAAATTCATCTGTCGCTTTGCTTTAGTGTTGTAAGTTAACGCAACAACATCAATAGGCGGACGCAAACTGGACAACCGTGCTGCGGTATATCCACGTCGCGTCATACAAACAATCGCCTTAGCTCCACAGTGCTGAGCTGCGTGAAAAGACCCACTCGCAAGAGCATCCAAATCGTTCTCAATTTCGATTTTTACATCGCGCCACTCCCAAGCTAACGTACTTTCCGAGCTTGTGAGAGTTTCGCGACAATACCGCGCGGCAAGTTCGGCATGCGGGCCTTCGGTCACTTCGCGTCCAATAGCAACAGCATCAATACCATCCAACATCAAATTAGCGAGGTCACTAACCTCGGCTCGTGTGGGAGTGGAATTACGATGCATGGACGACAAAAGATCAGAAGCTGCAATCACTGTTTTGCCCTGACGGTTGCATCGCGAAATAATATTCTTTTGAAAGAATGGCAAATCGTGAAGATGAACTCCAACCCCAAGCTCCGATCGATATAAAAAAACTCCATCAATAATATCAAAAGATTCATTCATGGCACGCATGGCACGAACAGAATCCACTCGCGAGAACAACAATGGTGGAACACGTTCATCTGCGCCACCCTTGCTTAACGTCCGCCCACCCAAACATTCGCGAACACTTCGCAAATCGTTACCACTGGACGCTCCATGAACAATAACAGCATCGGCGCAATCGTAAATCACTCCCCGCAACAACGAACTGTCTTCCGAAGTCAGTGGAAAAATACCTCTGGGAAAAACTTCGGACGTCACATCCATCCCACTCCGCAAGGCTCCCGCCACAGAAACCTCAGCCTTCACTTTAAGCGAGGTATTTGTGCGTTCTATAATTTCTTTGACTACAATTTCGGTTTCGCCATAACCCAAAGCAACAAGTGACCCCACATTCAAGGGAACAAGCATGTCGTCGTTAGTAACCGCCACGCGCAAACCCAAACCAACACCAGGATCCAATCGGTTCAAACACGCATTGCGATCACAAACAAAATGAACCTCAAAAGATGTTCCTACTGCGGTGGAAACTTGTTCATCGCTCACAAACAAAAATGCGCGACGACCCACTAAAGAAAACAAAAAGCCAACGTTACTACCGTCGCAAGCCGAAAAAGCTTTATCTAACTCCTTGCGAAGCTCCAAATATTGATGCTCACGTTCCGGCACAAAAACAGTGAGAATTCCCGAAACTCCAAAATCCACGATTTTCTTTGCAAGAACTGTAGGGGCCTCATCAAAGGATTTGGGCGACAGCGTCCATACAATTTTGGTGCGCGCTCCGCAGTTTGTTTTTTCAGTCATTTCAGCTCCTTTATTCTGCTACTTCTTGCTTCCATTATTTCGTACTTCCACTACTTATTGTTTTCGTCGCCTTGGACAATTTTCTCCGCGAACACAATTCCCGTACAAATCCATTCGGTGACCAGTTAAAGTGAAGCCCAACTTTTTTGCAATTCGCTCTTGGAGCTCTTCAACCTCAGAGTCAAAAAACTCCACAAACGCTCCACAATCAGTGCAAATGAGATGATCGTGATGTTCCGAACCTCCACCGACAACTTCAAAACTTCGGCGTTCTCCTCCGAAATTGAGCTCTGCCAAAATACCTCCGGCTGTCATAAGTTGAAGAGTACGATAGACAGTTGCAAATCCAATGGAGGAATCGATCTTTTTAGCCTGCTGCAAAATTTCTTCCGCGTCCATGTGAGTTCCAGCAAAGGATACAGCCTTCAAAACAATCTGCCTTTGTTTGGTAAAACGCTGACCGCACCTCTCCAAGTAGGCCTCAAACTCTTTGCATATTTCATCCCAGTCTGGACCTTTTTCAACTCCAGCCATTGGCTCCCCCTCTGAACAGTTGTCAATATCATGCCACAAATGTTATCGCAGTCCAGTTGGCAACGCGTACAGCGCGGTTCCAGCTTCCTTGGAAATCCCTGTTGAGAGCGAGGTCTGGGTGTTCTTTCCTACAGGCGGAATCAAATTTCTTGCAACCAGCATTATTTGCTGCTCCACTTTTGCGCTTGCAACTCCTCCACGGCTTCCCCCAATTGCATCCAAGCCCTCTTCTACCCTCGCCCCACCGACTCCTGCCCCTTCTGCTACAATATCACCCAGTCCAAGTCCCACGCCTATACCGGCCTCAAAACGCGAAAAATATATTCTAACCTGCCAAGAAGTTCGCATACGCACACGGCTTTTTCTGGATCTTCATCTCCTTCACAAAGAATTTACAGACGAACTTTCTCGTCGTAGTTTTGCAAAATTTTTTGAATTACTCGATCCCGAGCGCATTTTTCTGACGTCCGAAGATATCGAACAATTTCGGCCCTTGGAAGATCGGCTCAATGCCCTTATCGCAAGAAAAAATTGCTCATTTATTGACGCCATTAACGAACTTCTTTTGGAACGAATTAAAGAGCGTTCCGAATGGCTCACACTATTGATAGCTAAAACAACAAACCAAAAATTAGGAAACCAGTCATTAGCGGACCAGCCATTAGCGGGCCAGCCATTAGCGGGCCAATCCACAACAAAACCGACCTG
>CAIZES010000051.1 GCA_903932045.1 uncultured Silvanigrella sp. | reverse complement strand
TTCTCGCCGACGAACCCGTGTCCGCATTGGACGTTTCCATTCGCGCACAGGTGCTCAATTTATTCCGCGACCTGCAACGAGAAATGAAACTTGCGCTTATTTTTATTTCACACGATCTTTCTTTGGTTCGGTACATGTCGCAAAACATTGCCGTGATGTATCTTGGACGCATTGTGGAATTTGGTGATGCAGAAGAAATCTGCTCAAATCCGGCACATCCCTATACACAAATGCTGATCAATAGCATCCCGCACCCCAACCCTACGCACAAGCTGGAATTTTCGAATTCGGCATGCACCGACCTTCCAAGCCCCATGAACCAACCCTCCGGTTGTGTTTTTCATCCACGCTGCCCCATAGCCAAAGATATTTGTCGCGAGAAAGTTCCGAAAGAAACGCAATTGTCTAACGGTACAAAAGTGCGCTGTCTTAAGCACGAAGTGGAATATAAAAGCGTATTCACATAAAATTTTCAAGAAAATCGGTCAATCAAATGCAGCCATTGCGCTGCGCATAGATTCCGCTGAAACACGAAGCCGTTCAAGGCAATCACTTATTCGCGATACCGCAGCGCAACTATTCTCCGAAACTTGGGACACGCCATTGAGCGCTGTTGATGTCTCGACAACTGCCACCTCAGCCTTTTCTCCCAGAGCAACCACTTGGTCATTCAGTGTCGAAATTTGTGCATTGCCTTCACAAATTTCACCAAAGACGTGAACAGCTTCGTCAATAATAATTTGTCCTTCGTAAGCAGCCTGAATAACGTCTGCAATTTTTTCGTTGGTATTGCGCACAGCATCCGTGCTGCGTTGAGCCAGCGAACGCACTTCATTGGCAACCACAGCAAACCCTCTACCATGCTTGCCAGCATGAGCAGCCTCAACACTCGCATTAAGCGCTAAAAGGTTTGTTTGAAAAGCTATATCGTCAATTATTTTTGCAATTTTCTCAATTTCCGCATTTGAAGCAGCAACACGTTCCATGGCTGAAACAATTTGCTTCACACGTTCGGAAGCAGCATCGGCACGAAGTTTTGCATCATGGGAAATTTTTGAAGCGTCGGCAGCACGGTGCGATGTTTCGCGAAAACGCTGCGCCAAATCTTCAGTAGCAGAGCTCACCTGCTGTACCGAATTTCTCTGGTCTTCGGAATATCTTGCCAAAGGCTTCAACTCGACCGACAGCGCCTCAATTTCCTGCAGCAACACTGCCGATGTTTCTTTAACCGCGGAAATATTTCGAAGAGATTCAAGCATGGTGGTCATGCTTTTTCCTAAAACATCCATATCCGACTCAACAGGAACAAGAGCCTGCAGCCGACCTTGTGCAATTTCGCTTGCAACATTTGCCTTTTTTCGATTTGCTTCGCAAACACGCCCAAAAACATTTTGCAGGTCTGCAAGCTCATCACCCCAGCCAGCATATGGCACCAAATCTGTTTTCCCCTGTGCTGTATTCATAGCAATGGCTGAAAGACTTTTGAGAGGAATTGTTACAGTCCTGCGCAAAAAATACGCCATGCCTAAAATACTCACAAGCAGAATTCCCAAAATAACAACCGAAACTTTTCGCAAAAAACGCACTACCGGATCGCGCACCAATTGCTGATCAGTTGCCGAAACACCGACCACTTCCAAGGTTCAAAATGCCTATAAACAGCCGGTCCAACAAAGCCAGGGACATTCAAAGTAAACGTTCCTGTAAGGGTATTTTTCCACTCCGCAAAATTGGCGAGCGAAACAGAATCGCCGACTGCCATTTTGGGATGCCACACAATTTTGGAGTTCTCATCAACCAGAAACAACAACTCGCCTTCGCCCAATTTTTCTTGAGCAAAAAGCTTCAGGACTTCTTGCCGAGCGTTCTTTTCGAACTGCTCAACGCCGGCAGTTCCTGCATCCACGAGAGCGCCCTGAGCCACATCAAGTTTTTGAATTCCCCGAGCAGCAGAAGATTCCAGAAACCTCAAGCTCAAAGATTCTGACGTTGCACCAATGACAGTACTGCCAGCCACAACGGCTCCAATTGCCACAAAAAAAGCGGCAATGACCATGACTATCAGAATTTTGAGCTGTAGCTTCATCCCTCACCCCAAACAAATCACTTGTCGCACGAGGTCATTGGAGCCACGTAGACACCGGCCATCACAAGATACTCTTTCCCATCGCCACCTTTGGTGAGCACATAATGAGTTTTTTTATGTTCGAGAGTCTTTTTTTCCGGATTCTTGTAAACATAGTCAACCCACGCGCTATCTTTTGACGCCTTGCATTTTGTAGCCGCTTTTCCGCCCTTGGCACGATTCAGAATTTCATCGCGAAAAAGGCATCCACACGCGTCGGCCTTACCTTTCAGGTTACGACCCACCAACGCTTTGTCGGGGTGCGCAACCATGTTCAAATTCGTATCGTAAACAAAAACATAAAAACCGGCATCTTTAGGATCTTTAAAAGGCGCAGCACCAGCATTAATCTTGGCAATGGTGCCAGGTGCATCAGCCTTAATTGCCGCTACGGTGTCATTAACAAGTTTTTGAGCATCTTTTTCCGATGGACCTTCACCAAAAGCCGAAACAGCAACAAAAACGGAAACAAGACCAGCAATGGAACGCAAAATCATCGAAGCCTCCTACAAAAATGGAAAGAGAACACCACTCAATCCTAAACCATTCGGGAAATATTTGTTAGCGAAGCAAAAGCCTCAGTTAGAAAATTGACTCTTCTCCCAAAAGCTTTGCAAGTAGCAACACTCTCACCACACGTCAATGCATTGAACAGTCTGAGACACGCAGCAAATTTCAATCTTGTAGAATGAAAAAGAAGAGGCAAATTGAAAAACAAGCAAAACGTGGGAGTGCAACTGTGACCTCAAATAGTGAATCTGGATCACTTTCTCAGAAAACCAAACACTCCGAACATCAACCAGCACTGGATTCCGTTCGTGGCATCGCAATTTTGCTTGTGATGATCTGCCATGTGTTCGTATTTGGAGGGCAAAATCCAAGCAATCTGCCCGAAAAAATGCTCTACAGCCTTTCGTACGTTGGAAGAACTGGCGTCGATCTCTTTTTTGTGCTCTCGGGTTTTTTAATCACTGGAATCATACTCCAAACCCGTGCGCGACCAAATTTTTTCAAATATTTTTATGCACGCCGCGTGCTCAGGATTTTTCCACTATACTATTTTTTCCTGCTCGTTATGCTGGTTGTCATGCCCAATATTTTTTCGAATTCCACTCACTGGAGTGAGCTCCAAAACGGGCAGGGATGGTACTGGTTTCATCTCACAAACAGCAGAATATTTTCGATTGGCGACTTCGTAAGCCCTCTCATTAACCACACTTGGTCTCTTGGCATTGAAGAGCAATTCTATTTGATGTGGCCGCTGTTACTTTGGATAATGCCACAAAAACACACACGCACCTTCATTATTTCCGCAATCCTCCTTGCAACAGGCGTGCGTGCGTCGCTATATTTCTACGGCTACAATAAGTTCCAAATCGATGTTTTCACATTCGGAAGAATTGACGCACTCGCTGCCGGAGCGCTCCTTGCTGCCTTTGGAACTTCCGAACATGCCGAAAAACACTTTAAAGCATGGGTCCTCATTGGCACCGGACTGTCTATCGCTCTTTTGGCCCTCCGATTTGTTCCCGGCATGCGGGAAACATGGGACGGACTTCTTCGCTACACATTTACAACATTTCTATACAGCATTGTTGTTGCAATGGCCGCGCAAAGAAAAAGTTATGTTCGCACTGTTCTAGAAAAAACAACAATTCTCCGCCAGTTTGGGAAATACAGTTACGGAATATACTTGTGGCACCAACCGCTCTTTGTTTTGCTAGGAGCCACAATAACAACGTGGGCCATAACAAAAACAGGAAACACAATTGCAGGATGGCTTCTCTTAGTCGCAATTCTATTTCCAAGTTCGTACGGAATTGCGTGGTTGTCCTACCACCTTTATGAATGTCATTGGCTCAAACTCAAAGATCGGTTTTCGGAATCCAAAACGAAGTCGGCCTCAGAACAAGGCGGTTAAAAATTTCAGTGTCAAAAAAAAAACGCCACATATGCTTCCCTAGCTTTTGCTCCATGCACAGCCTATTGTTTGGTGGTCAACAACATTTCGCGCGGGTCGAACCTTTACTTTCCCATTGGAGGATTTTTTATGATCGTTTCTAAATCGATATCCTGGTATTTGGCTTCCGCTTTTTCTTCTGGTTTTTCTTCTGCCTTTGTCACATTTTCCGCTTTTATTTCTTTTTCGGCTTTTGCCGACGGAACCACTCTCACCATTATCAAACATGATCCCGATGTAGGAGCAACACAAAAGAAACTAAAATCCATATCAGAAGTTGCTGCCACTGCCGTGGGCAAAAAACCACTTATCCTTGCTGCAGAAGACACCCAAAAACTGGTTCAAGCCATTCAAAAAAAAGAAGCCGATTTGCTCATTGATTCCGTGTTCAGCGTATTTGCGCTCGACCCAAAAACCCACTTTGCTCCCACAATGACCTATTGGAAAAAAGGAAAAGAAGCATACAGTGGATGCATTTTTGTGAAGTCCGATAGCAGCATCAAATCTCTCAAAGATCTTGCAGGAAAAAAAATTGCAGCGGATGATCGCGTTTCAACAAGCACCTTTGCTCTTCCCGCAGCTCTCATTCTACAAGACAACCCTAAAGTAAAATTTGCAACATCCAAAATGAAGTCTCTGGCCGAAGCAAAAGCAATGGCCGTAGCCGCAGACTCAGTTGGTTTCCTGTTCACGGGTGACGACGAAACTGCGGTTGCTTGGATGACAAATGGAACCGCCGATGCCGCCACCGGAATTTGCGACGATGCAAAAAAACTCGGAGCAAAGGTTCGCATTATTGCGGAATCGCCTATTGTTCCTCGCTACGTGGTGGCCTTTGCCCCCTATTTTCCCGAGTCCGATCGCAAAAAAATTGAAGCAGCATTCGCTAAATTAACTGCCGATTCTCCGGCACTCAAGGACTACGAAAAGGCTAGCAAAGTAGAAATGATGAAACCAGAACACAAAGCAGCTATCGAAAAAATGAAGCCACTCTTCGAAAAACTAGCCGTAATGGTGAAATAGTATTGCAGCGGGATTGGATTGCAGCGGGATTGGATTGCAGCGGGATTGGATTGCAATCAGTACCAGGAGACCTCACATGGAAACAATCGCATCAAACGGCGGTGCAAATTATATTCGAATTCGAACACGCATACTCTTGCAGCTCGTGGCACTTCTTTCAATGGTAGCCATCTCATTTGGATCTATTATCATGAATGCGGAGAGCGGTTTTCGCGCAATCGCTGAAAGTGCCGACAAGGCTATTGAACAAAATCGCATTGAGTTTCAAAAAGTGTTGATGGTACAAGAGAAAATGCTTGCTCCAGAAATTCACAACAATATTGTCAACATGTCTATGGGTGGCCTGCGAAAACAAAGCGAAATCGTTTTAGGAACAAGTCTTTATCACAGCATCAGTTTTTTTGGTGGAACTGGGGATTTTATTCACGGAATGAATGTTGAATCCTTTTCAGTGCGCGAAAATTCCGACAAATTTGACAAAGCACAAGAACAATTTAAAACTAAAATCAATTTACCATCTGCAGAAAAGGAAGAAGCTACGGCTCTCGCCGACAAAACCCCCGACGATCAGGTTGTCGTTGTGAAGTCCGAAACCGATCCTAACGTTTGGGGAATATTGCGCCGACTCGGACAAAAAGCGCAGGCAGATGGTTGGATTTACTCGCGATTTAACCTAACTTCACTAAAACAAATTGAATCAACCCTATTAGAGCAAAAGCAAGAAAAAATTCGCGACACAAATCGTAGTTTATTGCTATTGGGGATCATTAGCGCAGGCCTCCTTATTGGATTTGCGGTTTATCAAATCCGCTACATTTCGCGAATTTTGCAACCTATAGACGAAATCACCCAGGCAGCCGAAAATATGGCGCTTGGAGATTTCTCACAAACCGTTAAATACTCAGGAAACGATGAAATTGGAGCTATGTCGGCTTCGTTTCGAAAAATGCAACAAACTCAAGATGAAAAATCACTTTATGCTCTGCGATTTTCGGACGGCGATCTTTCTGAATGCGCTCGCCCCACTTCAGAAAAAGATAGGCTTGGCAGCGCACTATTTTCGATGTTCGACAACTGGAACCAAATGATTACCGAAATCAGAAGCGCGGCTCAAAACGTTTCTGTAAGCGCCGGTAAGATCTCTCAAGCCAGTTCATCGCTGGAGTCGGGTGCTGCAAGCCAAGCCGCCGCTGCAGAACAAACTTCAAGTACAATGCACGAAATTGAGGCCCAATCAAAAAAGAACCTAGAACTGGCCAAAGATGCCATGCAGGTTGTGAGCAAGGTAGAGGACGCATCCCAAAAAGGCGACGAGTTTATGCAAAACATGATTATTGCTATGAACGACATCCAAGAATCAAACAAGAAGATTTCAACAATTACTAAACTCACCGATGACATTGCCTTTCAAACAAATCTCCTGGCACTAAACGCTGCGGTTGAGGCTGCTCGAGCCGGAAAATACGGCAAAGGATTTGCAGTGGTAGCCGAGGAAGTTCGCAACCTAGCGGGCAAAAGCACAGAATCGGCGAAACAAACAGCCGATTTGATTGGGACGTCTGTAGAAAAAATTAGTCGCGGAAATGAAATTGCAACCGCTACCGCAAACGCTCTTCGCGAAATTCACGACCTAGTGAAAAACGCCGGAACATTTATGACAAACATTGCGGAGGAATCTGAAAAACAAGCACAAGGCATAGGACAGCTCTCGCTGGGCTTAGAACAAATTTCAAATATCACTCAGCATACCGCATCGAACGCACACGAATCTTCGGCGCAAGCAATGTCTCTAAATTCAGAAGCCGAGCGTATGAATGACTTGGTTTCTCAGTTCAAATTGAGAAATTGAATTTTGAAAGTAAATTGAGAAGGC
>CAIZES010000050.1 GCA_903932045.1 uncultured Silvanigrella sp. | reverse complement strand
TATTTTCATTTTCTGTTTCGTTTACCCAATCAAACAAATTTTTAGCGTTGTTTGGCCATACTCCTGCAATTAAACCTCCGTCGAGTCCATTTTTTTGAGCGTCGGTGATGAGTTGCCGCTGTTCGGTTTTCGGAAAAAAGTCCAAGTGGAAATGTGCATCAAACATAAAATTTTCTACGCTGCGTTATACGGTTTGCTTGCGGGATACCCCAAGTTGGGGCGATTGTCTGCATTGGCTTGTGGATTTGTATTGGGTTGCATTTTTGAATTTGTGTTGGTATCGGCGCCAAACTCGCTTGCTTGAGCTCTCGGATAAATGCGATCGTTGATTTCTGCCAAATTGATTCCGCCTTTTGCCGCCAGTTGGCGAACCTTGTGTAGTATTTTCGTTTCCACGGCTTTTGCAACATCCGGATCTCCGCTTTCTCCAGCCATAGCTTCGGCCCAGTTTGCGCCAATTTCCCGTGGAATTTTTGCAAAGAATGAGCTTCGGAACTGAGCTTTCGATCCTGAAAGGAATGATGCTACTTCGCGAAGTTCTAGGTCGAACATAAAGTCGACAAGCATGTTGTCTGGCAGATGCAACAAAGTTTCTTTCGAAACCAAGGAGCTTCTAATTCTCCACGCGGCCGAAGGGTTGGACGTATCGAGTTGCAGCATAAGTGCAACTTGTTGTTCTGGACTTGAAGATGTTAGAAGGTCGATTAAGACGTCGGTTCCGCGCACGTTTTCGGCGTCGAATCGAGGGTTCTTTGTTGCCTTTTCCTTAATGAACTCGGCCGCGCCAATGAGCACTTCACGGGGCATAATATCAATTTGTGAAAGCGCCTCTAAAAGTGGTGTTCGTTCATGGTCTGAAAACATTTCGAACACTGCTTTTCTTTTGTCTGCTGGCAATTGTGTGAGCATGATTCCCTGCATTTGTGGAATTTCTTCGCGCGCAAGCTCAAAAATTTGTCTCGGCGACCATCCCTTAAGGAAGTCAAATACGTCGAGTGTTTTGTTTGCTAAAAGTTTCACTTTTGCAGCGGTCAGTTTGAGGCGGAGTTGTCGCAACAATTCTACCTTTTCGGCATTTTTCACTCGAGGAGCATTTTGATGAACATATTCTGCAAGCTCGTTCAAACTTTCCTTCAAGTCGAGATCATTCAAGAGTTCATAAACTATAATTTCACCAAAGATGACAACGTATTTAGAAGTTGCCTCGGCGCCGTCTTCTCGTAAAATTCGCGTGAAAGCCTCACGAGCAAGTTTGGGTTCTGCAACAAAAAGTTTGAGGCATTCGTCGCGGAGTCTTTCGTATTCTAACTTTTGACGAATGAGTCCAGCTTCAGGGTCCTGTTCGACGGGTTTGTTGGTTTCATCTTTCTTTTCGCCTCCCGCTCTTGGATCGAGTGTTTTTTGACCCATGCCTTCGGCTATTACCGCTTTCATTTGTGGACTGTGCATAAACGATCGCACGTAGTAAACAAGGCTGCCGACTACTAAAAATAATAAAAGCCCTGCACCCAAGGCAATCCACCCAAGAGTTCGTTTGTCTAGGAACTCAGAGGTCACATTTTTTTCCGACAAAGATTTTGTGTCGGTGATTTCTTTCTCGTGCGACAAATTGTTGATTTTTGCCTCAGAGCGTTCGTTTGTTGAGTTTGTGCTTGAGTTTGTGATTGTGTCTTTGTTTTTTGACTCTGCTCGTTCGCGCGTGTCCATGGTCTCCTTTGTGGTTTCCTTGTAAACTTCTTTTCCAACCATGTTATCGCGAAACAATTTCATAAGAGCGCCAAATTTTTCAATTCCAAAAGGATCTTTTCTTTGATCGTCGAGGTCCTTTTGAATTTCGCTTGCGGGCTTAGGAAAAGCCACGGAATTGACTTCCAGACTCACTGAACCAAATGGGAGTAGCGACTCGCGAACGAGTTCTGTGATTTGATTTTTTCGCGTCGCATCCATGGCGGTATTTATTGAGAGGCGAGCTTGTACTCCCCGAACAAAAAGAGCGCCGCGTCCGTCTCTGGCAAAAAGAAATCGTTGTGCCGAGCCCCGTTCAGCTTCATCCATGGTTGCCCGTGCGACTTCGACATCAATTGCGCTGAGTTTGCATTCGGTGGGGCAAAATTCACTGATAATGCGGTCCACCTGATGGCGTACTTGGGTTACGAATTCGGCTCTGACCTCAGCTTCACTTTTTTGCGTTGCTGCGTTTTCGGGAAAAGAAATGCGGGACCATGTGAAAAACATGGGGCGACCGTAACGGGGTGAAACTCTGTCAAAGATGTGCTGCAGTTTTTCGATGTTTTCGGTTCCGTATCGAGAATCCACCAGAATTTCGGCAAGCACTCGTTTCACCCGAAATTTGCGCGACACGCCGTCGGGATTAGTGACTGACTCAAATCCAAGGTCCGAACGACTTGTGTCAAACACTTCATGAGCGTTCACTTCAATACTCAGTATTGAGCAATAGTCTAAACAATGTCGTTCCAAGTCTCCTTTCAGTTGCTGCCGAACACTTGTGGCAACTTGCT
>CAIZES010000049.1 GCA_903932045.1 uncultured Silvanigrella sp. | reverse complement strand
TCTGTCTAGAACGAGGGCCAAAGCGGGGCCTAATCGCCAAACATCGTTGATTTTGCGTCTTGCTGCTGCGGTTACAATCCCTGTTCGAGAACGAATGTTGACGTCTCTTTGTTCAAGCGGCGCTCCTAAAGTTTCAATTTTTTCTTCTTCCCCTTTGCTAGAGTATAGCCGATTGTAAAAATAGGCACTGCTGGCATCAAAATCCCAAAAATTATTGCGGACCGAAACTCCTGCGTTTAGAATAAGATGAAATCCATATTTGTTTACTTCTGTGTTGGTTTGACTGAGAAGATATGTTGCACCGCCGGCTACGCCTCCAAAAATGGAAATTCGGCGTTCCAGAGCGGCAACTCGATTTTGTTCTTCAATGCTTCGCGCCGGCGACTGCGATTCCTCTTCTGAAACATTTCCGCAGAAGGCGGACGAAATTGGCGAGGCAATAAGGAGTAAAAGGAAATCTAGGCTCCGCCATCTGCACATTGCAAAGTTCCTCCTCAATCAAATTTATTTGTTTATGGTAGTGTCCTACGAAATACTTCGGGTGGGACAATTTTCCATGTTGCATCGCCGGGAGTCTGCCAAAAAAGTTGAACTTGCAGCATGGTGGGAGGGCCTTGGAAATAATCGAGTTGCAATGAATGCCTCCCGCTTTTTAAATTTAATGCACCATTTGTTTCAACTTGTGCTGATGAATGTACGCCATCATTGCGAATAATAACTGTACCATCCAGTGACAAAACAGAGCCGTCATCACTACTCACAGCAAAACGATAATTTCCGCTTGTGGCAATCATGAGGTCGAAGGTGTAGCGAATGCCAAACCATTGGTTCATGCCATCCAGGCCAGGCACGCCAAGTTCCCAGTTGCGCAGAGGAACATCAATGTTTTCCGAAACCACATTCTTAACCGGTTTCATGGATGAAAAATCCGGTAGTTTGAGTGTGTTTGTTGGAAGTTGATAGACGTTGCCTATGGCTCCATTTAGTTTTCCATCATCAGGCACAAAAATAGATGCAGACGGAAGAACGCGAATGGGAATGTCTGCAAATAGTTTACTGCCAGAAGCTGAAACGCGTATTGCAATTGTGCTTTCACCGGCTACTTTTGCTGGTGCAGTGAAACGAAACGGCTCGGGCAAAGTCCCTCCACTTGCTGGAACAGGTTCTCCGGCCGCGTTCACAAGACTTGTTGTTACAGAGCATCCATCAATGTTGGGAATGGAGAGATCAGCGGACCTTATTTCACCTTCTTTAACGATAAGTCCACCGAGTGTTTGCACTGAAGTAAAAAAATTACTCAGCAATGCTGTGCAGTCAGGAACTGTTGCGGTTGTTGTTGGCGTCGGTGTTGACGTCGGTGTTGACATCGGTGTTGACGCTGATGTCGCAGTGTTTGGGTCTTTGGTTTGCGGCGCAGGGTTTATTGCTGCAGCGCTATTGGATGATTGGTGATCGGGTGCTGGCACAAACCGGCTTGTTGAATCTTCGCCGCATGAAATTGTGAGACATGATGCCAGCAACAGGCGCATAGACCTTGGGACTCGTTGTGTGTTCATGCCGTTGCTCCTCCAAAAGGACGATGCACGCTCTATTTCCCTTTCGGATATTTTTTTGCGGATTCTGAATTTTTTTTTGAATTGTGTAAATTTGGGGGTGCCGCCATCCAAGAATTGACTGTAATCGCTGAATTATTCAGTTACGGCAAGGGGCTATTCAGATTAGCGTAGACTGCTTTCGACATCGCAGCGTTTGCTAGGCTTGTTTTTTTGAAGGCTTTGTTGCATGAGCAGCTTTTTTCTTTGGATCATTTGTAGAAGGTGTCTTTGCTGTTGCGGTTGTTGCAGTTTTTTTTATTGTTATCTTTTTTGATGAGGCATTTTGGGGTTGGTTTTTTTTTGCTGTGGTTTTTTTTGCCGGAGCCTTTGGATTCGTTTTTTCCTCTTCGCTGTTGTTAGGAGTGTTAGGTGTTAAAACATCGTGAAGTTTTTTGAGAGTGGCTTCGGTAAAAGAAAAATTTCGCAGAACCCGCGCGCCAAGAGCTCGGCCGAGGCGAATTCGGAGCTCGTTTCCTTCATTCACCCAGTCCTTTGGTTCAATGGGTTGGCAGAGTGTGCGGAGTTTGGGTTTCAGGGATTGCTCCCATGCTTTGCCCAAATCCACGTCGGGGACGAGATGACGCTCTGCGACTTTCGACATCAAAAGGTCGGCAACGTCTGATGAAAGCAAAGCTGCTTTTTTTGAAAGTATGCCAAGTTGTTTGCGCAGTTCATTTTTTTCGTTTTGCAAGCGTTCAAAAGTTGTTGAGGATGTTTGATGTGATTTTGCTTTCGAATTTTTTTGTGCTTTGGTCATAGGCAATCTCCTGTGTTGAAAATTTGAGTTTAGCATGGTCCTGTTTGTGAATCCATCGAGTGACAAAATATCATCGGCACAATTTCACATCAAATCTAAGTTCCATTGCTTCATGGGTTCACTGTGTCATTGTTTCTTTCTTTGTGTGGGCTGGACTTTTATTTTTCACAGAGAGGTGCTAGCTTCTCGCAAACCAAATCTGTGAAAGGAGCTTTCATGAAACATTGTTTATTTGCCGTTATTTTATCCTTAAGTGTTTTTACGTCTGGTGCACATGCTCGTCCATTGGAGGCTATCAAAAAATCGGGGAAACTGATTGCAGCAACGGAGGGTCAATTTCCCCCTTTTAACTTTTTTAAGGGAACCAAACTTTCAGGATTTGAAATTGATCTGGCCGAAATGCTGGCAAAAAAAATGGGTGTTGCGCTCGAATGGAAAACTCTGCCGTTTGATTCACTTCTCATTGGACTCGCGCAAGACCGCTACGATTTGGTAATTGCATCACACGGAGTGACTCCGGAACGTCAGCGCGCAGTTCTTTTTACAAAGCCTCATTATTGCACGGGGGGTGTGGCTGTTGGTAAGGGAAAAGCTCCTTCAAAAGCTTCACTGAAAGGTTTCACAGTGGGCGTTCAGGTGGGCACATCCTACGTTACGGAACTTCAAAAGGAACATCTGTTTAAGCAGCTTAAAACGTTTCCGAAAGACACGGATGCAGTTCAAAGTCTGATGGCAGGAAAAGTGGATGCGTGGGTTTCCGATCGTTTTGTTGCTCTAGAAGCAGTCTCAAAAAATGCGGCGTTGGAAATTGGGGAGCTTGTTTTTACGGAGCGGGTGGCAATTGCCGTTGCTCTTGGCAACGCAGGTTTGGCCGACGGATTGAATGCTGCACTGGATTTTGTGAAATCCGATGGCAGCTATGTAAAATTGAGCAATCAGTACTTTAAAACGGATGTGAGCTGTGGAAGATAAAAATGATTCGTCATGGAATACGCCGTCCATTCATCCGTGGCTTCGTTCCTTTTTACTTCTCTTTGTTACCACAGGTGCTGTGGCTCTTGTTTTTTGGGGGATGAGTTTTGTTCTCGCAAAGCTTCCCGATCCCATTGGGCCACGCGCCGATCTCTTTATTGAGGGGGCAAAAAACACAATTTTGCTAACGCTTTCTTCTGGTGTCATTGGCTTTATTATTGGACTGTTTCTGAGTTTTGGGTGTCTGTCGCATTTTGCTGTTTTTCGTTGGCCTTCGTTTTTTCTTATTTGGGTGATTCGTGGAACTCCTTTGCTCGTGCAAATTCTTTTCGCATTTTTTGCTCTCCCAGCATTGTTGCCGTGGCTCCAGTTGAACGATTTTTCGGCAGCTCTCATTGCCCTTGCAATAAACGTTGGGGCATACAATTCGGAGGTTATCCGAGCTGGCATTCTAGCTATTCCGAAGGGCCAAGAAGAGGCTGCGCTCAGTTTGGGGCTAGGAAAAATTCAGGTCATGATTTTTATTATTTTACCTCAGGCAATGCGCATTGTTATTCCGCCGCTTGTGAATAATTTAGTAGCGCTTTTGAAGGACAGTTCGTTGGCATCGTCAATAGGGTTGTTGGAGTTGGCGCTGGCGGGAAATCGGGTTTCCAGTGAAACATTTTTGCCCGTTCCTGTGCTGACCTCTGTGGCTGTTATTTACCTTCTGCTCACAACCGGACTCACTGCAGTGACGCATGCACTTGAAAAAATTCTGGTGCTTCCGGTCAATCAAAGGCTAGCAAAGGAAGTACGATGATTTCAAACCAAGATGCTTTCTCTAGCACAACCGATGTTATGATAGAACTCACCAATGTGCATAAAAAGTTTGGTTCGTGCCAGGCCGTGAAAGGCGTATCTCTAAAAGTAAAGCGAGGTGAGGTTGTGGTTATTTTGGGGCCGTCCGGTTCCGGAAAAAGCACTCTCATTCGTATGGTGAATGGTTTAGAAACTCTGACTCATGGAGAAGTGAGAGTTGGTGGAATTCCTTTATCTTCAAAAAAGAATTTGAGGGAAATTCGCAAAGAAGTTGGGATGGTGTTTCAGCAATTTCATCTTTTTCCGCACCTCACGGTGCTTGAAAATCTTGTGTTGAGTCCGATTCACGTGCGAGGTGTTACAAGGGTTGCTGCTCGTGAAACAGCCACAGGACTTTTGGAACGAGTTGGAATTCCCGAAAAAGCTAACTTCTATCCAACGCAACTTTCGGGAGGACAACAGCAACGTGTGGCAATTGCGCGTGCGCTCTGTGTTCATCCTCAAGTTATGTTATTTGATGAGCCAACCAGTGCGCTTGATCCTGAAATGATTGGTGAGGTTTTGGATGTGATGAAAAATCTTGCCGACTCTGGAATGACCATGTTGGCGGTGACTCACGAAATGGGATTTGCGCGTCGTGTTGCAAAAAGAATTGTATTTATGGATGAGGGAGTTGTTGTAGAAGAAGGAACACCTGTTGAATTTTTTACGAATCCCAAGTGTCAGCGTACAAAAATGTTTTTGGACAAAATTCTGGTTTCACATGTGAAGTAATGACGTGATGACGTGATGACGTGATGACGTGATGACGTGATGACGTGATGACGTGATGACGTGATGACGTGATGACGTGATGACGTGATGACGTGATGACGTGATGACGTGATGACG
>CAIZES010000048.1 GCA_903932045.1 uncultured Silvanigrella sp. | reverse complement strand
TGACAGACTCCTTCAAAGAAGCTTCTTGCTCAGACCGCTGGCCTGGTCTATCAAACGGCTCAACTGTCAAGATATCTTTGACCAATACTCCGCCTCGCGCAAGCATGCTTTCACGCTACCGGCGCTCAACTCTCCTCAGTTGAGAGACCCACTCTCTGCATTCGACTCAGCAACGTAGATCTCGGACCGAGACAGTTCTGGCTGAGAGAAGCGCCCCCAACGGGGCGGCGACCCGACGACGCGGAAGTGCGTTTTGGTGGTCCGTCACGGCGGGCGCATTGAGACACTGAAAACTCTTTGTTCTTATTTTATGTTAGTAATTGCCGTAGATTACATATTCAAGAAGTAATACTTCGGGTTTGCATGGCAATTCGGAAGTAACAATACTAGAATGCAGAGAGGCGTCACCCACTGAAAGGATTTGCCATGGAGATAGAGCGTATTTACAAGATCCCGTCCCGGTCTTTCTTTCTCTTTGGGCCACGCGGAGTTGGAAAAAGTACATGGATTCGGAAACGTGGTCATTTTGACCTCGCGATTGACCTCCTTCGCCAGGATATCTTCCTCCGGCTACAGCGCGAGGCAACCCTCCTCGAAGCTCAAACAGCTCACTTGCCGACTGGAAGCGTGGTCTTCATCGACGAAATTCAACGTCTTCCCGAGTTATTGAACGAGGTCCACAGGCTCATGGAGGAACGCAAGCTGGATTTCATATTGACAGGATCAAGCGCACGAAAACTGAAGCGAGCTGGAACCAATCTCCTTGCGGGACGAGCACACACATACAAGATGTTTCCTTTCAGTCTTATGGAATTGGGCTCGCGATTTTCATTGGATTCATGTTTGAAATACGGCACACTTCCCATTGTCCTTCGCGACATGGACCTTGCTGAGGAGACGCTTTCCAGCTACGTTGGAACATACCTGCGCGAGGAAATCAAAGAGGAAGCCCTGGTGAGAAGGGTCGAAGAATTTAATCGCTTTCTCGCCATCGCCGGACAGTTGAATGGCTCAGTTCTCAATTTCCAAAATGTTTCTCGCGAGGCCGGCAAATCTGCAAAGACGATCCAAAGCTGGTATCAGATTTTGGAGGAAACCCTTTTGGGAACTCTGCTAGAACCGTATCGCCCCGGATTCAAGACACGCGAGTCAGGACATTCAAAGTTTTTTTGGTTTGATGCTGCTGTGGCACGTGTTGCCGCCGGATTGAGTTGGAACGACCTCGATAATACGTGGAAAGGCTTCGCATTTGAAAGCATGATTCTAAGGGAATTGCAGATTTACAAGGAGATCTCTAGAAAATCAAACCATCTATTCTACTATGCCACTCCTGGGGCTGGTGAAGTCGATTTTATTGTTGAAACTCGTCCTAAAACCATAAATCATCCGCAGGAGTTCATTAGTATCGAGGTTAAATTTGCCTCAAAATGGCGACGAGATTCTGAGGGACCGTCTCGCTGCTTGCGTGATGTCGCTCAAAAATCCCACAAAAGGATGATCGGCGTATACACGGGAACTGAGCGGCTCACACTTGATTCCTTCGAAGTTCTGCCACTTCCCGTGTTCTTGGATGAGCTCTATAGGGGGGCGCTTTTTTAAGTCGTCCCCTTCGAACTCAATTGAGATCACGACTGGCGTACTGATCACTTACTTCCATTGCTGCTGAGAAAATAGAAAAACATATCAAAATGAAAGCGGGATTCAAAAAAAAGATGAAGTTTATTGCGGAATGATCAATTTTGTGCAGCGCTTTGGCTCGGCCCTCAACCTAAATATTCACATGCATGTGTTGGCTATTGACGGCGCATTTCAAATAAAATCAACTGACCGCACGAAGTTT
>CAIZES010000047.1 GCA_903932045.1 uncultured Silvanigrella sp. | reverse complement strand
TCAGCAGTGCAGGCCTTATCTGATGATACAGAAGAAGAACTTACCATACCTTCACCTTGCCACCTACAAACGCACCACAAATTCCACAATTTCCATCACATCGCTTCTCAATGTTTCAACAAAAACAAGGAAAAATCGCAATTAAAACGGACTGATTGCAAAATTCTGTTAAGAAAAATGAAAAACGTCCGACAGATAAACGTGACGCATGTTAAACCCGCTATAAGGAGAACCTTGAAAAGTTTAGTGCGAAGATTTCGGCAGACGAAACAATTTTTTCTCCTTGAAAGGAGATGAAACATGAAAATTCAGTTTGCAATAGGCACATCACTTTGTGCAGCACTTTCAGCCTTATCTAGCTGTAAAAGTCGCAGTTTTAATGAAGACTCAAATACCGCTAGCTCGTCCATTGCAGGAGAATCCGCCGTTCTCAACCCAACACTCAGCTGCGGCGCGGGCGAACTTGTGGGGGGAAGTGGCGCAGGAAGGTTCTTTGTTGAAGTCAGCAATCCTGGAGCCATTGAAGCATTCGAAAAATCTGTTGTCGACTTTAAGCCGCAAACCATTTCCATGGGACATTCTTCCGCGAGTGAGTCCATTAGCGGTAGCCCAGTGTTTGTAAACGTCGGCGGCAAAAAAACAATGCGCCTTATGTTTGCTCAAGGAGATAAGAGTTCGTTCCAAGCACAAAGTGCTTTGGTAGAAGGCCAGCCATTAAGTTCGGTAATATACAACAATGGAGCAGCAATTATTCAAATTTTTACCATTAAAAACGTTGCTGGCACTTTCAAAAGTCAATCGTTGGGTTCATACACTGTTGGAAACTGTAAGATTATTGAAGACCAAGCCCCCCCAGCAAAAGCAAATTTCATAGAAAAGAACTGACCCTAAAAGAAACCAACGCCTTAGGTCGAGGCTGATGTCGAGGCTGATGTCGAGGCGGGTTTAGATGAGCTCGCTACGATAGCACATAAACTGCAGCACGCATGCACTCGACACACCTAACCCGAAAGAGGTACACTTTTGCAGCTCTTTCAGGGGAACATTCAATACGCTCTTTGACAGATTTCGGCAAACAGGAGAGAAACAATGAGTCTTCGCAATCCATTGGAGTCACATATTCAAGTCGAGAAAATTTCGTTGCGCGGCCCTGGATGCGTCATACTCACTGGCCCCTCCAGTTGCGGCAAAGGTGAAGTTGCAAAGGCACTTTGCAGTTTGATGTCCATTGCCCCAGGGGCACATTTATCCATGGGCGAAATTCTGCGTACAACCATTCAGTCGGCACGCAGCGACGTTTCGTTTCGAACGTTGCTCAAAGCGAAATATCAGATTTCGGACAGCGCCAACATTTTCGAGTGTCTGGACGCTTCACAAGAACTCACAAAAAAAGTGCTTTCTTACGCACAAGATCTCGAACGCTATTTCAAACGTCAAGACATGGACAAATTCTGTTCTCAGCTAGACTGGCTGGAGTTTTGCACCATGAATGGCCTGCTTGTGCCAAACCGCTGGACTCAAGAATTTATTGCTGCACATATTGAACACAATTCTGAACTTCACACAAAACCATTCATTCTCGACGGATATCCCAGACGCGTGGAAGCCGCCCAGCATCTTTTGGGAATTCTAGATAGTCTCAACATTCCCGTTGTAAAAGTTGTTCATTTGAGCATAAGCAAACAGGAAATGATTTCACGCGCAAATGCCCGTGGAAGAGTCGACGACGACCAAGCATCGCTTCTGAGCAGATACAACTTCTATATAGACAGCGTTCAACCCACGGTGGACTATCTTAAGGAACGACTCGGTTCCCCCGCAATTGCTCTTATTGACGCACACCAACCTGTATACACAGAAAACAACGGCTGCCGAAAATTAAATCTTGAAGCATCCATCAATAATGTTGTGATTTCGGTGCTCAGAAATTTAGGTGTTCCTAGAAGCATTGTGAACGATCTCATTTCACAAAAAAAACGATAGCTGCAGACGCCATCTGCAACAATGGCAACATCTGCAACCGACGCCATTGCCGCAACAGAGCCCCTCACTCGTGCGAAGTGAAACCATGTGGCCACTCATATTGTTTAAGCAATAAAGGACCGAATAAGGTTGCGCATTGATTGTTGTGCTTGTCCATTGGCTATTGCTTTTTGGCTATTGCTTTTTGGCCCACCCAGGTTTGTTTTTATCTGATTTATTGGTTGAAGAAGCACTGAAAATAAATACTATTGTTGCGAATAAAATCTCTGGTTTCTCGCTTGCACCTTTCTCCGCTCCGAGACCAATTGAAGACAGCTCGCGCCTATCCTCACTCTTTTGAGTACAAAAGAGCTGCGCCGCGCTATGATGGGAGCAAGCTCCCAATACCCTCAAATCCAACTTGGCATTC
>CAIZES010000046.1 GCA_903932045.1 uncultured Silvanigrella sp. | reverse complement strand
TTTCGGCAGACCAAGACAATGTGGTAAATCCGAGTTCATCTTTTTCTTCGATGCTTTGCGGATTTTTTTGAAGCAAGCTTCGCACTCCATCCAAATCGCCGTGGGCTGCTGCAAAACTTACGGTATTGCTACGACTTTGCAGCTCGTAATCTTGAAGCATGAGGGCAATGTCCAAATGTCTTTCGTCCATTGCCAATTCCAGCGGCGAAAAATTGTCAGCACCATTTTCATATTTTGTGTTCAAATCAACGTGATACTTCAATAACGCTGCAACATAATTTGTATTCCCATTTAGAATTGCTTGGATGATTGGGACAAACCGATCTGCATCTGTTCCCTTCCTATTTGGGTCTGCTCCATTTGCCAAAAGAAATTTCGGCCAGCCATCCCGTCCGCCGCCATAAATCATACATTCCGCCAAAACCGAACGCCCGCGGTTTATATCTGCACCGGCATCCAACAAAAGTTTGAATATCTCTTTGTTGTCTGCGGTAAAAGCGTAACTAAGGGCTGTTTCATCAGTGTCCCGCACAACATAACCTCCTGGAGCGGGTGATTTGTCTTTGTGCAGCGCATTTACATCAGGATGATGAGCGAGTAGAGCTTTGACGGCTTCAACTTTGCCTTCGCCAGCCGCCGCTTGCAAAGGCGTTTCATCAAATGGCCAGCCCGGTGCATTTATGTCCGCTCCATATTTCACAAGCAAATCAATGAATTCTTTGGAGTGCTGATAGCCAATGGCCGCGTTTAGCGGTGTATTGTTTGCCCAGACTTTTTTATTTGCCAGTGAAGGGTTTGATTTAAGGATTTTCTCGAAGCCTTGAACATCATTGGCAGACATGGCTCGCTCCAACGGGCTGCGAGGATCGCCAAAAGCTTGGGGACTCATCTTGTAAAAGCATACGGAGACAACCAATGTGCCGACGACAATCCCGATTTTTGAAACCTTGCTGATTGGAGGTTGCCGAAAATAAAGACGAGCCAGCGAAATGAGCGCACAAAAAATTAGCCACCATTGAAACAGCGCGGCTGCAATCATTAAAACCATGCCAAATAGCGGACCGCTGCCGTTTGCAAATCGCCCGAAAATTTGAACCAGAAAAAGTGCAGGCCAGTAAATCTTCGAAGAATTTTGCCAGATGCCGGCAAGATGTTGGTTTTTAATTACTGCAGCAACCAGATAGAAACTCCCCAGATGAAGAAGTATCGTAACAATGGCAAAAATCCAAGCCAGTGTTGAGGTTTTTAACTTGAGCAAGCGCATGGTTTAATTGGGGTGTTTTAATCATAACGAGTGAACATTTGCCAGTGAATTAAGTCAACAATTCTTGAGATAATTGCCGCGCGATAAAATTTTCTTCATTTAATCTTTCGCGTATTTCGTGTATTTCGCGGTTCGGCAAATTCTTGAACTCAAAACTAAAAACTAAAAATTCAAAACTCGTCGCCGCGTTGCTGGACTGGTTCGCCGTAAACGCCCGCGATTTGCCGTGGCGGCGCACGCGCGATCCTTTCGCGATTTGGGTGAGCGAGATAATGTTGCAGCAAACACAGGTGAAAACGGTGATTCCATTTTGGAACCGCTGGCTGCGCGAACTGCCGACGATTGAAGCCGCCGCGAAAGCACCTTCAGAAAAAATCCACAAGCTGTGGGAAGGACTCGGCTACTACACGCGCGTTCGCAATCTGCAAAAAGCCGCGCAGGTCATCGTGGAAAAACATGACGGCAAGTTTCCTGAAAAGTTTGACGAGGTTTTAGCGCTGCCGGGAATCGGCCGCTACACCGCTGGCGCGATTTGCAGTATCACTTTCAATCAGCCCACGCCAATTGTGGATGGCAATGTCATCCGCGTGCTGACGCGCATTTTCGGCATCGCCGAAAATCCGAAAGAGAAAATAACTAATGCGCGGCTTTGGCAACTGGCCGAAGAACTGGTTTGTCGCGCGAAGAACGCGAAGGTTGCGAAGAAAAAATTAACGCAGAGGCGCAAAGACGCGGAGAAAAATCCTGAAAGGATTAAATCCATCAGCCCAGCGTTGACGGATGGAATCCGGCTACGCTGGGTTCAATCACGAAGCGAAATCAACTCTGAAGGAGTTGAATCAAATCGCGGTGGTGCGATGCAACCCTTTCAGGGTTGTAAAATATCCTCAACG
>CAIZES010000045.1 GCA_903932045.1 uncultured Silvanigrella sp. | reverse complement strand
CTTTCCGGCCGGAAAACACAACTTATGACTATTTACTTTTTTAAAATTGGAGATGCACGACTCGGCTAGTGATCACTTACAGAGCTTGAGGTGTTTTCCTTCAGACCCCCCCGGCTTTAGCCGTGGGGAGATTCAGAACAATGTTCAGCGGCGTCAATATTCCGCTCGCATGGGGCGCAACCGCCATCACGCAAAACATTATTGCATTTATGGACATGCCAGCAAAATCGAGTGTGCTGGGTGGCAGCAGCAGCGGCGGCGAAATTGGTGCATGGAGGTTCTCTAAAGACTCGGCAACCAACGATGTCATCCTCAACTCTTTGGGCTATAAGTCGGACACAACCAATCGGCGCTACCTAAAGGGCAATACCGTCACGCACCAATTCAAGTTTAATTGCCTTTGGAAAAACACCGGAGACACAGGCTACAAAGCATTCCGTGCCACCGGCTATTCAGAAGGGGCTGGCAAGTATTACCTCATTCAAGCCAAAATCAATGGCAGCGCCGGAGGCCAACCAACGCTCGACGGCACCAACGCTCGACGGCACCAACGCTCGACGGCACCAACGTTCGACGACACCAACGTTGTTGACTTCCGTTTTGCATCAGATACCAAGGCTCAACAGGCAGATGTCACAAATTGCACCGATCTTAAAACCTCGCTTGAGTCGGAAATCAGTTTCTATACGGCAAGCGATTTGCCCGCCGCAGCAACAGATATTCCTATCCCAACTTACTGAATATAAATCAAACTCATCCTGCTGATGCATAGCCTTTTTTCTGATACCAGTTCAAAAAAGCGGAGTCGGTGTGAGCTAGCTCTTCTGCGGTTTCACCGGCTTCTCTTTTTTCGTGCAGCTCCTGCTCGGTTCTATAAAGGTCGGCAATAACCATTTCCTTACAAAGTTCTTCAACCTGTACTTTAGGTTCCCAACCCAATTCTTTTTTTGCTTTCGCAGCATTTCCAATAAGCAAATCAACTTCTGTAGGCCGATAATAGGCCGGATCCACCTTAACAAGCACGCGGCCTGTTTTTGTACAATAACCTTCCTCTTGATCACCATGACCACGAAACGCCAATTCGATACCAACTTGTGCAAATGCCATACGCACAAAGTCGCGAACGGGAATGGTACGATTGGTGGCCAGCACATAGTCGGATGGCGTGTCGGCCTGAAGCATTCGCCACATGCCCTCAACATATTCCTTGGCATGACCCCAGTCACGTTTTGCATCCATATTTCCAAGATACAAAGAATTATCAAGGCCCAATTTAATTCGCGCTGCGGCACGGGTAATTTTTCGAGTTACAAACGTTGCCCCGCGCAACGGACTTTCATGATTAAATAGAATTCCATTGCAAGCAAAAATTCCATAGGCCTCACGAAAGTTAATTGTAATCCAATAGGCATACATTTTTGCAACTGCGTACGGACTTCGCGGATAAAACGGAGTTTTTTCGGTCTGCGGAACTTCTTGTACTTTTCCATAAAGTTCACTTGTGCTGGCTTGGTAAAATCGAGTCTTTTTTGTAAGACCCAAAATACGAATTGCCTCCAAAAGCCGCAAAGTACCAATACCGTCAGCATTGGCGGTGTACTCGGGAATTTCAAAGCTCACACGAACATGACTCTGGGCAGCCAAATTATAAATTTCAGTGGGCTGAACTTCTTGAATAATGCGAATGAGATTTGTACTGTCGGTCATGTCGCCATAATGCAAAGTAAAACGAGTGTCAGGCGAATGAGGATCTTGATAAATGTGATCAACACGCTGTGTGTTAAAGGAACTGGCGCGACGCTTAATGCCGTGCACTTGATAACCCTTCTTCAAAAGAAGGTCGGAAAGATATGCGCCATCCTGACCCGTAACGCCCGTTATAAGTGCAACTTTTTGTGACGTCATAAGAATGAGCTCCTTTGGGTTTCTGGCAGTCTCGCGCAACCGTTCCCTACAATGCAGGGGCAGATACGAATACTGCGCAAGCGGTGCAGCGTCAACAGCGTCAACAGCACCAAGGCGTCAACAGCACCAAGGCGTCAACAGCACCAAGGCGTCAACAGTGCCAACAGTGCCAACAGTGCCAACAGTGCCAACAGCGTCAACAGCGTCAACAGCACCAAGGCGCCACGGTGCCAACAACACCACAGTGCCAACAACACTGCACAACTTGTTTCAGACAAGAATCGTAGATAGGATAAAGAAGATAAAAAAAGACAAAGTAAACGCGAAAAACGAAACTGCGCGAAGCCAACAAAAGGATCTCATAATGGCTAACTCCACAACTCGAAAATATGGTTGGATCAAAGACACAAGCGACACCCGCGACCACCTCTTGGCCGTTACACCCCCAAAAGCGCTGCCACCCTCTGTGGATTTGCGAAAATGGTGTCCTCAAGTTTATAACCAAGGGCATCTTGGAAGTTGCACCGCCAATGCTCTTGCCGGCCTTGTGCAATTCGACGAAATTAAACAAAAGCAATCAGACAAAAAAATTCCTTCACGCTTGTTTATTTACTGGAACGAACGCTCACTGATAAATAGCACCGACCGCGATAGCGGCGCAATGCTTCGAGACGGCATCAAAGCGCTCAACAAATGGGGGTTTTGCGACGAATCTCTTTGGCCCTACAGCGACACCCAGGGGCCCAATGCACGCTTTTTGCAACAACCGCCCGACACAGTTTATGCTGCTGCAAAAAAGGAGATTATAACAGACTATTCCAGAGTCCCACAAACATTGCAAAGCATCAAATCGTGCCTCGCCAACGGGCACCCAATTGTTTTCGGCTTCGTTGTATTTGAAAGTTTCGAAACCGAACAAGTTGCCAAAACAGGCATCATGCCCATGCCAAATCCGCAAGAACGCCAACTTGGAGGCCATGCTGTACTTTGCGTTGGATACAACGATGTCAACAATCAATTTATCATTCGCAATTCCTGGGGCCCCGAATGGGGGCAAAATGGATATTTTCTCATGCCATACAGTTATCTTACAGAGCCAACATTGGCTGCCGATTTCTGGACAATTCAATTTGTGCCGTAGTCAGTGCCTTACTAAGTGCCTTACTAAGCGCCTTACCAAGCGCCTTACTAAGCGCCTTACTAAGCGCCTTACCAAGTGCCGTACTAAGTGCCGTACTAAGTGCCGTAGTAAATTTAAAGCCAACTTCAGGAAAAATGCAGCACACACTCACAGCTAAAAACTTTCTGTTCTGAGGACTTCCAAAAATTCCTCAAGATTTCCAATTTCTGACAGTTTCCAGTTGCTAAAGTTTTCCACATAAAAGACCGACTAGAGTGACATGAAGCACGGGAATACTGATTGACTTCCACACGAGGAGAAACCTCATGAAAGTCACCATTTTTCACCTCACAATGCTCAGCTGCCTTCATGGGTGTTCGCCCGCCAAAACAAATTCAGCAGGTTGTGTGCATTCTGTCGCAAATGCATCGATGTATGCCTTGTCGGGAATGCTCGAATACTCGAATCGAATGTGCACGCTCTCGCAGATGTTCAGTCTGTAAACACGAACTCTGTGAATCTTCTGATTTGGACTGCGGCACACTGCACCCCTTTATCTGTTGCAAATATGAATTCAACAATGCTCAATCCCAGACTCAGCCTCACCGATACAAAAGGCCTCTTTTTCGATTCCTTCGAAATCGCAGATCCCTTTGCAGCACAAAACACAAAAATCAAAAATATTGCAAACAGCGTCTCACAAAATGCCACACTCACTCGCCTCATTCTTTCGTTCAACAACGTTTTCGACTTCGCACAAGAATCGGAATGCCGAGCTGCAAGTGATCCCACTCGCTTCGAAGAACAAACAACCCCTTATGAACGGGCCCTGTATTCTTCAACAATACAAAACCAGATGACGCCGACAAACACGGAGCTTTGCTTCTCGCCCATCGAACTTGCCGCAATGCCTGTTGTCATAACCCGATCAGAACTCGAAAAGTCTATTGCCACAAAAAATCAGGCGAAAGAAATTTGGGACCTTTTTATTCAAGCCGATCAATCTGTGTTTTCACAAAAAAATCGCCGTGCAGATAACAAACAAATGCAAAAAGATCTTCTTGAACTAGGGACAACTTCAAGATTCAAAAACACAGCATTGCTTGTTGATATCGCACGATGGTGCCGCTCCAACCCCACTTGGAGAGAACTCAATCCACTGCCAAATATTTCTGTTCAGGAATCCACTGCATATTGCCAATATCTTCCAATATTTGATGCCGCTATCGAGAGCGATATTTTTGAGTACACTTTCAACCAAAACCCCAATTCTGGTATAATAGAATCATCCGATATCCCGACTCTCGAAAAATTCACTCTTGCGCAATTTGCGCAACAAAAAGGCTTCAGCCACTCGTTGCCTGTGAGTCAAAACTCAGCAGAGTCTGGCCGTTGGTTAAGCTTATCCCTTCAAATGACGGCACTTCAAAATTCCATCAATCTTTTTGTGAGAGAAAAAATGACAAGCGAAAGCACAAAGACTTATTTAATTTCATCGACACAATTCAAAAACCTATCAAATATTGCGCCCCTTAATGGAATCGACCTTTCCTTTATTCTATCAAACAATTTTTTCCGAATATTCACTCCCAAAAGCCCACAAGTTATATATTTAAAGGAAGGCGACAGCGGATCCATGCTTCTTTACAACGGATACTTACCAATAGCATCGCTCCATGCCGTGGATGACAAGCTCACATCAGGAGGCGCTGCCGTTGATACTTTGCCCAGGCGCTCCACTCAAAACAAAACTTTATCCGTTTCACCCACAAGCAGCGATCCACTTCCCCCCACAAACAATCCTTGCCCGTAATTCTACGCACCCCACCGCGCCGCATATTATCCCAAATGCGTGTGCCGAAGTAGGAATGCGTCATGAATGATTTCTCATCCACAACACACCCCCTCCACAAATCCTGCATGGCTGACAGACGAATCCTGCACTTTGCGCGATACTATTCGCCACGAATACGGCCATGCCATTGCGTTCCACTTCCCGGGCCTTGTGCGCCGGAGCAGTGAGTTCCGAAGGGTCTTTGGAACAAATTACGGTGGCAAATATCCAGAAGAAGGGCTCGATCCCCGCGACTTCATGACCGCATACGCAATGGAGAACCCTGCTGAAGACTTTGCGGAAACGGTGATGGTGCTGTTGCGAGGCCGGATGGCCACAAACATCTCCAGCGTTGCCAAGCATACTCGCCTTCGTGAGGTCGGTGTTCCGAAGCATTGCGGCCAAGGCAAGGAAGGCTGCGTGAGGTCCTAAGAAAATTCCGAGCTGTTCACCGTTCCCTCGTTCCCGTTCCCTAGCCCCCTAGGGTTTTGCGGAACGGGAATGGGGAATGCTCTTTTGGGTCGCAATAATTTAACAGCTCTTTTAAGCCCTGTGCTTCGGTATGGTTTACCACAGGGAGTGCTCATGGGTTACGACCCACATCCAGCAGGCTGCGTGGATAAAATGAGTTGAATAAAAGTAACATAATATTGATCACTTGTGCGCCACGAGGCGCGCTTTGGCCGGGGTGCCAAATGGCTAAAACCATTGAAGTCCCCACGGAGAAGGGTGCCCAACCACTCCGGATCTAGTCCTTGGGCGCCTGGAGGT
>CAIZES010000044.1 GCA_903932045.1 uncultured Silvanigrella sp. | reverse complement strand
CCGTGAGTTGTATGGAGGTAAGAGAATTTGTAGTCTAAATCTAGCGTATGTATCAATTTATAGATTTCTGCTAAAATAAACTGCTCAAAAACTTCACCGTAATAGCTCGTTGACGGAAGTGGATTTATGCTCAACTGATTCTCCAATTACCTGGCAATTCCGACGTCAATAAAATAGAATTTTGGCTTAGAGGAGAAGCGTTTTCGAAACGAAGGATGATAGGCGTCGAGGAAAAAACCAAGGAGAGTGTCTTCCAAAATTTGGTAGTAAGATTTTACAGTCTTATCGGCAATGCCTACGTCAGCCGATATCTTTGCGAAGTTAATTATTTTACCAAAGGCGCTTTGCTTCTACGAGTTCTCTAAGAGCGGCATGATAATCTCGTGTAGAATAGCGCTTAAAACCTTTTGGCGAACTGCTCATAGATATTTCGTCCTTTCATCAAATAGTTTTCCCTTCCAAAGCAGCTCTAGAAAGTCGTCAACGGAGACAACTTCGATTCCATCCTTGCGATCATGAGACAAGACCCAAGGACTAACAAGCATGCGTTTTATCGATAGCGACTCTTCTTCGGCCAGAAGTTTCAAGCTTGAAAAATCGTGCTCGCTAAGCCTACGAGTAGTTTTGACCTCGATAGCGATGTGTCTCTTTCCTTTGCTTATAATAAAGTCGACTTCTGCTTTGCTTTTTGTCCGCCAATAACTCACCGCTGGTCGGTTAACTTGGTAGTCGCACCAACAGTTGATCTCTTGCAGGATAAAGCACTCTAAGTCGCTTCCATCCTCGAAAATTGGCACCTCTTTCCTGTTTTGCAGAAAACGCGCGAGCCCCGCATCGAAGAAATAGAACTTGGGGCTGCTTACGGGTTCGCGTTTTTGCGTCTCTTTGAAGGTTGGCAGAAGCTGTCCAAAAAGAGTGTCCTCTAGGATTTGAAACCAGGCTTGCGCCATTTTCGCAGAGATTCCAGCTCGTGCCCCTACTTTTTCAAAAACAATTTGTTGCCCATTATTTCCCGCAGCGACTGTTAAAAAACGCGAAAATTCACCAAGGTTTTTGATTTTGGCCTCAACCTCGATCTCTTCTCTCAAGTAGAGATCGCAGTACCCTTGGAACTCCAACTCAGGATCGGCAGATGTAAGAATTGCTGGGAGTGCAGAAATGGCAATGAGATCTTGCCATGATTTGCCGGCATCGGGCCAGCTTGAAAGTTCCGCTGAGCATATAGGATGCATCTTTTGTAGATAGGCTCTACCTCCCAAAAGGTTTGTTCCCTTTCGGCGAAGCTTTCGCGCACTACTTCCCGTGAGCACAAATCGAGCCTCTTTGTGCTCTTCAATAAGCAGATGAATTGAGTTTAGGAGTTCTGGCAGCCTCTGGATTTCATCAATAATCACTGTTGAAGTTGCGCCCTCAAGGTTCTTTTGTTGTCGCAAATATCGTTCTACTGTGAGACTAAATGTTTCAAAATTCTCGGCAATGGAGCGAAATGTTTTGTTGTTAAGAAGATCAAAAAGCAGAGCATTGGGGAAGGTCGCTTTTAGTAACGTCGACTTGCCGGTTTGCCGAGGGCCCAACAAAAGAATGCTTTTGGACCTTAGAATCTGTTTTAGTGGAATATTTCTCTTGAACACAGGAACCTCGCTTTCCCCTATTCTAAGTATATTCATTTTAATATCTTGTGTCAATTTGACTCATTTTCAGAGATTGTTGGCTTAATTTGACTCAAATTAAAAACGCGATTTCGAACAATTGCTTCCATAACCTTGATGCCATGCTGCTCACACACACATTTTGTTTTTAACTGAACGGATATCCGCTCGCTACTTCGTGTAGTCCCCTACTGGGCAGCCCCATCGATCCCAATTGCTTCAAACACCTTTGTCCAAGGAAGAATCTCAACGCCGTCAATTTTTTTGGGAACGTCACCCAAATAAGCAACAATGGGGCTGAACTTTTTTTTGTAAAAAGATGAAAAACTCGCCAAGCCACTGAGATCTCGCTGGCCAATATTTTTGGATGCCTTCGCTTCGATAGCAAAGAGATGTCCATCAATTTCGCAAACAAAGTCGACATCCGCCCCACTCTCTGTGCGGAATGTGGAAATGCGCATACGCTTTCCAGATGCTTTTGCGGAATAGTAAAGCTGTGAGAAAAGAAGATTCTCAAACAGAAATCCAATTCTGTCGGGTGATAAGTGGTAGTTTCCGAGAAGAGCGTTAAGAACTCCGTTATCGAAAAAATAGAATCGTGGGTGCTGAACAATTCGAGTGACCGATGATTTTGAAAACGCCTCCACACGAGTTGCAAGGAGAGTGTCTTCTAGAATTTCGAAGTACCGAATGGCAGACGTGCGCGGAATGGCAGCCTCAACCGAAATTTTGCTAAAGTCGATGTTGCGTGTTGCTCGCGAAGCGGCTGCAAAAAGAAATCGAGAGAATCCTTCCAAGTTGCGCGTGAGGGACTCCGCCTGAATTTCTTCGCGCACATAGGTTGCCGCATAAGTATCCAAAACCGATTCGCGCTCGAAAGAATTCTCCGCAGTCCAAATCCCAGGAAGACTCCCCCACCTCAGCATTTGTTCCAAATTTATTTTGTCTTTTAGTTCGGCAGCGACAAGCGGGCCAAGTTCAAAATGAACAATGCGACCAGGAAGAAGGTTGGCGTGTCCGCGTCGGAGTTTTCTGGCGCTTGAGCCCGTGAGAAAAAATCGCGGACTTTTTCCTTCGTCGATAATTGCCTGAATAGTATTCAAAAGCGAAGGTATTCTCTGAACTTCATCAATGAATATTGTTTTGATGTTAGTGGCTCGAAGGCGCGCTTCCAGTTCTCCCGGGTTTCTGGCGAAGGCAAGATATTCGGTCTCTCTTGCAAGATTGATAGTGACATCGGGCTTGATGCTACGTATGAGCGTTGACTTTCCGGTTTGTCGAGGGCCAAGCAAAAGCACACTTTTGGAGCTTTTTTGAACTCCACCGGCAACAGCTCTTTCAATAAACATGCATAGTTACCCCACCATACTCACATCCGGCTATTATACGTCGTAAATTGACCACATGTCAATAGAGGCGTAACAACCGCCACCCACCTCTTGCGCTTAAGGAGCAGCCGACTTGTAAGGGTGGTCGCTAGGAAGAGAATTGGTGGTGCCCCATTTGTGGGCGAGATATCCCTCAATGAGTTGGCGATCTGAATCAGATAAAGCGAACGAAACAGCGATAATTTCGCGAATAGAAATGTTCCAAACAGTGGTACCGGTATTAGCGTCTCCGCGAGCAAGATATTGGGGCCCAGTAAAATTCCATGAGCTCAGAGTTCCTAAGAAACTCTGCTCATTAAGCCCGTCACACCAAGTTTTGATCGCTGAACCAGACACCGTCAAGCTCGTCAAGCTCGTCAAATGAACGTTAGCATCTGCAATGTTATAGGAAGGCGCGTTTCCTGCTGGCGTAGATCCATCGGAGGGGCGAATCTGGCTCTTCAAAAAGATCTGTGGGTAAGTTGACCCCCAATCCTCACTCCCGAGGGCTTCGGGGCCTCACCACCAACGCATGCTTCTCTGTCTTCAGAAGCAGGCAATTTTAGTATTTCCTTCATAGGTTACAGTTTACGTAACCTGTACGCAGAAAATCAAACCTTTGGTTTAGAATTTCCTATACAGGTTACACTGTCTGTAATCTGTAGGTGTTCGGAGAGTAAGCCGGAGGAGTTGGACCTCCACCTTCACAAGAACCGGACGTGAGACTCTCGCCTCATCCGGCTCCGCTTAAACTGACCGGAAATATCTCCCAATGAACAAATAGCCGTGGTCGCTCTTTGAAACGATGCTTGAGCCACTTCCATCTTTGCGTTCGCATTCGAAACAAACAATGAAGCCATAAACTGTGCATAT
>CAIZES010000043.1 GCA_903932045.1 uncultured Silvanigrella sp. | reverse complement strand
TCAGCTGAACACCGTTCACAATGACTTTGTTTTGAGAATCGGTAACGAATAGTTGCCGAATTGTATATGGTTTTCCTTGCAGATCTGTCATGGGTTTTGCGCCACGCAACTCCAGAGTTAGCTGGTTATTAGCGGCTTTAACCTCTTCTGCAGCAAGTTTTGGATTTGAAAAATCTGTTGTTTGGTAATTAGCGCTGTAACGAAGAACATTTCCAATTAAATTAACACTCGCAGATACCGATGCACTTTGACCAATAGTGCACTGCAAATATAGGTTTTGCGTGCCTGGTAGGGGTTACACTGAGGAGTTTTCTGAAGCGTTATTGAACGACCTTTGGTTGCAGGCATCAACAACAGATAGGCCAACAACAGATAGGCCAACAACAGATGGGCCAACAATAATAAAACGTTTTACATAGCTTGACATGAAAGATGTCCTGCAGCGGCAAAAATCGAAACACGATTTGTGCAACGAAATCTATTACACTCAGGACGAGAAATCTTTTACAATCAGCCTCAACCTGAATTCGTGAATGACAAAATCTTGACAACTCTTAGTCCCGATGGAAAACAGAAACTCGTGGTCTTCGACGTGCCGCGTGTCGGGTGGATGTCGATGTGGTGGATGTCGATGTGGCCGATCCCAAGTCAAGCTTGATGAGATGCAATGGCCCTGACTATTGCGTTACGTTTTTGGAGAATAGCTTGGCTACTATGATACAAAGGGTTGTTGCAAACGAAGTCAAGACTTTGGACACGCAACGAATATTCAACCCAAAGGACTCGATTCATAAACAATTGGTTTCAATTGCTGGTTTGGAAAACGAAGAATGTACTTTTCCTTTTCCATGTTGTAACCAATAACAAGTTCTACCTCAATTCGGCTAGCGAGCCTGAGCGCCATTCCAGCTTCCAGGTTTTCGTCTTGATCAGGTTTGTTCGGAATAACAAGATCGTTTCCTATCATGGCCAAAATTTCATTCCTGTCGTTGCCATTGCAATCACCCAAGCAAAGTTCGACACAGCAATCGGTGGAGTGAGTGGCAATGGCAATCTTTGTGCACAGCGAAGTCTTATTTTGTTTCACAATACTTGTTAAAAGAATACAAACAAGATGAAGCGATCTTTCCTCGTTTGTAAAGATTCGCAGGTCGCGCGAAACCTCTTGTATGTTAACAGTCACCATTTTTGCACCGTAAACATTTTCCAACCACTCCGCGGCATTTAGAGCGAGAGAAAGAGATTGTATTTTTTGCCGCACACAATTACCCTTCGTTTCCACAATAAAATGCAACCCCTTTGCAATGAGCGCAGCTCGTTCTGTTGACATTTTTATCTGCATTAAATTGAGACGAAGGTCTTCATTTTGAGCTGCGTTGGGCAACAAGTCACTTTGAAGGATTTCAGTGCAGATTTTGATTGTATTAATAGGGCTATTCAAGGCATGAGCAAGGCGAGAGGAAAGTTCAGACATAGCCTTGTTCGCCGTGGCTTTTGCTGCGATTTCGCGTTCTTTCTCATGAATTTTTGCAATAAACATCAACAAGCTCATCTGAATCAAGGCAAAAACAAGAATTTGCTGAGCACCCAAAGTGCGATACTGCGGAAGAACAATCAAAGGCGCAATCAAACCAACAACGTTTACAACATAAATAAATTTTGCCCCACGAAACGATAGGAAGAGTGTTGCAACCGTTTGAATAGCAACTGCATAGGCCATTAATGGAGCAACTCTTTCGGGAGGGATACCAATCCATGGGCGAATGTAAATGTACAAAACCAATGTCAACAAAAATATCATTGCTCCCAGTTGTGTTTTGCCCATTCTAATAAAAACCGCAGCACAAAACATAAGAAAGGTCATTCCTACCAAAAGAAAAGCGACCAATGGCAACATAAAACCAGGAACAACTGCAGCAATTACAAGAGCAATAACACAACAAAAGAAAGCAAATATATTGCAAAACGCCAATGCGCGAATACGACGCCGAGTCCCCTCCCCAACTTCTTTTTGAGCAGGACTCATAAAGTTCCAAAAACTTCGAACCTTTATGAAACTCATTTCTATTTTTTTGTAGCCTCAGCTTTTGGATTGGCTTGAACTGTTTTTTTGGCGGGTTCAGCTTCGTTTATAACCTCAGACACAACTTCGTCAATGTTGAGTTGTGGCGGAATTGCCAAACGACGATCGTTCAAAAAGAACGCCGGAGCCTGATCAACTTTGATTTTGCCAAAATACTCTCTGGTTTTCGCAATAAAATTATCGGCATCTTTTTCGTTCAAACACTTTTCAAAAGTAGCCATATCGAGAGTGGCCCGCTTCGCAGCTTCCAAGGCACTCTTTTTGACATCACCAGAATCAACAACCTTGCCAGTGTTATCGTAATGCACTTCCGAAAAATAAGCCGAGTTGTGATAATTCCAAAATTTTTCATTGTTGGCCTGCTTATTTGCACAAAAAGCGCCACGCACGAGATATTCTTTTGAAGAACCAGCGTTGCCCGGATACATCACCGACACAAGCTTCATGCGCTCCAAATTTTGATCGAGCAAACCGTCAAGAGAAGCTTTCAAATAGCGACATGGACCACATTGATAGTCGGACAAAAACGCGAGCTCCACCTTGGAACCCGTTCCACGCGAAGGCAACCCACCTGGAAGCGACACAGCAGCTTTGGGGCCACAAGGAATGGGCAGCTTTGAAAGGAGTCTATTATTCTTTTTAAGATCGCCCAACCTACTTTGAACAAACGAATTCTGCTTTTGTTGTTCCAAATGACGTCGCAACATGGGCTCAACTTGAGCATAGTTCATTTTTGGAAAACTCTGGCTGTTCTTTTCATAAAATTCCCGAATATCCGAATCCTTCACAGCTTCGCCTACCAACTCCTTGAATGTTGGCAGATTCGAAACTCCGCTGCTTTTGTTTTGTTCTTTCGCTGCAACAAAACGCACCGCAACTTCATCGGAGATTTCGGCCAAACGTCGCGAATGATCGGTTTCCGCCTCCAAGAATGTTTGTTGAAGATCGGGCGGCAGATTGGAACCAGAAATCTCATTTCCATCAATAGAGGCCAAAACGCTCTCGCCACCATGCCCCGCCAAAAAACACGAGGAACGCGCCGCAGACGAAGCAGAATTTTTTGAAACACTCCACACGCCCACAGCACCCAAAACGAGTCCCGCAACAACTCCAAATCCCACATTCTGCATTTGCTGCTTGTCCATGAATAACATTCTCCTATGTTGGTGAATAACAGGATAAAGGTAACACAGAAGTCGGCCACAAGAGAAAGGTTAAGGAAAATAAAGAGTGGAAAAGATGACGCTTGAATCAGTGGTCATGCTCGGATGTGCGCTCGCCAAGCCGCGGTTTGCGTTCCGACGGGCAAGGGGCAACTGAATTCGCCATATTGAAGCGTAGGTCTTGGCCATCAATTGCAACACTCACTTCCGCGTCGGCTTGCGATTTCACAACACGGATGCGCATTATCGATTGAAAGTTCAGGTCGCGCGCTCTATCGCGGGCACAGAAACGCTCAAAAGGGGCATCAGGATTTGCCCGAGGATTTCCATCGGCAATCACACGCACAGGAGGCATAGAAACTTCTTCCAAAGCTTTGGTCACTTCTTCGTTGGCGCCAAAGGTCAGACGCGCTACAGACATGTTCGTTCTCGAATCACCTAAATTTGCATCGCCATTGGGGCGTCTGCGCGCAAAATTAGACATCGCAACAATCTCAACGTCCGCCCCCTTCTTTTTGGCAATTCCAAAAAGAAACTTTTGATCAACCGCAGAAACATAGTACCCGGGCGCAAGTTCAGCCGGAATAACCAAATTGCAAGCGCTTACCAAAACCCCCGGCCGACGGGCTCGAAATTCTTGTCCCAAAGCAGAATAAACAATAGAGATATCGTTGCCAGCTGCAATCACCCACGCGTTAGGATTAGCCCCTTGAAAAGCGCATCCAACCCCATTGGCCGTAAGCCGTTCGGTATGCCAAACAATCCCATCTGCCAAAGCAGCTTGCTGAAAATACAAATTCAGAGACATTGCCCAAAGCATGAAACCAAACACGGAACCAAACACGGAACAAAGTGTTGCACGAAAGCGCGCCCGAAATTCAAACATAAAGAACCTCCCAGTTCACACAAACCCTGCACAACAAGCCGACAGGATCCGAATGAAAAACACAGTAACACAATTCTGGCTAATTGGCCAGCCTGAATATGTGGGCCTTAATTTTGCCGTGTTCCTAATTTGCCGTGTTCCTAATTTGCCGTGTTCCTAATTTGCCCTGTTCCTAAGAAACAGCCGACTGACAAATGCAGATACCGGTGGTACATTGCTACCACACACAAAAAATGGCAGCTTTTTCGCAAGGCGTCCCTCAAAAACATTTGTTTGAAAATTATGTCAGAAGGAAACTCGCATGCTAAAAATTGGAACAACAAATACGCAGACTCAAAAAGTCAGATCCCCCAAAAGGCAAGTGGCACTGCCACTCATCAGTGTCTTACCAGCATTGCTTCTCTCAGGGTGTAAATCCCGTGCTTTTAATAGCGCTAGTGATTCAACAAACGAGGGAGAAATTCCCGGCGCTATTTCTCGGTTTCAAATTGTTCCGGGACGTAATGGCACACATTGGGTAAATCTTGAGCGCAAAGACGTTTACGAATTTGTAAAGGGCATGATTATTTCACAATTTAGTATTCCGAATGTGGCAGCACCCGTCGAAGAAAATCATCCGCTAGCGCAGCAATTGCAGGCGTGGGTAGATCTTATGGACACTCGTCTGCGTGCAACACTGTGGGGACAAAAATATATGCCGCAAATTCCCAAACCACACATTTTGATTATTCCTGCCCCCGTGCTCAACGCATTTAACTTTCCAGCACAGGTAACATATCCTGCGGAAGTGCAAATTCCAGACGGACTTGATGGCACATCAAATGCATTGTCACTAGAAAATATAGAGCAAGGTGGAAGCACCGTTTTTGGAATGGCTGGAATAAATCCCACGCGTCCAAATGATTTTGGACAACTCATAGAACGCTGGAATGCCTATCTTCGCTACAAAAAGATAACGTGCCTGGGCGAATTTCAAAATCCTTCCCATGTTGTTTTCCGAGGAACCGATTGCAGAAAAATCTATTTTAAATCAGCAAAGTCTATTCAATCTAAGCAAACCGCGAATGCAATTGTGGTATTTTCAGAACTCATGAAAGCCCTCCCCGAGGAGCAGGTTGTAGCCACAATGGCGCACGAACTCGGTCACTATTACCGAGCACACGGCACTGACACCAGAAAAGTGTTGGATTTTGTTTATCGAGATAACAGCAGTACAAATCCCATAGGCTTACCCCCCGCGTCGGCACGACTCAGCGATGACGAAATTTCAAACTACGAATCCCTAACCGATTTGGCGAAGCGTGAGATTTTGGAAGGTTCCATTGCTGGGGAAACTTATCCATCCGAAATTTTTCACTACGTATTAGGAATATCGGCCCCTGCTGCAACATTTTTAGATGAAAGTGGTTCCATCAATTCAGACTACTTCGCAGGAAAATTAAGTGCCGATGAATATATGGCAAAACTCGCAAAACCCATTGCCGCTTCCGACTATTTTCTAAATGTTTGCAATGCTGCGGTTTCATCAACAATCATTAACAAAAACATCTGTGACAATCTCTTCACTCTGTTCAATTTAGCGGAATTCAAAAATTTGGTGCACACAAATTTTAGACGTCTTGACACAACCCAAAAACAGCTGTTGCTGAAAGCTCAAAAAACGCTTCAGCCTTTTTTTCAAACAATTCCAGTGAAAGGTGGACCACAATTTCTGCGGGAAAACTATTTGAGCGCTTATTGGTTTTCCATGGGAAGCAGAGTTATTGCCGGAGTCTCAACTTCCGCTGATAAGGCCGCGCAGGCAAGTTCGCCAATTTTTGGAAATTCCGCAAATCCCCCCTTTTCCACTGACGCCTTTGTGCAACAAATTGGCGCTGAAAGCACCAACCAAAAGTCGCAAATTATTTCCGCAAGAGACCAGCTAGAAATTCAAAAGGTGGGTTGGTACACAGAAGAACAAGAAGCAGACGATATTGCAGAACAATTGCTTGCTTCTGTTGGACTGCGTCCAGAAAGTTTGGATGACATGTTATTCAGTGTCTTAAAGTGGCAACAAGGGCAAACTGGATCAACCGAATTTGCCCCTGGGATACTTAATTATGACCAATGCAATGCCGCATACAAAGCAGGTTTCGTGTCTTCTCAGTTCAAACCGATGTACATCCAAATTGGAAAGTACAAAGAGGATAGACATCATTCCTTGTGCTACCGGATTTTTAATCTTTTTAGAATGCGCCGAACAGAACACTTTGTTTTGGGGCAGCAAAAACTAAATCTAATGAATCCTTTAGAATACCAAAAACTGGTGGCACAAATCCATGGAAGAACGATTTTTGCTCCCAAAAAAATTTCACCCACTGCCGTAGAAAGGTTTGATACGCTTTTACGACATTAAGAACATTTTGAATGAACTCTACTACAAACAAGATTTTCTCGCTCGCAAGTCTGCGATCAAAAGCTTTCTGTTGCAACAACTGTTCAAAAACCACCCGTCTGGCCTGAGGCCTTGGGTGCATAGGTATCGCT
>CAIZES010000042.1 GCA_903932045.1 uncultured Silvanigrella sp. | reverse complement strand
GCATTCCGGCCTACGAAGTTCGCTCCATACGCTTGACGACTGCCTTTACAGACAAATCGCCCAATGTTCGCTACAGCATGGTTCGTGTCTCCTTTGCTGGCGGGACTCTCACCCGCAAGAGTTGGCGCCCTTTTCGCGGCGCACTTGATTTATCGATTCTGTTGGCTAGATGTGACATTGGCACCTTAAAACAGGCGCTTTTAAAGACATTTGAGTATCGAAAAACTTTGCTTCCTAAGAATTTGTCCGAGTTTTTTGGTGCTATCGACACATCGATGCTGCGTAGAGGCTGGAACGCTGCCACGCGAGAAATAAAGCCTTCACAGCCAGAATTTAATAGGTGCTGGGAGATGGTAATCTCGTACTTCCAACAGGGAGATTTGTGAACTTAGGGCATAGGTGAATCGTTAAATAATTTTTCCGAAGTTGTGTCTTTACGTTTTCGAGGAGAAGCGAGCAGAACGAGGAAGGTTCCTGAGCGGCGAACGACGTGTACAAAGATGTACACAAGTGAGCCGCGAAGGGTTCTGACGATGTTGTGCGAAGCTTATCCGACGAAAAAGAGTCAAGTTCTTCCCTCGGACATTCGATTTTCGGCCCTGAAAAACATCAGGAAAAGCATCCGTAATGCTTGGGGAGAAGATTTGGGTGAATTCGTTGATTCAAGAATTTCGTGATGATAGACATAGCTGTGTTTCTGCTTCTAGCCACAAAACGCGAGGGAAAGCATGTGGAAGCCGTTTTAGGGACTGATTACTATGAAAAGTTTTTTGCGTCCTTCAAGAGTCGCGTTCGACTTGCGCAAACGAGAGCAGCTTTGGCAGTCAACGCGGAGCTGGTGGGCCTCTATTGGGAGCTTGGCGTGCAACTTCGCCAGCGGGATGTCGAGAACGCTTGGGGTACCAAGGTTGTTGAGAGACTCGCCGCTGATCTCCAACGCGAGTTTCCTGATATCAAGGGATTCTCCTTGAGAAATCTTAAATATATGAAGGCATTATCTGAATTATGGCCAGGTAGCCAAATAGTGCCACAGCCTGTGGCACTATTGCCGTGGGGTCACATCCGTCTCCTGCTCGACAAAACCAGAGATGCCACCACTTTCCTTTGGTACGCGGAAAAGGCGCTTGAAGCGGGATGGAGTCGCAACGTACTTGGGTTCCAAATCGAAAGTCGGCTCCATGAGCGCCAAGGCAAAGCCCCCACAAATTTTCATCAAACGCTGCCATTGCCGCTATCTGACCTTGCGCAGGAAACGCTCAAAGATCCTTACTGTTTTGACTTTCTTACACAGGGGGACACCGCTTCAGAACGTTCCGCCGAGAAAGCACTAGTGAATCACATCCAAAAATTCCTGGTGGAGTTAGGCACGGGGTTTGCTTTCGTAGGAAAACAATATCACCTTGAAGTGAGCGGGCAAGATTTTTATCTCGACCTCTTGTTCTACCATTTAACGCTGCGCTGCTTTGTTATTGTCGAACTAAAGTCAGGAGAATTTAAGCCAGAGTATGCCGGAAAACTGAATTTCTATCTCTCAGCGGTCGATGCCATGCTCAAAAAAGATACAGATAATCCCAGTATTGGTCTTATCTTGTGTCGAGAAAAAGACCGGCTGATAGCAGAATGGGCATTGAAAGATATGGCTAAACCGATGGGTATTGCAGAGTGGAAAATTCAAGAGATGTTGCCAGAAGAGTTGAAGGGAAAGCTACCTTCCATTGAAGAATTTGAAAAAGAATTAACCACGGAAACATTGAAACCTATTTAGTGAAGTTATCAGGAGGATGCGTGGACTTTCGGATTGAGACGGAACGATTGGTGATTCGCCCGCTCATCTTAACTGACTATGAGGCATGGAAGGAATCGCATCTTTCCCGCCCTACAGCCGGTAATGAGTATGACAAACCAGGACTCACCATAGACAAGTTAAACCTTGCTGAATTTGAGAAGCGTCTTAGCGAGGCAGCCTCAAATCGAGAAAAAGATTTGGCCTACGATTACGCTTTATTTTCGAAAATGCAGCAGAAGTTTCTTGGAAGTGTGATATTAATGAGAGTGCATCGTGAAATCGCTCACAATTGTTACTTAGGCTATAGTGTTTCTCCGCTATTTTGGGGTCAGGGTTTTGGTAAGGAGGCGGTGAACGCTGTCATCGACTTTGCATTTCGGCACTTGAAACTGCACCGCGTGGAAGCCGCGATACAGTTGAATAATGAACGCTCTATGCGTTTGGCTCGCGGAGTAGGCATGCGTCACGAAGGGGTGCGGTTGCGCGGATTATTTTTAGACAATGCCTGGGAAGATATGAATATCTACGCAGTGACTTCCGAAGAGAGAGGTATTCAGCATCCCGGGAGTTGCCGTGCCGAATTGGATTAAGTGGTTTATCGATTGAAATCTCTAGAATCTTGATAGAAAGGGTCTGATACGAATTTGCCAAAAAATGTAGGAAATGGTAAACTCGTATCATGAACAGAAAACACACGCACACGGGCCCCGAAGCTAAACTTATAACCCTGCCCGCTATCTTCTCGGGCACGGAAGCGGCGAAGCATGGACTCAACCGAGCTTCTCTAAAACGCCTCTGCGGCGCTGGCGTGCTTTTGAGACTTGAAAAAGGAATATTCAAAAAGGCGGGTGCCGAAATGGATCCAGGCCTGGAAGAGTTAGCAGTCGCCTGTGCCAAAATGGGTCCAAACTCCTACATTGCAGGCCTTTCGGCCCTTTATTTTCATAGCCTTCTCAACTTTGTTCCCAAGACCATATGGGTCGCTGCAGGCAGAAACAAACGCTCAAACACTTACCGTGTGATTCGCTCAGAAGTTAACCTACAAGGCGTCGAAGTCATTGAGGGGCTGGTACACATGGCTGGCGTGGAGCGAGCACTTGTGGACGCGTTTCGGTACTCTACCAAAATGACTTTGGAGCATTGTTTCTTGGCCGCAGGACGGGCCTTTAAGACCGATCTCACATCACCCACAAAAGTACTCGCTCTAGCAAGAAAGCTATCACTAGAGAAATTTATTTTGAAGCATTGGGAGGCGCTCAATGTCGAATGAATTAGACAAAAGCAGCGCTGCTAAATCCAAAGAAAAGCTCAAATCCATTGCATTGAAAAAAGGATCACGTTTTGAAGATGTATTCACCTATTTGTTATAGAGCGTGCGATTGTTAGGCTTATGTCAGATGCAAAACTGGCAAGGTCTATGATTTTCAAAGGTGCTTTTGTTTGCGTGCAAGTTTACGAATCGCCTCGCTATACAATTGACCTTAATTCCGTTTTACATGAATGTTCCCTTGAACAGGCTCAAAAACTCATTCCTGAAACAATGCAACAAGACCTTTGTGATGGCGTTTGGTTTCATTACGAATCGTCGGAGATTCTGAAGACACAGAGCGATTACGGTGGCCTCAGACTCCAATTTCGAGTTGGCTTTTATCCAATGGTCAACATTGAAAGACATCCGACGAGCAAAAATTTTGCATATCGATCTTGGAGTAGGTGATCCAGTTACGCCAGGCGCGGTGGAATTGAACTCTGTGTGGTCAACGACGGTGAAGAAGAGATCAGTTGGTTGGTATATCCAGTGGAAACAATCTGCGCTGAAAAAATTCATCCCATTGTGGTTTTAGGACCAGACAATTTAAGATCAAAGGATGTTTTTGATTTATCGATTCTCTTGCCTAGGTGCGACATCGGCATCTTGAAACAGGCGCTTTTGAAGACGTTTGAGTATCGAAAAACTTTGCTTCCCAAGAATTTGTCCGAGTTTTTTAGTGCTATCGACACCTCGATGTTGCGTAGAGGCTGGAACGCTGCCACGCGAGAAATAAAGCCTTCACAGCCAGAATTTAATAGGTGCTGGGAGATAGTAATCTCGTACTTCCAACAGGGAGATTTGTGAACTTAGGGCATAGGTTAATTCGGCTTTCCACTGCCGCAACATTCCTCGTATACGTTCCATTTGCCACGATGCATTTGCCACGATGCACTCGCCACGGTTAGCCCAGCCTATGTCATTCTGGCGGGCCTCTTATGGCGCTCATTTGGCTTTTGCCTTTGCCACCAAGCATCCAGACAAAATTAGTAAAGTTATAGCTTTAAATGGCGCTACTAATGCTATGGGATTTGTACTTCAAACCAAAAAGAAAAATGATGCAATATATCATATATTATCGCGGCTAAATGCATCAGAATTTAATACCCTTATTCAAATAGTGCAAAGTGGTGAAGCAAAAATTTCAATATATCGCTCCCGCTCTCGTACAACGGCGGGGTTGTCGTAAACACCCACAAAAAATTGACCTCCGTCGGCTCAGACGGCTAGAGTTGTTTATGCGGAAGCCCTTTTGAAAAGTTCTGTTATGTGATTTATTCAAGCAAGAATAGGTCTAGCGCATTAAGCTTTCGTACCCTGTTAATCGTGTAGATCCCTAAAGGAGGTCGCGGCATGAATGGTGATTTAGACCAAAAAGGTCAGTTCCTTTTTTATCTCACTGAAGACGGTAAAACACGGGTTGAAGTTAGACTTTTAGACGAAACTGTTTGGATGACTCAAGCAGCGATGTCTGAGCTTTATCAAACCACACCACAAAATATCACGCTCCATCTCAAAGAAATTTTTAGCGACGGTGAGTTGGACGAGAGGTCAACATGTAAGGGATTCTTACAAGTTCAAACTGAAGGTTCAAGGCAAGTTGAGCGTTCCAGAAAATTCTATAACCTACAAGTAATTTTAGCCGTAGGCTTTCGGGTTAGGTCTGCTCGCGGTACGCAGTTTAGGCGTTGGGCTGCCGACCGCCTAAACGAGTTTCTCGTAAAAGGCTTTACAATGGATGACTCACGCCTAAAGTCTGGGCGCAACCTTGGTTCCGATTATTTCGATGAACTTATTGAGCGTATTCGTGATATTCGCTCAAGTGAAAAACGTTTTTATCAAAAGTTGCGCGACATCTACAAGCTTGCAGTTGACTACGACCCAAAGTCTGAAGAGACACAAGAGTTTTTTCGCATTGTTCAAAACAAGCTGCACTTTGCCATTTCAGGAAAGACAGCAGCCGAGCTTATTGCAGAACGTGCTGATGCAACAAAACCCAATATGGGCTTGACTACATGGAGTGGCACAAAGGTAAGACAAGGTGATGTTACTGTGGCCAAGAATTATTTGAACGAACAAGAAATAGAAGGACTGAACCGCATAGTGAGCATGTATCTTGACTATGCCGAAGACCAAGCTAAACGACGCCGACAAGTATTTATGCGTGATTGGCGACAAAAACTAGACGCCTTTCTCAAGTTTAACGAACGTGATGTTCTTACCAATGCTGGTAAAATAAGCAAAGAAGTGGCTGACCGTTTGGCTATGGAAAAATACGAGGAGTTTAATCGCAACCGTTTAACGGAAGAAAACGCAACTGAAATATTAGCTGATGACGATGAATTGAGAAAATATTTGGAAGATGGGAAGTGAAATATCCCGCCTATCCAAAAATACAAAATTCTAAGTGTTCATGACGAGTTCGTCAGTGTCTTCGTTTTATGATATCTGAACTCTTGCGTAAGTTAGCCAAGAATTTCTATCTGGAGTTTCGTGGGCGTCTTTTCGATGGCGTAGCGTAAACCCTCGCGAGAGAAACGTTCTTGTAGATAGCGTTCAGGTTTGGGGTCTTTACTCCATGAAATTTTATCACCCCTCGAAAGTATTTTTCAGCGCCTATCTTTGTTTCAAGATTCGCCAGCTTTACGAGTTCGTTTCGAAGTCGTCGATAAAGAGGATGCATGGAATCTCCTGTCGTGAGATGGGCGCTCTTATCAGTATAGCCCGCGCCTCGATTTTGAACTGTCAATTTTCCCGCATTGACTGGCATCGAATTACAGTTGTAATCTGATTGTAGAGTACAAATGTAATCTGGAGAATTTATGGCACACATTCGTATATCAGAAGCGGAGTGGTTGGTTATGCTTTTATTGTGGGAGAAATCCCCTCGAACGGCAGCCGAGATTTGTGGCGCGCTAACGCAGGAACGCCCGGGTAGCGAGAAAACGGTTCGCACCTACATCAATCGGCTTGTTGAAAAGGGAGCATTACGCTGCGAGACTAGTGGTAAGGAGTATCGATTCTCTCCTTCTGTAAATCGTGATGAATGCGTTCACGAGGAGAGCAAAAACTTTTTAACGCGAGTATTTCGCGGGATGACTCTTCCTCTTCTCGCTCATTTTATTGAGTCAAGTGAGCTAACGGAAGCTGATATTGCTGAACTTAAACGCATTGTGGCATCCAAAGAGAGTCAGCTCTATGAATGATATTTTACTCTCTATCGCGCACGCTCTTTTACTCGCCACGGGTAGTGTTGCAGTTCTAACCGTGATTGGTCTTGGCGCGGCACGATTTTTGTCGGCGCGATGGCAGGTTCTGTTTTGGTGTGTCGTAATCGGGTGTGGAGGCCATTTAATGTAGACAACGCGCGGAAAACCTGATATCGTTCCTTACTTTTGTGGAGGTATCATGACTGTTCGCGTGATTTCAAGT